>JBEBVI010000037.1:0-18258 GCA_040392805.1 Taibaiella helva
ACTTTCTCTGCGGGTGATCATGTCAATATCCGGCTTCGTTATACGCCGAATGGCAATGCTACGGGTTACCTGGATTATTTACGGTTTAATTACAGGCGGGCGCTTGATTTTTCCGGGAATGGCGGACAACTTGTTTTCCGGGACTGGGAAAGTGTAGGTATTGAACCCGACCGGTACGCTACCTTTAAAATAGCTAACCCCGGCGGAAACCTGAAGGTATGGGAAATTACAGATCCATTGCGGCCCGTAGCCATAGATGGGGAAAGGGAATCTGACGGCAGTTGGGGAATTACAAGGAAGGCTGATCGTCTCAGGGAGTTTATTGCTTATGACGGCAGCAGTTTTCTGACACCCGTGGCTTTGAAAAATGCGCTTGTACCTAACCAGAACCTGCACGCTATGGAACCCTCTGAACTGCTGATCATTACGCGTAGGGATTTGTTGCCGGCAGCAGAAGAGTTAGCGGCATTTCACAGGGATTATGATAATATAACAGTTTCTATAGCGCTTATTGATGAGATATATAATGAATTTTCCTCCGGCGGACAGGATATAGGAGGTATACGTAATTATATTAAGATGTTTTACGACCGTGCTGCCAATGAGAGTGAGATACCCCGCAATGTGTTGTTTCTGGGCGCTGCATCATACGATTATAAAGACCGCCTGACGTTTAATACCAATGTAGTACCTACATTCCAGACGTATAACAGTGATAGCTATTCCGCTTCCTATAGTACAGATGATTTTTTTGCACTGTTAGATGACGGCAATGATATGTTACTGGATGTGGGTACGGGAAGGATACCTGCTTTTGATCTTGATGAGGCATACAAAGTAGTGAAGAAGATAAAGAACTATTGCAGCCCTAACTCTTTCGGCCCCTGGAAGAACATCGTAACTTATGTGGCAGATGATGCCGAAGCGAGTATGGATCATCTGGCTGACTGCGATACGGTGAACAAATTTTTTGACCAGTCGGACAGGTTGTATAACGTATATAAGATCTATTCGGATGCCTATCCTATTGTAGCCGCAGCTGGAGGCAGCCGCTATCCCTCTGTAAATAAGGCTATTAACGATCGTATTGCGAATGGTACTTTATTGATGAGCTACAGCGGGCATGGCAGTCCGGAACGTTGGGCCCACGAGGCCATCCTGACACCGGATGATTATGGTACTTGGACCAATATCAATGCTTTACCTGTGATGGTAACGGCCACCTGTGATTTTGGGCGCTTCGATGACCCGGGTCAGCGCTCTGCCGGTGCTAAAATGATGATTAACCCCAAAGGCGGAGCCATAGCTATGGTGACTACCACCCAGAACGTGTACCCGGGACCTAATACGGGGCTTAATGCTACTTATACAAAGAAGCAGTTCCTGCCGGATACCCATGGCAATTATTTAACCCTTGGCGAGGCCCTGGCGCAGGCGAAAAATGAATATACTTCCGGGGGGGCTAACAACCGGAAATTTGTGGTGCTGGGCGATCCGGCTTTGAAGCTTCAAATGCCTGTTCATAATGTACAAACGACTAAAATATACGAAGAAATAAATAGTGAGAAAGTTGCTACAGATACGATCCGGGCTCTGGGACAGTATATTATTGAAGGAAATATTACCGATAAAAATGGCAATATTTTACCGGATTTTAACGGAACGGTATATGTGAGTATTTTTGATAAGTTCAGAACTGTGCCTACCATTAATCCTGTCCGCACCGCTTTAGGTAAAAAGAAACTTTCTTTCCAAAGCCAGACCAATACTGTGGCTAAAATAAAAGGTAGTGTGGAAAGCGGCAAATTCTCTGTAACATTTATTGCTCCCAAGGATATTAATTATGAATATGGCTTTGGGAAGATCAGTTATTACGCTCATGACGAACGTACCGATGCTGCGGGACTGGATACCATGCTTACCGTGGGAGGCTTTAATGATGCAGCGATGATAGATAATGACGGCCCGGTTGTACGTCCCTACATTGATAACAACAAATTCAGGGATGGCGGCGTTACCGGTCCCAACCCGACTTTGTTTGTTAAGCTGTTTGACGAAAGCGGTATCAATGTTTCAGGAAATTCTGTTGGGCATGATCTGGTCGCAATATTGGATGACGATGTTGCTAATCCCTTTGTTATGAATGACTTTTACCAGACAGAGCAAAATGATTTCCGCAACGGTTATGTGAACTTTAAGTTGTACAACCTGCCCGAAGGCAAGCACACGATAAGAGTACGTGCCTGGGATGTGTATAATAATTCCGGCGAGGGTGTGGTGACCTTTGAAGTGAAAAATAAGGATAAAGGCTTTATCAGCGACTTATATAATTATCCTAACCCCGTGAGAGATATTACCCATTTTGTTTTCCAGCATAACCAGGAAGGCGAGCAAATGGATGTGACATTGCGTATTTTTACGGCATCGGGCCAATTGGTGAGAACCATAAAGGAATCTATAGAAACAACTGATGGTAACAGAACGGAAATGACCTGGGATGGTACAGGTGAAGGAGGATATGTTCTACCCAAAGGCGTTTATTTTTATAGTTTGCAGGCGAAAACAGGAAAAGGAATTTCGGCAACGGCATACCAAAAACTGGTGTTGCTGCGTTAAATCAGGGTCATTTTTAAGATAATTGAATCTGGCAGGCATTTTAATAAGAATGTATAAAATGCGTCTTACAATTTATCTTATCTTTGCCCACTCTTGAAAATATTAAAAAGGAATGCTTATTTAGGTATAAGTGACAGCGGGTTGTAACGGATAGTATAAAGTCAGGTATATTTTGCTGCTCTATTCAAAATTAATTTATTGATTATCACAGCGTTTCTGTTTTTAATTTTGATTTTTGACTTTTTACCTAACAATAGAATACTTTAGATTTAAAATTAAACAATAAGACAAGGAATGGCTAAAAGCTTTGCAATTGCCGGTGTTACGATTTTAACCGGTCTCCTGAGTTCCCATACATTTGCACAGAATAACAATAACAAAGTAAACCTGGATGGCAAGGTAGGAACAATTTCTACGGCGGTACCTTTCTTAAGAATTTCGCCTGATGCCCGTAGCGGTGCTATGGGAGATGTAGGAATTGCCTTATCGCCTGATGCTAATGCACAATACTGGAATATCGGTAAAATGGCGGCTAATGAGAAGAAAGCCGGAGCTGCCGTTACTTATACACCCTGGTTAAAAGACCTGGTTCCTGACGTCTGGCTGGGTTACCTGGCAGGTTTTTTTAAATTCGGAGAAGGTGATAACCAGGCTTTAAGTGCTTCTTTACGTTATTTTAATCTGGGTAACCTGGACTATTACACAATGGAAGCGCAGCCGGCTGGAAGCGGTAAGCCGAGAGAATGGGCTTTTGATATAGGCTATTCCCGCCGCTTGTCAACAGATCTTTCTGTGGGTGTTGCTTTACGGTATATCAGCTCTAATATTGCTGCCGGTGCGCCTAACGACGGCGGAGCATACAGTCCCGGGTCTGCTTTTGCGGGAGATGCGGGCTTATATTATTCAAAAACGAGCTATAGCGGCGAAGACAGGAGCGGAACGTTCAGCGCCGGTGTGGTATTGTCCAATATCGGGTCTAAGATCAGCTATTCCCAGGTCACAAAAGACTTTTTACCCACTACTTTAGGGATCGGTGCTTCATATTGCTACCAGGTAGATGCCTATAATAAAATAACTGTTGCGCTGGATCTGAATAAGTCCATTACGCCTGCGCCTATCCAGAAAAAATACAAAGGCGCTGATGGCGGCGACTCTATAGCATACGATCGCCAGAATGATCTGGGTATACTTTCCGGTATCGGTAATTCCTTTACTAAAGCTCCAAAAGGCTATGGTACCAGCATTTCCGTAGGTGGAGAGTATTGGTACCAGGATCAGTTTGCGGTAAGAGCCGGTTATTTTTATGAGCACCCGGAAAATGGTAACCGCCAGTTCTTTACCTGCGGATTGGGTGTGAAATACAGTGTTTTCGGGCTGAACTTCTCTTATCTTATTCCTTCGGGCTCCGGCATAGCGCGTAACCCGCTTTCAAATACTTTGCGTTTCTCTTTGATGTTTGATTGGGATAAGGTAGCTTTGCAAAAATTAGAAAGAAAGAAAAAACCTTCATCGGGAACTACTACAGCGCCCGTAGAAATAAAAAACTAAGGTGATAGACTGTGTAGATATATCAATTGGCTGTTTATAATGAAATAGTCTATCACCTTACCAAGCTTATCAGGCCGCTTTTTCTTCAGCAGATTCAGCGGCCTTTTTATTTGCGGCTGTTTAATAAAATAATGATCAATAATGCAATTACGTATCGGTAACGGTATTGATTTCCACCAGCTAAGCGAAGGCGTTCCTTTCTGGTTAGGCGGCATAAGGCTGGAGCACACTAAAGGAGCGGTTGGATATTCCGATGCAGATGTGCTGTTACACGCTGTCACGGACGCCTTACTGGGCGCTTTGGCTTTGGGGGATATAGGCACACACTTCCCCGACAATGATCCGGCATACAAAGGTATTGACAGTAAGATCCTGCTGAGAAAAGCTTATGAGCTTGTTCGGGCACAGGGATTTGCAATCGTGAATATAGATGCGACGGTTTGTCTGCAGGAGCCGAAGATCAAACCTTATATACCGGCAATAAAGGCAGCTATTGCCGATACCTTAGATATTGACGGGCAACTGGTTTCGGTTAAGGCAACCACTACAGAGAAAATGGGATTTGTAGGACGCGAGGAAGGAGTAATGGCTTACGCTACGGCATTGCTTCAAAAGCCGGACTGATGTGTATCGTCATTCATTTCCCGGTTTGCCCATGTCATTGTCCATGCCCGCTATACCACCGCTAACGGCAAATTTCATGGCGTCTGCCGCATTCATATCTTTTATAGGGTTAACATGTATTTTGTTTACCACAATTACCCAGCCTGAAATGGCATAAGAGTGGGGGAGGTAAACTGCCACATGCTGTTCCATACCCAGTTCGGGAAGGTCTTTCTGGGTCAGAAAGCCTATCCGCCATATCTCCGGTTGCTCCTGCACCCGCACCCAGACAGGGTTGTTAAACTTTTTTTTGTCTCCTACAAAGGAATCCAGCACATCTTTAACTGATGAATAAATATGCTTGATGCCGGGAGTATGCTCCAGGAGGTATCCGAAGGCCTCAACAATCCACCTGCCGAAGAAAAACCGGGTACCTGCATACCCGACTAAGGTAATGATCAGCACTACGGAAATAAACCCCACACCCGGAGCCAGGCCGGAAATGCCGGGCAAAAGGCTGTCCAGGCTGGTGAATACAAAATAAATAGCATAAGCCGTCACTCCGATGGGCCCTAATATGACCAAACCCTGGAGAAAAGAGCGAAAGAACAGACCGGAGAAACGTTTCATATTACGAGCAGGAAAAAACGGGGTAATTATTAAGTATTTGCTATTTTTGCCAGTTATTATTATTTATCAGAAATGGCAAAATTAACTTCTTTTCGTTGGTCAGACAACCCTGAACCACATAAGGCCAGAACCAAGGAAATTATTCAGAAGCACCCGGAGATACGAACGCTGATCGGAAGAAATCCTTATACTTTTTTGGTGATCCTGTTTTGCGTAGGCTTACAGATCGTCTTGTCCTATTTTTTAAGAGATGCGCCCTGGTGGGCTGTATTTGTGGTGTCTTATCTGGTGGGTGCATTTGCCTGTCATACCTTATATGTATGTGTGCATGAATGTTCGCATAACCTGGTGTTCAAAAACAGGACCATGAATGTTATAGCCAGCCTTATAGCCAACCTTCCACAGGTATTTCCCAGCTCCATATCTTTCGCCAAATACCATTTAAAACATCACTCTTTCCAGGGGGTAGAAGCATTGGATGCCGATATGCCTTTTCGCTGGGAGGCTAAGCTGATCAATAATGCGCCCGTAGGTAAAACAATATGGTTGTTGTTCTACCCGGTATTCCAGGCGCTCCGGCCGCTTCGCCTGACCAAGGAGATCAAGATCTTTGATGGCTGGACGGTGGTGAACTGGATTATCCAGATCGCATTTATGGCAGCGATCGTTTATTTCTTAGGTGCAAAAGCTACTGTGTATCTTATAGCCAGCTTCTTTTTCTCTATCGGGCTGCACCCTTTAGGTGCAAGGTGGGTACAGGAACATTTCCTCACACATGGCGACCAGGAAACCAAGAGCTATTACGGGCCGCTGAATACGGTTAATCTTAATGTAGGTTACCATAATGAGCACCATGATTTTCCCTCTGTACCCTGGAATAAATTACCTAAGATTAAAGAATATGCCAGTAGCTATTATACCTCTCTGGGCTATCATAAATCTTATACCGTACTTTTATTCCAATTCCTTTTTGATAAAAAGATCTCTGTCTATTCCCGGATGGCGAGAGATAACCGGGGAAAGAAAAAAGCAGTGAAGAATAACAATGCAGGAGCAGATCCTAACAAGGCAGACACAAATTCTATCACACAGCAGGAAACGACAGAGAAAATATAAAACAATTAAAAAAGGCAGCATTCAAGAAGCTGCCTTTTTTAATTTGATAAAATCGGGGAAAGATTCGATTAAGTAACAGTGCCGAAATAACTTCCACGTTTCCAAGCCTGGGAGATGCCTCCACGCTGGTCGGCATGGCGGTATGTGAGGAAGTTATTTTGACTATTATACTAAGCAACTATACCAGCCACCTGGTTGATGAACAATTTCTCGAAACAGGAAAAAGTATTGCTTGCGGCCGTAACCATAAGATCCTGCTCTTCTTCGTTGCCGGCCAGCCTGTTCAGCGTTTCTGTAAAAACACCCCACATGGGCATCGTGTTCTCTCCATAGCCGGAGAAGAAAGACAGACCCTTACTAATACCATGCTTCTCTAATATCTGAACAATAACTTTACCGCCCATAATGGAGCCTTCCATAACATACAAAGCGCCTAAAGCCTGGTATACGTTGTTAATGACAGGAACATCTACGGTACGTTCTATAGTGTCACCTCCTAACTCTATAATATCTCGTTTCAGGTAAGCGGAATTTCTGCGATCGGTATAGTCGGGCAGCACTTCCGGTGTGATATAAGCGGCTATATGTTTTTCCAGGTTGGAGAAATAGCTGTAGAATTTTTGCAGCATGGCAATATAATCTTCATTACTGCGTATATTTTTCAGCGTCATCACTACATGCTTCTCTAAACTTTGATGCGCTTCTTTGGTTTCTTCTCTGAGACGGTTTGTGACCATTTTGATATTTTGTGTTTTTTGTGAATCTGTTGATGAAAGGTGCGAAATTATAGATAATTATTCTTTTGTGTAGTGATAAGGAAAAAGTGGGAGCATATCAGGCTGTCGCAGGCAATTGTCCGCTCTCGCAAGTCTTGCGAAGCAGACTTGTGAGTAAAATCTTGAAGTCTCTGACTTCACAAATCTTTCTTCCCAAGCTGGCACAGGAACCCTTTCCTGTGCCAACAATAAAATGAGATTTACAGGAAGTAACAGTTGCTCAAAGAAGTTTGAAACTTCAAGGATAAAACACAGGTCTACTTCGTAAGACTTGCGGTAGCGGATAAAAGAGTCGAAGATTCTGTTTTGTTTTTTATTACGCCTGTCTGAACAGCCTGATATAAGGGCCTCTTCTTAATTCATCATTACATTTATTATCTCGGTACGAAGCTCAAAAAATACGGGCCGCAGCCTGCTGTCGCCATCTGTTCCATAATTCACCATCAATACCATGACCTGTTGTTTTTCCGGGAAATAAAATAAGTCGGCGCTGTAAGCCAGGTCCCTGCCTCTGTGTCCCCAGGCATACTCACCCGGTTTATCCCTGTGGATAAAATCTTTCATCATGCCAGCGCCGAGCAGCCGGTCGCTTCCCGCTTCCTCTTCTTTGTTGAAATCAAGCATCTGGTCCAGTGATCCGGCTGATAAGATTGTTTTGTTAATTAATAGTGCATTGATGAAATGATACAGGTCGAAAATATTCGAGTACAGACCTGTATATCCGTTACCGCTCCCGGTATTGTAACCGGACAGGTTTTCCAGCCGGCCGTTGTTGTATAAATCATAATAACCCTGCGCCACACGTCCGGCAGGTAAAGGTTCGTGATAGTAATAATAGGTATTGTCAAGATGCAGGGGATCTATTATTTCCTCCCGTAATAATTGCTGATGCGGCTTTTCACTTACCTTGTCTATGACCATGCTGAGCAATAAGGTATTCGTGTTGGAATAACCCGGTTGTTGTCCCGGTGGAAAAACGGCATCTTTTCCTCTTACAAACTTTAAAATATCCTCCTGGTTGCGGTGTTTCGGCGGATTGTTTAATACATCCAGGTAAAAAGCATTATCCTTGATGACGTCGTATATGCCTGTAGTGTGGTTCAGCAACTGGCGAACGGTAACCTGATCTGCATTGGCTATCTTATGCAATTGTGCGCTGCTGAGGTATTCATTCACCTTTTTATCCAGGTCCAGCTTGCCTTCTTCTACAAGTTTAAAGGCAAGAGCAGCCATAAATAATTTTGTTATGCTGGCCACCTTTGCGATATGGCAGGGCTGCATCGGAGTCTGTTGAGCGATGTCTGCATAGCCGGATGCACCCGCCCAAACACCGTTCTGATCTTTGATCAGTAATGTGATACCCGGCAGCCCCTGACCGGTATAATGGTTTAACACGTCCTGAAAGGCTTTAGCCTTCGGATGTTCCGATAGCTGCGGTGCGGAACAGAATCCGGTTTTGTCTATTGTGCTTTTGCTACATGAAAAGAATTGCATGCTTATAGCAAGAAGGAGTATGGTGTATCTGAATATGCTGTTCACTTTGCTTACATTGTGTGTGTACCAGTAAAATTAATTTATTCTCCGTTTTTCTGAGTGTGATCATGTTTACCTTTAAATAAGGGGTAGTGTATACCTATATGGAATGCGGAGTTAGGAAGGACAGGTACGTATTTTTTTACAAAGGGCGCCTGCAGCCAGAACTGGTACTGGATAAAGAATTGTACATCTTTGGGAACCGGTAATGTGTAGCCTGCAGCCAGGGATGCAGTGGTCATCAGTTGAGCCCTGCCTATACCTTTTTTTCGGGTATAGCCTTCAGATGTCCATTTGAATTGCTCCACGTCCGGAATCATATGCAGATAACCTGCACCTATCAGACCTTCAGCATATATGGCTTTGGTGATCCTGATCCGGTAACCGGTTTCAGTAAAAAGGCGGATCCCTGTCTGGGCATGTCTGTGGTAAAAGCCACCTATTTTAAGGGTTTGAAATAACCCGTCTTGCTTAGCCGGATGATAATTATACCGGACGCCTAAATCGATGCCCGGATGAACAGTTTTGCTGATCATTCCGGCATAGCCCTGTCCCGGCAATGCCGTCCCGTTGGTAAAAACGCTCCCCGAAAGACCGAGCTTCCCCGGTAATGCAGCTGCGGTCGTGTGTAGGATTATGAAGATCAATGATAAGAATATAATCTGCTTCATGTAAGCATATTGTTTGGCGACGAAATTTACTGTACTGCTAAATTAAATCATTTATGTAAATTATCTTTGCCTTTATGTTACAAAGAATGGAAAGGGAAGACAGTTTTATGCATAAAGGCATGCGCAAAAGATTAATAGAAGAATTGCGTGCCAAGGGTATAAAAGATGAAAATGTACTGGAAGCGATGGAACGTATTCCGCGGCATTTTTTTCTCGATCCGGCTTTCGAGCGTATTGCCTACGAAGACAGGGCTTTCCCCATTGCAGCAGGGCAGACAATCTCACAGCCTTATACCGTTGCTTATCAAACGCAGTTCCTGCAGGTGGAAAAATATGATAAAGTGCTGGAAATTGGCACAGGAAGTGCCTACCAGGCCTGTGTGCTGGCGGAACTGGGCGCCTGGGTATATACCATAGAACGGCAAAAGCAGCTCTTTAACCATAATAAAAATTTTTTCTTTCTTAAAAAATACAGCCGGCTGAAGCAATTTTACGGCGATGGATTTGAAGGGCTTCCCTCATTCGCTCCTTTTGATAAGGTGATTATAACCGCAGCTGCTCCTTTTGTGCCTCCTAAACTGGTTGAACAAATGAGGCTGAATGCAATAATGATCATACCTGTTGATCATGAGGATGGATCAGTACAACAAATGAGGAGAATAACAAGGACGGCTGATGGTTATGTGGAGGAAGTGTTGGATAATTTCAGCTTTGTACCTATGCTTACGGGTAAAGAAAAGTAGATAGTGGAGTGAAGATTTATGCCCCGGCTTTTTAATTGATACAACCTATGAAATTCGGACAGGTAGAGAACCCCGCTAATGTTGACTTCACATTGCCTGCTACGCCGGCAGCCACTATGGAACTGCTTAGGAAAAAGAAGAAGTCCCAAAAGGGCCTGCAGGTTTGTGTGGGATGTGCTAAATGGAATAAGCAGGATCTGAAGGGCTTTTACCCCCGTGGTATCAAAGATGAACTGGCTTATTATGCCACTCAGTTTAACAGTATAGAGCTAAATGCCACCTTTTACCATTCCCCGACCAAAGAACAGGTAGAAAAATGGAGGGAGAAAACACCTCCTGATTTTAAGTTTTTTCCTAAAATTCCACAGACGATCAGCCATTATGGAAGATTGCTGCATACGAAAGAGCGGGTTATTGAATTTTGCGATGCGATAGCCCTTTTTGAAGAAAAGCTCGGTATGGCCTTTCTGCAGATGCATGATCATTTTAAACCTAAAGATTTTGACCGCTTAAAAAGCTTCCTCGAAGATTTTCCGGCTGGTATACCATTGGCTGTAGAAGTGCGAAACGAAGAGTGGTTTGCCAATAAGGAAGCCTCCGATTCATTTTTTCAACAACTTGAGCGGTTGCAGCAGGTTGCCGTGCTGGTAGATACGGCCGGCCGCAGAGATATGCTGCATATGCGCCTGACTAAACCCACTGCCTTTATAAGATTTGTAGGAGCTAATCACGCTTCTGATTACAGCCGTATGGATGAATGGGTGGAGCGTATATACCACTGGCATAAAGAAGGTTTGAAAGGCCTGTATTTCTTCGTACATCAGAATGTAGAAGTCGAATCGCCGCTGCTGGCAGCTTATTTTATAGACCGGCTTAATGAACGGTTGGGGTTGAGTGTTCGTAAGCCTTATAAGAGTGGTTTGTTTTAGTGTGTAATTATACCAAGCCATTGTTAGAAAAGCCTACCCGACTTATTGAGAGAGAAAAACAGGGGAAAGTGTTGCTACACGGGCTTTCCCCTGTTGTGATCCGGATTGGATTCGAACCAATGACCCTCAGCTTAGAAGGCTGATGCTCTATCCAGCTGAGCTACCGGACCCGCTGAATGCGCGCAAAAGTAGAAAAAAAATAAAATGTCACCAAATATGCAGCGTATTATTCTTTAAACTTCAAAATCCTGTTTCAAATGGAGACGTTAATGATTAACTTTGCCCGTCTTCAAAAAATAATACCTGTTATGGCGGATAAACAATATAAAAAAGGGACATTACTGATACATGCCGGGGTAGAGCCCGACCCTTCGACCGGTGCAATTATGACACCGATCTATCAAACTTCTACTTATGTGCAGGATACTCCCGGTGTGCACAAAGGATATGAGTATGCACGTACGCAAAACCCTACCCGTACCGCGCTTCAGAATGCGCTTGCAGCCATTGAAAACGGGCGCTATGGCTTATGCTTTGGCAGTGGGATGGCGGCAACGGATGCTGTGATCCGGTTGCTGCAGCCGGGCGACGAAGTGGTCGTATCCAATGACCTCTATGGCGGCACTTACCGCATTTTTACAAAAGTGTTTGCACCCTACGGCATAAAATTTCACTTTATACCCATGCAAAATGCTGCGGATGTGGAAGCACATATTAATGAGCAGACGAAAATGATCTGGGTGGAAACGCCAACCAACCCGCTTCTTAATGTCATTGATATTGAAGCTGTAAGTAATATCGCCAAACGTCATAACGTAAAAACGGTTGTAGATAATACATTTGCTTCCCCTTACCTGCAAAACCCGATTGACTGGGGCGCAGATATCGTTGTGCATTCAGCTACAAAATATTTAGGCGGACATAGCGATGTGGTGCATGGCTGCGTTATTGTAAATGACGATGAGCTGCATGAAAAATTAAAATTTATTCAGAATAGCTGCGGAGCTGTGCCCGGCCCGCACGATTGCTGGCTGGTATTAAGAGGTATTAAAACCCTGCATGTACGTATGGACCGGCACTGTGAGAATGGGGCGAAGATCGCTCACTTCTTAAAGGGACATCCCAAGGTTGCTAAGGTATACTGGGCCGGCTTTGAAGATCATCCTAACCATGATATAGCACGTAAACAAATGCGCGGCTTTGGAGGAATGATCTCTTTTGTGCTGAAGGAAGACAGCATTGAAGCGGCGACAAGAGTGCTGAGCAATACAAAGCTTTTTTCCCTGGCTGAGTCGCTGGGCGGCGTAGAGTCGCTGATCGGGCATCCTGCTTCTATGACGCATGGCTCTATACCTCGCGAAGAAAGGATTAAAAACGGCCTTTCCGATTCCCTGATCCGCCTGAGCGTGGGCATTGAGGATGCAGACGATCTTATTGCCGATCTGAACAATGCCATAGGGTAATATAAAAAGTGACAACCCGGTTACTGCAGGTAAATATGAAACGACATATTTCTGAAATAAATATGATAGCGGTGAGGAGCATACTTTTATGGAGTATGCTCTTTATCTGTGCCGGTACGTTTGCCCAGCAGAAACAACCTGCAGATACCGCTAAAGGAGGTGGCAGCCGGATTATCATACTGGATAATGAGGCTGGAGAGTACCTGCAAACCGGTAATACTGTTGTACATAAGCTGCTGGGTCATGTAAAGCTGCTTCATGGTTCGGATACGCTATATTGCGACAGCGCTTTTTTCTATACGCAAAGCAATAGTGTGGAAGCATTTGGAGACGTAGCTGTGCTGCAGGCTGATGGTACCGAAGCGTATGCAGATTATATGCGGTATACCGGAGATAATAAGAAAGTATATATGCGGTCTGACAACCCTTTGGCTGATGTAAAGCTTTATGACGGGAAAACGAATACGCTATACTCAAGGGTGCTGGATTATGATATGAATACTAAGATAGGAAGGTATTCGCAAAGGGGATTTCTGGAAACAGGTACAACCACGCTGGAAAGTAACTATGGTCAATACAATCTAAAAACTAAGGATGCCCGTTTCAGAGGAGATGTGGAAATTACCGATCCGGAATATAAGGTGGTCTCGTCTGATCTGACCTATAATACGGAAACAGAAATAACGCGTTTTTTAAGCTATTCCATCATCAGCAATGATAAATCCGTGCTTTATACGAGCAGTGGCACTTACGATGCCCGGAACAGGAAAGCGCACTTCACCGGCCGGTCTTCCATGTTTAATGAAGATCAGTATATAGAAGGGGATACTCTTGATTATGACCGCAATACCGGCTTTGGTTTTGCAAGAGGTGCTGTCATCGCTATGGATACGGCCATGAAGACAACATTGTATTGCGGCTATGTACAATACAATGAACAATCGGGTGCCATGCTGGCTTACATTAAGCCATTGATGAAAAAAGTAGATGGCGAAGACAGCCTTTATATTAAAGCAGATACGTTTTATACCGCTAAGGTTTATGATACACTAACGGAACTATCTGCACAGGATAGCCTGCAAAAGACCGTACAGGAAATCTACTCAGCTATGGAGAAGGAAGGCGATACCCTGACTGCAGATACGATAGTCACTAATGATTCTGTTTCTCTTGTAAATGAGAACGTGGATAGTCCCGGAAATAATAATAATTGGCTTGATACAGATACGTTAGCTGAAAAAAGTGATAGCCTGAAGGCTACCCTGGAAAGTATACCGGTAAAGGATGAATATGGAAGGGACACAGCAGCATTGCCTGTATTGCATGACAGGAAAAAAGCAGAGACAGATTCCATCGTAGTTCCGGGGAAAGATACAGTACTCCGGGAGAAGGCAACTCTGTTACAGGCAGATACCATGTATAGGGAAGATTCGGAACACAGGCTGGAACTGAGGGAGCGTTCGCAATATTATAATAACACACCCGGCCCGAGTAGCGACACGGCCGCTTCCATGTATTTTATCGGTTATCATAATGTATTGATCTACTCGGATTCGCTCCAGGGTAAATGCGACAGTATTTGGTATGCACAGTCCGATTCTACCATACGTATGTATAGGCAACCTTTGCTTTGGCCCCAAAAGAGCCAGCTGAAAGGAGACCGGATATATCTTAAACTGGATAGCAGTAAATTGAAAGAAGTATTTGTTCCCCGGAATGCGATCATGATCACCCGTTCCGGACCGGAGCAGGCAGGTATGTTCGATCAGATACAGGGAGGTACTATACGTGGTTATCTGCGGAATAACCAGATGGATTCATTAATTGCACGGCCTGAAGCATCCAGTATTTATTTTATTAAAGACGATGACGGTGCTTATGTGGGTGCCAGCGAAGCAAAAAGTGAAAAGATCGAGGTATGGTTTGACCAGGAGGCGATCAGCAAGATATATTACCGGGTTGATGTGGAGCAGAAGACGACACCTATGGCAGATGTGGTACCGGATCAGCTAAGGTTAAGCCGCTTTAGCTGGGAGGAAGAGTTGAGACCGAAGTCCCTGGCGGAATTCTTACAAGATACAACACCACCGATGGATACGGAGCTTTTGCAGACACCGCGCGATAAGTAAGCAATTATGACGCGCTCCGGCTTTTATGGAAAACTTTTCAACATCATAAATTTTCTTCATTCCGCTTATCTTTGCCCTAATTATGACTATTGAACAACTGAAAGAGCTGAAAGAGCGGTTAGCCCATTTGAACCGCTATCTGAAAATAGACGACAGGAGGGCGAAATATGAAAATGATAAACAACTGACATTAGCGCCCGGTTTCTGGGATGATAATGCCAGGGCTACAACTATATTGAAAGAGCAGAACGCCAATAAGTCTTGGCTGGATATCTATGATCGTGCTAAAACGAAGATAGAGGATTTTGCTACCTTATTTGATTTCTGGAAAGAGGGTGAAGCTACGGAAGAAGAAGTAAGAGAGGCTTATGACAGCGCCGTTAAAGAATTTGACGAGGCTGAATTTAAATCTACCTTAAATCAACCGGAAGACGAAATGCCGGCAGTAATGGTGATTAACTCCGGTGCCGGTGGAACAGAAAGCCAGGATTGGGCAGAGATGCTGGCAAGGATGTACCGGATGTATGGCCAGAAGCAGGGATGGACGGTGACGGAGATAGACTGGCAGGATGGCGATGGCGCCGGGATCAAAACCTGTACTTTCCAGTTTGATGGCAGCTTTGCGTATGGCTTACTGAAAGCGGAAAGCGGTGTGCACCGGCTGGTACGTATTTCGCCCTTCGACAGTAATGCGCGGAGGCATACCTCTTTCGCCTCTGTATATGTATACCCACTTATTGACGATACCATTAATATTGAGATCAGGGATAGTGATGTGAAGATGGAAACCTCGCGAAGCGGGGGCGCCGGCGGGCAGAATGTAAATAAAGTAGAAACTAAGGTGATGCTCACCCACATACCTACTGGTATTGTAGTGATTTGTCAGACAGAACGCAGCCAGCTGGGCAATAGGGAAAGAGCCATGCAGATGCTGCGCAGCCGTTTGTATGAAGAAGAGCTAAGAAAACGCCAGGAAATAAAAAATGCCACCAATGCCTCAAAGAAAAAAATAGAGTGGGGCTCCCAGATACGTTCTTATGTATTTCATCCCTACAAAATGATCAAAGATCACAGAACGGATTATGAGGTAGGTAATGTAGGCCCGGTAATGGACGGGGAAATAGATGATTTTATAAAGGCTTACCTGATGATGCAGAGTGAAGACGAATAGCCGTAACTGTCTTATTAAGCCAAAGGTATGCGCGAACTGTTACCCCTGAAATAGCTGATCTTATGATGAAAGATCTCTGCCATTAAATTGGCTCTGCGTTTGGCCTCGCTGGCGATTGCTCCTTCAAAATACCCGTCAACGGTTTGGTGAAATAACAGCAGCCACCGTTCAAAATGAGCCCATTCTACAGGCAGATGTGCATGTGGCATAAAGGGCCTGCCGGAATAAGTATGCTCGCCTAACAATATAGTCTGCCAGAACCGGTACATGGTATCCAGGTGTTTAGGCCAGTCTTTTATCACACCGGTAAAAATGCCGCCGATAAGCTCATCTTTTTGTACCTGGTTATAAAAGGTGTCCACCATCAATTTAATATCCTCTAGTGACTCGATATCCCTTTTATGTTCCATTTTTCAGAAAGTGAATAAGCAAAGGTAAACAATAATTCAGTGAGGTTTATCCCGCCTGTTCTGTACATGTAGAAGCCCGGACTTTTGCTTTTGTTTCATGCTATTCCCGTTCCATTTATTTATTCTCTGTTATATAACACCCATTTTCTTCATTAAGAAAGTGGCGCTTTTATTCTTGCATATACCATTCCTTAATTTATAATCAAATATCACACCGGTTGTTTTATATTCAATCATTTTCCTGATAATGGCTATCGTTCCGCTGCGTTTGTCATCGGAATTAGTACCTCTGAGTATTTCGTCGAGTAGTACAAAACATCCGCCTGCCTTTATCTGATCAATGATATATTTAAGCTTTTTAACTTCGGCAAAAAAATAAGACTCGTTGTCTGCCAGGGAGTCTGACTGCCGCATGGATACCAGTAGGGGCATGGGCTGTATCTCTGCTCTGGTCGCACATACTACGGAACCGACAGAAGCCAGCACCATATTGATGCCCAACGACCTTAAGAAGGTGCTTTTGCCTGCCATATTAGAACCGGTAAGAATGATAAAGGAATGATCGTTGAAGGATACGGAATTACATACTCTTTTCCTTTCCGGTATCATGGGATGTCCTAATTGTTCAAAGCTTATTTTTCCTTCTTCGTTTAATATCGGGTAAGCGAACTGCGGGTTATTATAAGCCAGGTTTGCCAGGCTGCTTAAAGTTTCCCATTCCCCTATGACCTCTGTCCATTGTATAATATCTTCCGCATACTTCTTTTTCCAGCGGATCAGTCTGTGCCAGGTGTGGATATGGTAAAGAAATAATGCATTTAATATAACGGCGCCGAAAGGGTTTTGTATGGAGGACATATCATTAGAAATTTTAGAGAGCTTTTTGATATGCTCGCTGGCATGTCCCCCTTGTGACTGGAGCTTTGCCTGCAATGTTTTAAGCCCCGGGCTTTCCAGCTTTGCCTGCTCTATGACCTGTAAGATAGCTGCGTATTGATTGAGTATTTCATTGGCCTGGTCTGCACCAAACATGGCTTTCCGGATATTTTTCAACTGTGTAAACATAACGAAAAGATTAACCGGCATCAATCGTAATGCTGTGTCCCAGTACAGCTCCTGCCGTGTAAAGAAATAAACAACCAGGCAAACAGCCAGGGCGGCAGGTAGCAGAAAGGAGAGTATTTTTATTAACAGGTTTACCTTTTGTCCCTCTTTTTTTGTCCACTCTGTTATCTTCTGGTAAGTCTCTTTGCTATCTTCTGTGATTCGCGCAAGGGCGAGCACCCGTTGTCGTATGCGGATATTCTGGCAGAGCTCTTTTACAGACTGCTGGTTGTCCAATATCTGCTGCTTAGATAAATGAGCAGAAAAAAGGACGGATAGCTTTAACTTACCTATGTATGTTGCCGTTCTGTTGAGATGATGAAACAAGGAGCGTTCTCCGAAAATATCGAGATCAGCCGTGTACACATGTGTGTTATCCACGAATTCCCTGCCTGATTCAAACGGGATGCCTTCTTCCTGCAGGTAGGCAATTTCTTCGTTATTGATACGGATCAGATTTTTATAAAGTTGCTTGTCCCGGGATATCTTCTGGCTTCTGTTGAGCAAAAAGAAAAATAATAAAGCGCAGGCAATGATAATATAGAGTTTATAGACAAGCGGATCATTTATATATTGATAGGCAATAACGATGGCTATACCTGCTGCCAGCAATCTTAGTGCAGTTATAATATTGTGTTTCCTATTGAGGCGGGCAAGCGTCTGTGTATGCTGCTCCAGTAACTGCCGGTAGCTGTCTGTAATATTTTGATTCATTC
The DNA here is from genome assembly GCA_040392805.1 of Taibaiella helva. Lineage (GTDB taxonomy): Bacteria > Bacteroidota > Bacteroidia > Chitinophagales > Chitinophagaceae > Taibaiella > Taibaiella helvus_B. Next base: position 18,159 of record JBEBVI010000037.1, read on the forward strand.
GTTAAAGTCAAAAGTCAAAAGTAAAGAAAAGGAAGCCGAAAAATCATGTCTTGTCCTGAAATAAGTTGACAGATTGACTAAGTCAAAACAACCATTTTTA
>JBEBVI010000038.1:0-18026 GCA_040392805.1 Taibaiella helva
CAGTATAACTATCGGCCGTCGCCCCCGGAATGCCCTCTCCATCTTTAATCCATTGATAGGTAGCATACACGCCCGTATGCAAGGTATAATCAGCATAGGTAACTACCGGCTTGACAAGGGGATAAATAACAACCCGTGTTGTATCTGTCGACAGGCAGTAATCATCCGACACCTTTAATGAATATAAGCCGGAATCAACGATAGTTACTTCCGGCCTGAAAGCATTTTTACCCAGGAACGAAAAACCACCTGGGCCACTCCATTCATACAGGAGCTGACCATTTCCCTTCGCGGCCTCCGCGGAAAGAGAAAGACTGTCACCCGGACAGAGGGGGCCGTTATTTTCTATGGACATTATTGACGGCCGTGTCAGCACTGCTACCAGTATACTATCGGAGAAAGAACACAAACCATCGGTAACAGTAATCGTATATATACCGGAATCAGCAGTGGTCCGGTTTGCTTCCACTGGATTTTGCAGAACGGAAGAATAATTGCCGGGACCTTTCCACTGGTAGGTTAGCGTTTGAGCGCCATTTGCCGTAACAAATAAATTTAACTGATCTCCGTCGCACAGCGGCCCGTTGGATGAGAGTGATTTTATAGACGGAGTTTGATTAATTACTACCACAGTACTATCAGAAATCGTGCACACACCAGCGGTCACAGAGACTTTGTATCTACCTCCATCTCCCGGTGCTACGTTATTCCTTGACGGATTCTGCTGCAAAGAGGAAAAGCCGTTAGGGCCGGACCATTTATACTCCAGGATACCGGTTCCCGTAGCGGTAGCAATTAGATTAAATTCTTTTCCCTTACAAACTGTGCCGCTATTATTAATCGAAGATATCCCCGGCGGTATTCCGACGGTAACCGTAACAGTAGCGGTGTAGCTTGCAGCTCCCGAAGATGCGGTAAGTGTATAAGTTCCTGCATGAGCTGCCGTAATGTTAGTTATCGTCATCGTAATCCCTGTTGCAGAAAAACTATTAGGTCCGCTCCATGTGTAAGTCGTGTTCGGGAGCCCCGAAGATCCGGTAAGTGTGAGGGTGTCTCCCCTACAGATTACTGTATTCCCTTTGACTGCAATCGCCGGCATAAGAAAATTACCGGCATCTGCACCTATGTCGGTGGGAGACAATTTACTCCTGCTATCGCCATCATAGTCTTCCGTGATTTCCGGTATAAGAATCCCAGCTCCCTCTACCGGCGTAGCTACGGATGTGCTGATATGCAAATCTACAGAGGCGAGATCACCATCCGGCTTTATGAACTGCGGATCCAGTGTCCTGCTGTTGATATCGCTATTCAGCCAACCTGCCTTATAACCCTCCACATCACCGGTACCGTCATGGGCAAAAACACCTCCGGTGCCTTTTGTAAAGTAAAGGTTATAATTGAGCGACACTCCTGAATTACCGGCGGCAAAGTTAATTGCATAGTGCTTTCCTGCCGAAGAGGACGCATTGCTACGGTTATTCACGAGTATATTGTTCCTGATATCATAGACTCCCGAAGAAGCAGTTCTGGTAAAAGCATAGGTATTCCGGCCACCTAAAGCACTCACTTCGGTGCCTCCTATATATACGCTGTTAAAATAAAAATTATTTGCCGCAGCTGATGCACTGAGAATACCGTTTATGGTCACAGGAACCGTTATAGCCGATCCGTCCGGCTTAACACCCATGCGTATCATATTATTAGTTATATCGGCACTTCCGGCGTCATAATGAATTCCCGTAATAGCAGTTGCCGTATCGTCTGCGCTCACATTCAGACTATGGATAAAGTTCTTACTTATCGTATGTTTCACTGTAGCTGCACCGCTAAAGAATAAGCCAGCAACCTTAACGGAGCCGGTTCCGCCGGCCACTAAAGAGTCTATAATGTTACTGCTGATATTGGACGCCACTGCTTTTGATGTATTGGAATAGATGCCCGTAAGAACATATTGTGTGCCGGGAACACCGGTACTATCTGACCCTTTTTTTGAAGCAGAGAAAAGGTTACGTATTATATTTCCCGAGACGGAATTAAGCGATATGGAAGTTGAAGGCTTATCGTACCCTATAGCTATTCCAAAGAGGCGGGCGTCTGATGATGCAGTGGAGTTGTTGGTCATATTCGATATTTTGTTCCGGTTAATATTCAAACCACCCAGTGTTACGCCCGGCCCTATTATAATTCCCCCAACTACACTTGGTGAGATACTGCTTTCTGCAGCAATGATGCTGTTGGGCATCGTTAAACTACCTATAATATTGCTGTCTATAGTTATTGTCTGGTTTGCAGCCCCGGAGTTTAAAAGTACACCCACCGGCATACCTACATATATAGCGCTTACTGTACCTGGCGTCACCATCTTCATACCTCCTATCTTATTATTCCGAACCAGGAAAGCAGGCGCCGGCGGGAAGGATACTCTGGTAGCCAGCATATTATTCAAGGAAATAGCGGTAGCCCCTACGTAAGGGCCACCCCAAATTACGATTGATTCATTCCGGGTAACGGATCCTATAGTATTGCCTGCTATATTACCGATATCAACACGGCCACTGTTTTGGCAAACAATACCATAAAAAACATCCCCAACATACTTGTTATCACCAGTGAAACCAGAAATAAATGAGATGTTTTGAATCACATTGCCCTGTAAAGAAGATGGTTCAGTAAAAAAGCCGCCGGACGAAATTGGGTTAGTGGATGCATCGGCTACATCTAGTCGTATTCCCTCCAGAACGGTAGCTGGAAGGCCCGTCAAAACGTCTATTGTATAAGGCGGCCCCGAACACTCCGGCGCACTTCCGCCAATATAGTTTCCCGAAATAACGAACCCATTACCCACGCTGGAATTGGATACGCCGGGAGTAACCTCGCCGGTGGCTATCCATATGGCTCTATGCTTACCGGCAAATTTGTAAGTTCGCTGCTGGGTTTGAAAAAAACTGTTCCCGGATATCGTCCAGGCATTAACTCCCTGCATCAGTTCAACACCTGATGAATTCGCCGAATCTGCAAAAAAATCATAAATGTTATTATTGCTAAGCATTCCGCTGTCATTAAACCGCAGATCAATCTTCCGCAGTGTATTGGCAAATCCCCGCACATATATTCCTCTTGCCGGAAGCGACATTTTAGACGTTGCATGTATATTGCAGTGATCAATCGTTATATGATCATTTCCAACGCTTGCTTTTGAGCCACCGTTTCCGATGTACACAACACCGGCGATGGCCTGAGTCAGCTCTCCGGCATTCTTATTCTGACCCTGCAAATCGCAAAACTTTATGGTGTTGTCGACCGAATTGGTATCTATCATAACAGCTACCCCTTTATCATTGGTATTGACAATGTTCAGGTTTGTCGGGTTATAACTACCTGTAGGTGTTACAGACATCATACTGGATTGACTACTTCCCCCTGGTGTTCCATCGATTACCACATTATTAACGCCGATCATCGCCAAAGTAGGGCCGGGATTATCCCCTATTATCTTTAAGCCATTTGCTCCTTTCGCGGGACGTATAGTTAATTGACGAGCATCGGTATAACATCCATTATTTTTGATTATTATAGGAAAAACCTCGCCAGCGCCTGTATAGGCAGGACTCAACTCTAACACGGCGGGGCCGGTAATGCCAACCCCTTGCGAATTAATGACCGTCAGGGCATCGGTAAGTGTTGCATATTTGCTACCTGGACCCACCGGTATTATGCCCGAATCTCCTGTGCAGGCCTGCGTAGTGCCTGTACCTTTAAGCGGGGAAATCAAAGCGTAAGTAGGTCCGCCGCAAGCCGTCCCGGAATTATATGCATACACATAAAAATCGTAAGAGGTGCCGGCGTTAAGACCGGAACTACTGAAATTAGTGGCCGGCGCGGTAAGCGCTGCTACCACCGTGCCTGCACCCAATGCCTGACCGCTGCTGTAGCTGAGGTAATTGTCGGGAGGAGTAACGGTTGCACCCGCGGGATATCTCACCACCAGATAATTTGTAGGGTTACCGGCAGCAGCTGTAAAAGTGCCGTTCAGGCTGTTCAGTGCGGCTGTAAAAGTCAAATTTGTAGGTTGGCTGACCGGAGCCGCACACACTGCTTTAGCGGATACAGCAAGCACATGTACTACTGCCCCGGCGCCAACGCCTTCGTCTATAACAGCCGGACGCTTCACAGTTATGCTTTTAATAGTTTTATTATAGTTATCAGGGCTTATCGTAACCGCAACCTGGGGGAGGCATGGCACGCTTGCAGTACCGGATAATTCATTAAGCGGATTGTATACACTTCCCCTACTTACACGACCGATGCCTGCCAGGGCAAAAGAATTATTTATAGTAACAAACCAGGAATGAAGGGCAATATTTCCGATTGTCTGTACCGACCCGTCTGTAAAATTAATCTCTACGTCCATCACAGGGCGTCCCTGAGACCCCAGCGGCGGATCGGGATGACTCCCCAACATACATATCACCAACCCTGATGCCGAACGGGGCGTTACAAATGTCAACGTACCCGCAGGGTTAGTCTCTGTAAGCCGCAGAGAATTAAGAGAAGAGTAATCTGCCAACTGGAAAGAAAACGGAATGGTTGCCCAGGAAGAGTTTATCAATCCATTGGCTGGCAATGCCCTTACTGGTGCGCTGCTTGTTGAAGTAGCTTTAAAATCGGCTGCCACAAGCGCCCAATTGCTATCGGCTTTTCCTATAGAATTCGTAGTAGAAGCGGATGCATCACCTATTCCATTGGCAATTACATCATCCGTGAACCCCGTAAGTGTCACCGGCTGGTACTGCGCCCGTACAACGCCTAACATACATACGCATACTAAAAAGGTAATTACTTTTTTGCACATATTCTGAAGTTAAAAAATGAATAATTTCTATCTCATCACAAAAATGGCTCATTCCGAAACCAGGGAAAAGAGTAAAAACACTCATTTGTGCATTATAAACAATCAGGGTTTCATATTGATAAGCCCGAGTTCTATTGCTTTTTTGATCAAACTGGCAGAATTCTTAACATCCATCTTCTGCAGCAGATGCATCCGGTGGTTTTCTATCGTACGGGGACTGAGAAACAGCTTTTCTGCAATATCCTTACTGCTATAATCTAAGGTCAATAGATGCAAAATTTCTTTTTCCCTCCTGGTTAATGAGGGAAATTGGTCTTTGCTGTTTTTTTGTTCTTTCAGAGCCTCCTTCCTGATGCTGGGATCGAAATAAATATCTCCCCGAGCTACTGTTCTGATACCCTCCAATAAGATACTTTCGTCGCTGCTCTTGAGTACGTAGCCCCGTACGCCATGTTGTATCATTGTCCTGATATAATATTGATGCTCCAGATTGGTCAATACCAGTATCATCATTTCGGGGTATAATCTTTGCAGTATGGCAGCTACTTCATCTCCCATCTGATCCTGCATTTGTATATCCAGCAGTAAAACATCTGCCGGCTGCTCCTTTAATCCTTCGAGCAAGGTCCTGCCGCTGAGATAAGTACCGACAATGTTTATATCAGTGTAATGACTTAACATGGCTTGCAATCCTTTTATTAAAAGCGGATGATCATCCAGAATAACTATTTTCATATTACGCATAATTTTAAGTACACCTATACGATTATCAAACAACCGGCCGGATAGTCTGCAGTTCTACCTCTACACTGGTTCCCTCTGCTGCCGTGGAGCTGATGATCACCTGTCCGCCCAGGCTTTCTACACGGCTTCGGATACTCTGCAAGCCCAGGCCGATACCGGTATCTTTTTCATTAAAGCCATCTCCGTTATCATCAACAGTAAGAGATAATATCCCGTCCTGGTGTCTCAGTTGGATAAGCACACTGGTTGCATTCGCGTGCTTTATGATATTATGTACCAGTTCCTGAACTACCCGATAAACGGCAAAACAATATTCTGCCGGTAGGGAACTGAACGACCCCCAGGATTGAAACTCAATATACAGTTCTTTACTTTTTCTGATCAGATCACAAAAGGTTTCCACCGCATCAGGAAGGCTCTGCTGTATCAACAATTCCGGAACGAGTTTGTAGGTTATCGTGCGTAACTCCAACCCCATTTCATTCAAAAGCCCCATTACGACACCGTAGCTGGGAGCTTCCGGCAAGCCTTTGTACTCCTTACCCAGAGAGGCGTAGTTCATCTTGGTCGCAGAAAGCAGGACATTGATACCATCGTGTAATTCCCGCGCTATACGGCTTCGTTCTTCTTCTTCGCCCTGCATTTTTGCCTGCAATTTGCCGATCTTTTCCTGCTGTTCCATATTTTGCATGCGCACTTTCTGTTCTTTTTGTTTATAGTGATGCCCCCGGTATATACCGAGCAATACACTTGCTAAAAGCAATATGCCCCCGGTAAAAGCAATCAACCATTGCTGTTGCCGATAGAGCCTGGCTTTATTTTCAGCCAATGTTCTGTCTTTTTCAGCTACCTTATATTTCACATCCAGCTGATTGATCATTTTGTTTTTTTCCAGTGTACGAAGACTGTCGTTTAATGCAACGAACTGTGACTGGTATTGATAAGCCTGGGGATACCGTTTCAATTTTTCATATATGGCAGCCAACATAGGGTATATATGCAGAAGATGGCCTTCCAGTCTTTTACGCTCACTCAATTCTTCCGATTTTTTGTAGTAACCTTCTGCCTTCGCATAGTCACCGGCATCAAAGTAAGCCTTCCCGATCAACTCATACACTGCGGCGGCATTCACGCTGTGACTGTCCATTGCCAAAGCTTTATTGTAATAAGGTATCGCTTGTGCCAGAGTCGGCTGTATTGTACCCATGGAGTAGTATAAAAACTGTACCGGATATACTTTTTTCGTCCTTTTCAACTGGTATAGTTTCAATGAGGCCTCCAAATAGTGCATAGCGCGAACACTGTCTTGCTGATTTCGGTATACAGTACCTATATTAGAATAAACAATGGCCAGAGTCAGGGTGTCCCGTAATTTTTTAGCCAATACTTCCGCCTTTCTGTGGTAATACAAAGCCTTATCCAACTCCCCGTTCTGCAACCAGGAGGTACCGATATTACAAAGTAGTTCCAGTTTAAAAAAACTATCCTGAACCCGGTTATGCTGAAGACTTCCCAATGCTTCATGTAAAAAGTATATGCTGGAATCGTTATCTCCGAGAAGACCGTATATGCTGCCGAGTTGACTATACAGGTAAGCCATTATATGCTTTGAGGAAGATGCAGCTTTTACACAATGAGGCCAGGCAAGGTATAGAAGTTGCTTACTTTTAAGGTAGTCGCCCATATCCTTATAACAGAGCGCTATGACTATCATTGCTTCTGCCATACTGCCATTGTCTTCCTGGGGAATGGCCAGCTGTAGCGCCTTATGGGCCGAATGCATTGCCTGACCGGGATCTGCGGCCGCCCGTAGTGCCATTGCTTCTTTAATCAACCCGGTTACGCTATCGGTATCACTGGTTGCCCATGCCTGGGGTTTCTCCTGAGCGCTTGTTGCCGGAACAACAGCAAAAAACAATATCCAGAAAAAACAGCACCAGCAGGAGTAGGTTTCTTTCATACAGGATCATTTAAATGCGGGGCAGGATATAGGAGTCAAAAGTAGTTCTTTTTAAAAAAGCGACGGTTTCGCGAATGAGTGTTTTTACTCTTTTTTTTACAGGCAAAAGGCGACACCTTTGTATAGGCAGACAGCCGGGAAATTTGCTTAAACCGTCAGGCAGACTGCATTTAATTATCAGCAAAAAAAGTCCTTCCAAATGAAACTAAAATTTTCACTTCTCATCATATTGTTCTCTGCCAGCTCTCTTCCGGGCTTGTATGGGCAGCCGGAGTATTATAATCAACAATCCCGGTTTCTCAAGGCGAACAGTGTCTGGTGTTTCGGTGATTATGCCGGACTTAATTTTAACTCAGGGGCTCCTATACCTTTCCTATCAAGCGCACCCTGGTTCCGGAATGCACAAATCAACAGTACCAGCTCCGTAGCAGATCCGGTAACGGGCAGGCTCTTGTTTTACACGAACGGCAAACAATTTTTCAAGGCCTCAGGGCAGCCGATGCTTAATGGAATTCTCAGTGATACCAGCTGGGGAACAGCTATCGTACCTATCGTCAATCAGCCTGGGAGGTATTATGTATTTTCATTGAATACACCGGACAGCCTCGACATGCGGAAGCAACCCGGCCCGAGTGGTCTCTTCTATACTGTTGTTGATATGGCGAGAGATAACGGCAGAGGAGATGTAGATCCGGCCTATCAAAATGTATTGCTTGACGGAGATAGCCTGTCGCCTGTGGTGATAGCGATACAAGGCAACCGCTGTGATGAAGTATGGTTGGTGGTGTACCATGAGGGGAAAAGTAGCGTAAAAGCATATCACATTACCCCTCAGGGGATTGATCCGAAACCGGTTATTTCGCCTTTGCCTTTAGCTGTAAAACCAGCACAAATGGTTATCTCACCGGATAGAGAAAAAATAGCAGTAATCACCAATAGGACCGGATCCTATAGCTCGTTAAACAGATTGTGTATCTCGGACTTCAATGCATCCACCGGGCAAATTTCAAATACGATCATGCTGCGGTTAGACAGTGCCGGACAGCAACGTGCCGGGGGGAGCATTTGCTTCTCGCCCGACAATTCTAAATTATACGCCCAGTTATCCTATCAGCAAACCAACGGTGGAATTTCCTATGCCGGCATTTACCAATACGATGTCAGTGTCCATGATTCCAGCCGAATCGCGCAATCCATAACCTACATTGCAGAAACAGGCATTGTTGCCGGGCATCTTAAGTTGTACAACGACACAATATATGTCGCCGGTGGGCTTCCATCCCTGGGCTCTGCCTTTTACCTGAGCCGGATACATAAACCCAACCTTCCGGGCACGGCCTGTGAATATAACAACAGAGCGATAGCACTAGCGGCCGGCAGTTCTTTAGCATGGCAGCCATTCAACGGTGAGGTGGTTATACCTTCTTCCGGCGCTGATTCTATTATTTTTCAAACAGATACAATAGTATGCTCTCACGGAGAGGAAATGTATATCAATATCCAGAGCAGAAAAAAGGGATATGACTATACATGGAATACGGGTGATACAACAAGATCCATTCTTATTGATCATGATGGCCTCTACAAGGTAATCTACAAAACAAGTATGTGCCAGTCTCGTTCAGAAACTTACAAAGTAACTATTTCAAACATTTCCGTCCTCATTACCGTGAATGGTTTTGAGTTGGGTGCAACAGGCGGGACCTATTCCAGCTATCAATGGTTATCAGACGGCAATATTATTCCAGGTGCTACCAAGGACAAATACAAGGTCACAAAAAACGGATCTTACCAGGTAATAGTATCCAATACCGAGGGGTGCATAGACACGTCTGCTGCTTATCTGGTAAATAATGTGGGTATCAATATCGACAAAAACGCTGACGAGATCACAGTTTACCCCAACCCAACGTACGATATAGTGCATATCCGGGCACCCTATCAGGTTAATGTGTCTGTTGTAAATATAGATGGAAGAATAGCTGCCCAAACAAATAATACCAATATTATTTCCCTTAATGCCCTGCCCAATGGCATTTATCTACTAAAAATCACTGCTGAAGATGGTAAGTTGTTAAAAATGGAAAAAATAGCTCGTTATAAAAAGTAGGCATATTTCGGCCACAAGGTGTATGCGCAAAATCCGGTATGTTTTATATCCCCAATAAATGCAGACTGAACCATAGCATGAAACTATGTCTAAGTAACGGTGTCAAATAGTCGATCGTTTTTACTTTACCTTTTGTAATGCTTGATGAATTTTTCACGGCAAGTCCTGTCAGGTACATACAAGTTATTTTTTTAACTCACAAAACTGCATAAACTAATACTCATAACCTCCTTTATATTCAAGAGCTACAATAGCTTTTTTCGGGTTAATACCATAGCCTTTGCGCCAGCTGGGAAAGGCTTAAAACCAGCCGTATCATTACTAATCTTATATGTGCTCATTTGCCTGAGAGCAGGCTATTGTCGTCAAAACTCAATAAACAAAACACATCCCTGATTGCGAAAGGGGCAGGGATGTGTTTCTGTATAAGATCGTATTGAGATCAGGCTATCTATGGCTCTTTGGAGTTTGCTATAACATAGGCCCTCACCAGTTTCCCTTCACTGTCGTTTAGTTTGGACTTGGGTATCATCCTTTTTAATATTTTATTCCATTGGCCTGGCGTGCGGGTTTCGGGTTGCTTCAGCTTGTGGCATTTTGCACAATTGGCCAGAAAAATAGTTTTGCCGGTCTCCAGCTCGTTTGCTGTGTATTGGGCCGTGATCTGTTCTTTTGTTTCTACCGGCAATGAGCTGATGGCTTTACTTGCTTTGGGCGTACAATAGGCCAGCATCATCATAGAGGCGGCACATCCCATTATTATGGCTGTTTTTTTCATAAAGATTGCATTTAACTTTCCGAAATTACGAAATGTCATAGAATTGTAAAATTAAAATATACCGCTCATGCAGGTTCAGCACCCGGTTCCTTTGTCTGGGTGATTATACGTAAGAGAGCAGTTCACACAAAGTGAGCAAAGAAAGCAAAGTTTACAGCGTAGCTGTTTTGAAGTTAAATTATTATATTCTTTTTATTATATTCTTTGCCTCTTTGTATTCGTCGTATTCTTTGCGTGAAACGGCTCCTTTCAGACATTCTCATTAAGGGGAAGACCTAAAACAACGCTGTACAAAACCACCCGGCGGGAAGTATAAAACAACAGTTATCTTTGCACCTATGTTAATTAATCTGGTTGCTGCTGTTTCTGATAATTTCGTTATTGGTGTGGATAACGGATTACCCTGGTCCCTGAAAGACGATCTCCGCTTTTTTAAAAAGATCACAACCGGCAAACCCATTGTAATGGGCAGGAATACCTGGCGATCGCTTGGCAGACCTTTGCCCGGAAGATTAAATGTCGTATTGTCCCGTTCTCTGGCAGATATTCCGGAGGACGTGTTATTGTTTCCCGACTGGGCTGCAGCACGGGCTTACCTGGAAAAAGAGGGTTATGAAGAGATCAGTATTATCGGGGGGGGGATTTTGTATGCCCATACCATGCCGGATGCAGATGTTCTTTTCCTTACCCGAGTGCATACAGAGATCCGCAATCCGGGAGCCGTTTATTTTCCTGAATTTAGGGAGGATGACTGGGAGCTGGAATGGGAAGAGTTTCATCCCGCAGATGAGGAGCATATTTACCCGTTTACATTCCAGAAATGGATAAAGAAGAGGAAAGGGGCTGTTTAAAATTATTAATCCTCCTGCAGCTTAGTAACGGTGTCAAAATAACTTCCCGGCTTCAATGCTCAGGAGATGCCTCCACTGCGGTCGGCATGACGGTACTTGGGTAAGTTATTTTGACGATCATACTTACGCAGGCTCGTGTTTTCACTTTATGTATTCTGCACAGAGTACCAAAATAGGCGAGCTATATAATTTTCAGCGTAAAAATTTTAAATAGCCTCAAAATATAAATTTATTCATCTGCTTCATAAGAGTATATTGCGAAAGCTGATCAAATACGCAAGACATATTTTACGTGCGAAAGGGCGTCATGGCACACATTCTCCCTTTATTTATTCTTTTGTAGAAAATGTAATGAGACCACGGCGGCAGGTCAGGGAGAGTGAGGTTATCCGTTTTTTCTCTTCCGAAAAGAGGGCTGCATTGTTTTTAAGAATGATCCGGTTCCTCAGGCCTTCAGCATTAGTTGTGCCGGATGATCATTACGGGGAATGGTTGTCTTTATGCAATAAATTGCCGGATCATATAAAGGTGCTTACTTATTCTGAAGCGACAGAAGTCCGGGGGGCAAACAGGCTGATCTGGGTGAACGGGAAGCTACCGGAAGAAGATTTCCGGCGGGCATCGGCTTTACTGGCCTGCCCTCAAAGCCAGCTTCTTTTCTCCAATCCTCATTTTAATAAAGCAACCGGGAGTCGCTGGGCGGATTTGTGCCGCATGGATGCTGTCCGGTTTTCGATAGACCTTTGGTATTATGGCTGGTTATCTAATGATGATGCGTTTAAGGTGAGGCAACATTTTTATTTGAAATAATAAGGGACGGATTATGCCGGTTTCCCGCACGGTGCAAAGATGTTAAGAGGGCCGTACAGGCTTTTAGCTTTCGGGTTTTGCTTCAATGGCTTTTTCCTTTCGGGTAAGGTGATCCATAACGATCAGCAGGCTGATGCTGAGGTAAAACAGGGCTCCTATTTTGTGTGTTTCGAGCAGCTCGGAGAAGAAATTGTTGACAAAGCCGGCTGCAAACATCATGATCAGGCCCATCGTTGCCTTTTTATAGAACGGATCGCTGGTCTGATGGTATATCCGTTGTCCCTGGGCAAATACGGTCATTATTAATATACCATAAAGTATCATGGCCGGCCAGCCCTGTTCCACAAGCATGAACAGGAAATAGTTATGCGTGGTCGATCTTTCGGGGTTCCGGCTCACCCATGTCTTAAACATAGGTACGGTATGGCCTTTATAATGATCGTAAAAATTGTTAGGTCCGACGCCAGTGAGCGGATGCTCCCGGCTCATCTTTATCGAAGCGATCCAGCGGTAAAAGCGTTCCATAGAAGACATGTCCCTGCCCCTGAATGTAGCCGTAATCAGGTCGCTGAACGTTCTTTGTGTTGCCGTATATTTCATGTTCGGCCGGTAGTCAATATACTTGTTGTCCGTCATTAATAAGGTGAGAACTAACAGGACGAAGCCGAAGAAAGCGGGCATTACCCAGTTAACAAGCTTTTTCCGCACGGCAAATGCGACCCCTAAGCTAAAAACTACGGCAAGCATAGCAGCCCGTGCTGCAGCATAATAAATGGCGGGAATATAAAATATAATGAGCAAAAGCAAAATAACCCTGGACCAGGTCTTCCCCTTTTTTAGCTGGTAGGCAATGAGCAGCAAAGGGAAAATCATAGACAGGACCGTAGAGTAATCAACATGGTTGGCATAAAAGGGCCGCACTACGGTGTTGGAATCCCAGAAGTCGAAATTCAGGAAAAAGTGCCAGGTGAAAGCAAAAAGGGCATGTAATGTGATGGGTACCACAAACAGGATAAAAGCCCTGCGGAAGTCTTTTTTCTGTCTGAACACAATAACGGGTAAAATGATGTAGCTGGTCAGGAACCATATCTTCGCCGCGAAGAATTTCAGGGAAAGAAAATGATTCTGTGAAAAAATGACCGCGACCACCAGCCAGAAGAACTGAAAAAATAAGATCAGGGTTAAGGGATGGGATAAAAACCAGCGGGGAATAATTTTATAATTGTACAACACCAGCGCGCCGGTCACCAATACCCAGATCCACATGATCTGCTCATCCGGAACCGTTGTTGCTAAAGTCTCCCCGAACAGCGTTATCTCACAGGACAGTGGTATGGTAAGCAAGAAGAACCAATAAAATGACTTCCAGTTAAGCACCAGCCAGGTTAAGCCGGCTAAAGCGACAGGTATGCCAATGAATATAAAATTCCCCGTGTAAGAGAATATGCATATGCAAAGCAACAGGAGCGCAGTGCCGCCCAATAGCGTTATCCGCTCTATTATTCCCGGTCTGGCTGTATATATATTCATTCCTGTATGGCTACGTCTTTGGTTTGCCGGTATCCTTTTAAAAGGCAACATTGCCGGTGCTGATTTTAGAAAAATCTGACAACTTTCGGAAAATTGCCGGATTAAGGCATCAATGCCTGTCTTTATTTTGTTTGCATAACGGTTTTGTAAAAACCGGTAAATAAAACAAGGAAGCAGGAGAATATCAATGCACCCAATATACTTGCACCAATAATGATTAAGGTTTGGGGGTAAGATGATACACCCGGCTCATAGGCATCCTGCACCACGTAGAAAACGCGTATATCTCCTGACTCCATCACCTCATATTCGTTGATCAGGGTGGTGTAATTGGCAACATCCTTAACCAGCTGATCTTTCAGAACAGTAAGCTCCTGCAGGCGCTCCAGGCTGGCCGCATTTTCAGGAGACAGGCTGGCAGCGTAGCTGGATATGCTGTTGCCTCTTTGAGGTAACAACGCGCTGTAGTTGCCGGTAGCCGCTCTTAATGTTTTAATGGAATCATCTAAGGTAACGATAGAATCGCTGAGGTTAGTGGCTTTAATGCGCAGGGCATTGGTAATATCCTTATTAGTGGTCAGGAAGTAATTACGGAACATTTCTTCAATATATTCCCTGGCCGCCACTGCGATAGCCTGAGCCCTTTTGGGATCGGGGTCGGTGTAATAGAGCTCGATATTCTTGGTGTCTTCATGCTTCAGCTTATAGTTACGCTTTACTCTTTTGAACAGCTTCTGGTCATTTTTAATATTATACACTTTACCAAGATCGAATTTCCCGATAAGATGCCAGATCAGGCCGTCACTTTTCCCGATGGTCTGTATATGATCTATATCATCCGGCACGGCAAAGAATTCGCGGTGCTCGTATGATGTGTTACGGAACACATAGTTCCTGTCGATCAGCAAGGGATTTTTAACGATAAAAACCGTTTCTGAAGTGTAGCGCTCCTGTTGCAGAAGGCAGAAGATAAAGCTTAATACGCCAGCGGCAATGGTAACAGACAAAACAAACTTCTTCTTCTTGAAGATTTGCCTGAAGATACCGATCAAGTCAAAGCTGGTTTCATTCATAGAAATGTAAATTGATTTAAGTTAAGTCTTATTTTTTAGATACGCACTCCGGTTCTGTTTTCGGGTCGGACATGTCCGGAAAAACCGGCCGATTGCCGGCCCCGAAACTAATTATTATCAACGGTTATTTCTCCCATTCTTTATAAAATCCCATTCGAATGTATTCTGTATCCCTGTCGTTCAACGGTTTTCCTTTATGTTCCGTAAATATTTCATAAGCATTTTCAACGGTATTAACACCAATCTCAAAACAGGCACGCCCCCATTGGTAAAGTGCAATACTTTGCCTGGTAGTGAATATTCCCGGTTTGATCTGAATCCCGTCGTATTCCTTTCCTTTAATTTCTGTGAAAAAGTCAAGCTCCCCACCTTCTTTTGTTTCAGAAAGTATATAAGACTTCATTTCTTCCTGTGAAGGGATTATAATATCTGAGGGCTCCTTTATATCTAATTTTTCTTTTTTGATCAGTGACAGAACCGCTTTTTCTATTTCCTGGTTTGATATAATAGCAAATCTCTTTCCGTTAAACTTCAGTTCGCCATTTTCAATAGCTGCGTTGGTATCATATTTTTCTTTGATGACCTCGTTGGCCCTGTTCTCCGTAATATCTCCATTGAGCTTACAGGGAAGAACCGATTGTTTTTGTGTTTTCATATCAATGGCCATAAATGCCCGTACGGGGTCATTTTGTAGCATAACCATAGCCACCAGCTTACTTTCCTTTGTCAACATAAAGAAGTCGGAAGGAAGGTTAACGGCTGCATTTTCTATTTGGTCTAATGTCGGGTTTTCAGAAATGAAAACAGAAGATAGTGTGTTCTCAATATTGTTTTTGAGTGTATAGTAATTAGAGATGAATAAAAGACCATCCAGTGTCGTTTCCTTAACCGAAACGGAATTGAAAACGGGGTTCCCGTCTTTGTCCGTTTGTCCAAATACCTGTCCTGATGTTAGGAGTATCAAAATGATGGTCGTAATTTTTTTCATTGCTGTTTTATTATACGGAAACAGCTACAAAATCTGTTTTTATTACTTGAAACTGATAAATATTTCCAATCGAACATCTTATTAAACACTTTCTCCGGCTTTCATTTTTTCGGAGTTTTCTGCAAAACGCAGTGCTTCGATCATCTCTCCGATATTTCCGTTCATAAAATCATCGAGTGCATAGATCGTCATATTGATCCGGTGGTCGGTTATACGTCCCTGCGGATAATTATAGGTGCGTATTTTGGCCGACCGGTCTCCCGTACTGACAAGACTTTTCCTCCTGGCGGCTATGGCCTCTTCCTGTTTGCGTACTTCGTCCTCATACAGTTTGGTACGAAGCATGGTCATGGCTTTTTCCCTGTTGCCTAACTGCGTACGTTCGGTCTGGCATATCACTACGGTACCGGTAGGGGTATGGGTAAGCTGTACTTTCGTTTCTACCTTATTTACATTCTGTCCGCCGGCACCACCGCTTCGGGATGTTTCCATCTTTACATCACTTTCTTTCAGCTCAAAATCCACTTCGTCCGCTTCCGGCATCACGGCTACCGTAGCTGCTGAAGTGTGCACTCTGCCGCTGGCTTCCGTAGCAGGTACACGTTGTACACGGTGTACACCGCTTTCAAATTTCAGAAGCCCGTATACGTCCTCCCCGATTACCTGTACCTGTATTTCTTTATATCCGCCTACGGTGCCCTCTGTTTCGGAAATAACAGCTGTTTTCCAGCCTTTGCTTTCCGCATATTTAAGGTACATGCGCAACAGGTCTCCGGCAAAGATGCTGGCTTCGTCACCACCTGTGCCTGCTCTTATTTCGAGTATGGCATCTTTTTCATCCTGTGGATCTTTGGGAATAAGCAGTTGCCTGATGTGTTCCTCCAGCTCTTCTTTTTCTTTTTCCCTTATATCCAGCTCTTCTTTTGCCATTTCCTTCAGGCCTTCATCTGTTTCTGAGACCAGTACTTCTTTCCCGAACTCAATGGCATCAAGGCAATTTCTATATTTTTTATATTCAGTTACGATAGGCTCCAGCTTCCTGTATTCTCTCGAAATTTGAGCAAACCGCTTATTGTCATTTACTATTTCCGGGTTAGTCAACGATATAGCGTAGTCATCAAACTTGGCCTTAATAGCTTCCAGTTTTTCAATCATATAATTGTAAAAGTGTGCGAATTTAAGAAGAATGTATTAAAATGTTCCTAAAGAGTGGAGGCTAATTCTTTTATTACCGGAAGCACATAACTGATATATATTATAAATGTCATGCTTTATGTCGCAAAAGCTTTTATAGCAGCCTTTGCAAAAAAGCAATATAAGGTAGGACCCCAATGACAAAAGAGATCATATTACCTGGTTTAACGACAGAAAATACCCCTAACAATCCCCCTTTAAAAATGGCCGTAAATAACAGGCATGTAGTATCTTAGCGGTCTTGTTTAAAAAAATGATATTTGAATGATGAAAAAATCACTATTACTGGCATTATTTTGTCTCCCCTACCTGTCTTCCACTGCACAAGATAATCTGGTAAACTTATTGGATAAAAATAAGAGTGACAGTGCGAAAAGTAAATTTGTTTTTACCGAGCGGATTGCATTGGTAAATACTTCCGTTAAAAATCAGGCGAGCTCCGGGACATGCTGGAGTTATTCCACCAATTCTTTTCTGGAAAGTGAAATGCACAAAGCGGGCCGTACACCCGTAGAGCTGGCGCAGATCTATTCTGCACGGAAAGTATATTCAGACAAAGCCGATAATTACGTTCGTATGCACGGAGCGATAGCCTGGGGAGATGGTGGTGCCTGTCATGATGTAATTAATATGTATGCGAAGTATGGCGCCCTGCCACAGTCTATATACACCGGGCTCAATTATGGTACCAAACACAATAAGTTTGCAGAAATGCAACAGGTGCTGAAAGCCATGTTGGATGTGTATGTCAAAAACCCTAACGGTAAAATTTCACCGAACTGGAAGCAGGCTTTTGAGGCAGTGATGGATAGTTACCTGGGAGAAGTACCGGAGTCTTTCGAGTGGAACGGAAAATCCTATACCCCCAAAAGCTTCGCACGTGAGGTGGTCGGGTTGGATCCTAAGGATTATGTAGAGCTTAGTTCGTTTACAGACAAGCCTTATTATAAGAAAAGTATATTAATGGTGCCGGACAACTGGAGCCTGGATGAGGTGTATAATGTGAAAATGGAAGATGTTACGAACATTATCGATAATGCCTTGAAAAACGGCTATACCGTGGCCTGGGCAACAGACGTCAGTGAAAAGTATTTCAGCTGGAAAAACGGGGTTGCCTATGTTCCGGAGAAAGATTT
>JBEBVI010000039.1:0-17844 GCA_040392805.1 Taibaiella helva
GGGATCAATGCCATTACGCGTGATATGGTAAGCCAAAAAACCGGTTGTGGTTTCTGTACTCTGTTTGGGATAGATAGTGGTATGCAGCATCAACCATACGTCACAGTTATTTCCCGGAATGGCGATCATGGCTTCGCTAAACTGCCGCATTGTATCTAAATATATATTTTTCCTCCCTGGTTCTACACCGCCCAGACCATTATCCAGGCTCATATCAACAACAGAGTACGCTAAAACAGACTGTTTATCGTAATCATAGGCATAGTCAAGCATAAACACATAATATTTTCCCGGTGTGTCGATCACAGGTACGATTAGTTGCCCCTGAGATGTAGCTTGAGTGATCGGAATCAAATCTTTTCCGTTAAGCATTGTATCCCCGTTTTTATTATATAAAACTCTGGAACCTGCATAGAACAGTAATTCTCCTGTAACGGGAGAAGATACAGAAGCGCCGCCCCAGGAAAGGTAAGTACTGGTTTCCACAGATAACGGACCTCCATTAACGTACTGGTTGAAATCAAGGCCGGCATTAAAGCCGAAGGCCCAAAAACTATTGGCTTTCAAAAATTCAGGACTTTGATTATAATAATCCTGAGCAAGGGCATTCCTGCTGCAGATTATTACAAGCAAGAACAACAAGAGGAGATGCTTCTTCATAATTTATACAATTTGTACGTGAAAAATATCGATTGACGTCAACCTTGGGAGTATCCTGTTTTTAACTCTACATACCGGTTTTACCTGTTTACGCGTTTAAACAACCGTTTAGCCTGTTATGTTTTAAAACATCATACTTATATAGCAAAAGTATATGGAATATTCTGCGGTTAATTCGGTATAATTACCGATTTTAGGAAACCCGTTACCCGTATATTTTTGTAGTCAAAAGAGATGAATCCGGCAATATGCAGCTCAAAAGTCTAATAATCATATTTGTATGCGCTCTTTGTCAGATACAGACACTGGCCCAGCTGGAAAATAAAAACATCCAGTTTGGCCTTTCCGGAATTGATACCGGTTCGCTGCACCAAGAGATCATATCCATTGAACGCCTGATGAAGGCGGATCCCGATAGCGCAATTAAAAGGCTGGAAATTATTTTTCATAACAGCCTTTCCAATAATTTTCACTTCGGCATGGGTGCGGCAAGGTTATACCAGGCCAACGCTCACCTGCAAAAAAGCGAATATGATAAAGCATTATTAAAGTACAAGGAGTCTATGGTTTATTTATATAAATCACAGAAGGGCATAAGAAGTATTCCCTCAGCTTTAAACAATATTGGCAATGTATACCACCAGATAAATGATTATGAGAACGCCGTTAATTATCTCTATAGAGCATTAGCTGTAGCGGATAGCCTTAGTCCGCCGGTCAATGTTGACTATATATATCAGAACCTGGCAGCCGTGCTTGTCGATCTAAAACAAAGTCCATCAAAAGTTTTCAGGTATTTAAATATTGCGGAACATTTTGCACGGGAAAAGAAGAATTATAGTAACCTGGCTAAGAATTACAATAACAGGGGCTATATGTATAAAAATATGGGCTATTGGGATTCTGCCCTGAAGAATTTTGATATTTCGTACAATATCGCCTTACAGCACAACTTAATTCAGGAGCAATATGTAGCACTGCTTAATATCGGTGTATTGTATAACGAACGGGAGGAATATCAGAAAGCGATTACTTATTTTAACAAAGCGCAGAGTTTAACAGCAGACATTTCTCCCTTTTTTAAAAACAGGTTATACAAAGACTTAGGCGTGTCTTACCTGAGGTCAAAAAACTATAAGCTCGCGGAAAAATATTTAACTGAAGCACAGGAAGGGAGCCGGTATTCCAACCAGTCAGGTATTTTATTATATACACATAAAGATCTGGCTGAGCTGTACGAAAAAAAACAAATGTATCATAAGGCATACCTGCACGCTATAAGATATGCACAACTAAAGGACAGTTTCGAAAATAAAGAGATCATCAATAAGGTAAATAGTCTGGAGTCCAAGTATAGCATTGCCAAGAAAAATGAGGAAATAGCCCGGAATGAACTATTGATCCAGGCGCAGGGTAACCGGATCAGGTACAAAAATCTGGTCATTGGCTTTACTATACTTTGCTTTTCCGGTTTGATTGTTTTTATCTTTATCAGCAATAAACAAAAGAAGAAGTTCCATAAAAAGAATATGGAGAATATAAAGCTGCAACAAAAAACAGACTTGCTTCAGGCGCATATCAGTGGTGAAGAAAAGGAGCGTATAAGGATTGCCCGGGAGCTCCATGACGGTCTCGGTGGCCTCAGCTCGGCGCTATCCCTGAATATTCATCTCCTCAAAAATGAAAATGACCCACTGCGCTATTCAAAACTTTACAACACCATTGAACAGATCTCAGAACATCTGCATTCTGAAATAAAGAAAACCGCACGTAACCTGACTCCGGATATACTTGCACAATACAGCCTGCCTGAAGCCATTATACTGTATTGTCAACAGGTAAGCGATGCCTCAAAGATCGACCTGGTGGTGCAGTCAATAGGTAGCTTTGAAGCGATCTCTTCTGAACTGAGACTGGTTATTTATCGTATTATACAGGAACTGGTCAACAACATTGTCAGGCATGCTCAGGCCTCCAATGCTCTGGTACAACTGGTGGAGCAAAAAGATGCAATTGTGATTACCGTTGAAGATAATGGGATGGGATATGATGTTTCAAAAAGAACGGAAGGCATGGGGCTTAAAAATATAGCAGCAAGAGTAAATGCGCTGAAAGGACATGTTACTTACGAATCAATGCCCGGCGAAGGCACTACTACAATAATTGAATTTTACAATTAGACTTAAGCAATGCAAAAAATACTTGTTTCCCTGTTAGACGACCACCCATTAATCCTTTCCGGCTTACAGCAGCTGATAGAGCAGGAAGAGGATATGGATGTATTGGAGTTGCATCATTCGGGTCAGGAGCTGCTGAAAGCCTTCGAAAACAATTACCCTGATATATTATTATTGGATATTCACCTGCCGGAAATACAGGGAGACGAACTTGCCCTGATCTTATCAAAAAAATACCCGCAGGTAAAAATCATTGTCTTATCGAACCTTGATTATCCCTATTATATTAAAAACCTTCTCCAGTCAGGCATTAAGGGATATATTTTAAAATCTTCTAAAAAATATAAGATCATTGATGCCATTCGGGCAGTGCATCGGGGTGAGCAATATATTGACGATGCGATTGCGGATAAGGCTAATGAGTATAAACGTGCACTAAAACATAACCAAAATCAGCCGTTGCTACTCACTAAACGGGAAAAAGAAATACTTCACCTGATCGCAAAGGACTATACAAGCCTTGAAATAGCAGACGAGCTTTACCTAAGCAAGCGCACTGTGGATACCCATCGTAATAACCTGTTACTTAAGCTGGATGTAAAAAATTCTGCCGGTCTGATCAAAAAAGCTATAGACCTGGGCCTGTTAAAGTAAAAAAATGCTTCAGGCATAATAAATCCATAACCGGGAATAAGCATCAGCTATCATCTCCAATTCTGTATCCGATCCGGTTTATCATTCGCTTCCGAGTCTATGAATCTTTATTACCTTTGCTGCATTTAAAATTTTAATTTTTTATTACTTATGAACCACAATTTTGCAATGATCGAAACAATAATAAAAGAAAGACGAACGGTAAAAGCGGCCAATATGAATGGAGCAGCCATACCCGATACTGTAGTAAATAATATATTACAATTGGCTGATTACGCCCCGACACATGGCCGCACAGAACCCTGGCGATTTTACATATACACAGGATCTTCCCTGAGGCAATTCTGTGCTGATCATGCTGCGTTATATTGGGAAAATACTGCTGAAGAAGACCGGAAGCAACAAACTTTTGATAACCTTGCCCATGCAGGAGATAAAGTTTCACACCTCGTAGTAGCAGCCATGAAAAGGACGGCGAATACCAAAATACCGGTGATGGAGGAGTTGGCAGCAACAGCCGCGGCAATACAAAATATTTTATTAGGCGCAGAAGCTATGGGAATAGCTGCAATCTGGAACACCGGGGGAATGGCGCTTAAAGAGCCTATGAAAAGATACCTCGCATTAAATACCGATGACCAGGTAATGGGGCTCATTTACTTAGGGTATACTGACCAGGAGAAAAAAGAGGCTGTACGGAATATACCTTTCAGCGAAAAAATACATTGGAAGTAATTTTATAAAAATGAATTACGGCAGGCAAATAGTTACACTGATACGGAAAGATTTTCTGTTGGAATGGAGGCAAAAACATACCCTTTTTGGTGTTTTACTCTATGTAAGCTGTACCGTATTTGTTATATATATGATGGCCGGGCAACCTGAAAGCCGGATATGGAATGCCCTGTTCTGGATTGCCCAGCTATTTATCACCGTGAATACGGTAGCCAAGAGTTTCCTGCAAGAGGGGACTGCCCGATCAAGATATTATTTCACTATAGTCACACCTGCACAATTTTTGTTGGCTAAGCTATGCTACAGCCTGGTTATGACGGCAATGATGACTCTCCTGTCCTTTTTTCTTTTCAAGCTCCTGCTTGGTGATCCGGTCATTAATTATGCCACTTTTCTGGGTGTATGCTGCCTGGGATCATCCGGACTTTCCCTGCTATTTACCTTCCTTTCTGCAATTGCGGCCCAGGCACGTCAAAGTGCTGCTTTGATAGCCATATTGGGTTTCCCCATATCTATACCGCTTTTAATGATATTAAGTAATTTAGCCACCGGCAGCGTTTCCATGGTAGAACAGGAAGGCTGGTGGAATATGGTATGGATATTGCTGGGAATGGATGTTTTGATCCTGGCTTTAGCGCTCGTTCTTTTCCCTTATTTATGGAAAGAGTGAGGTCATTAACCACGGGTGAAATTTGCAACGTACACGATACTTACCAGGGTCCCGAAGGTGCTCAATGGATCCCCACATTTAACCCGCTTCACGGGTTCCGGAAAACTACTCAGCTTTTAATACATGAAACTGAACACCCCGCCTTTAAGTTCTTTTAACTACTTTAACAATTTGACCTATAATTACCACAGCGGCAAATACACTTACTTAACACCAGGAAAGGTATCTGCCACAGTTCTTCTGCTTTTACAGATCGGCATATCTTATCTTGATCAGAGCAAACACCGCATAATTGATTATATCACAAAAATTAGATTCCATACCTTCCGAAATCTGGGTCTTACCGTCATTGGCAAGGATCTGTTTTATCCGTAAAAGCTTGGTAAGAATAAGATCCACAAATGACTGTTGGCTCATTGATCTCCATGCTTCTCCATAATCATGATTCTTTTGCAGCATCAGCTCTTCCACGATATTCTTCTGGTTGTCGTAATACAGTGCCGCCTCTTCTACCGATAAGTCAATACGCTCATCACCGGCCAGCTGAAACTGTATTAAAGCCATAATACCATAATTGACAATGGCCATAAATTCGCTTTCGATACTATCGCTTACTTTCTGTATCCCTACTTCCTGTATTTGCCGGATGCGCCACGCCTTAATATAGATTTGGTCTGCTATCGAAATAGTCCGGTAAACACGCCAGGAAGTGCCGTAATCCGACGCTTTCTTTAAATAAACTTCTTTACAGGAAGTAAATATGGACCGATATTGATCAAGTGTGTTCAAAAAATTAATTAAGAATTAAAAATTAAAAGTTGAAAATGGAGATGAGAACGTTTTGACACTTAAATCTCAAGTCTCCTAATAATTAAATCATATATACGACCAGTCCGTCCCGTGTTTTAGGTTCAAACCAGGTGCTTTTAGGCGGCATCACAGAGCCGCTGTCGGCTACGGCAAAAAGTTGCTGTATATCTACGGGGTAACAGGCGAAAGCCGCTGCCATCTCACCGCTGTTCACCCGTTTTTCCAGTTCACCCAATCCACGGATCCCGCCTACAAAATCCACTCTTTTATCTGTTCGCGGATCTTTGATGTTCAATATTTCATCCAGCACGTTTTTTTGAAGTATGCTTACATCCAGCACGCTGATAGGGTCAGTTTCGAATGCCCCTTCTCTGGCTGTCAGCTTATACCAGCCGTTTTTGAGATACAATCCGAATTCGTGTGGTTTTTGCGGCCTGCAGGCATTTTTTCCTATGTACTCTACCTCAAATTTAACTTCAAGGCGTTTCAGGAATTTTTCTTCGCTCAATCCGTTCAGGTCTTTAACTACACGGTTATAATCCATGATCCGCAATTGACTGGCAGGGAAGATGCAGGTAATAAAATAGTTGAAGGATTCATCACCGGTGATACGTAGTCCCTGGGCCTTAAACTCGTCTGCAACCTTAGCAGCTGATGCAGCCCTGTGGTGACCATCCGCTATATAGGTAGCCTTCACATCATCCTCAAATATATCTGTAATAGCACTTACCTTGCTATAGTTGTCCACTACCCAGAACGTGTGCCGGATACCATCTTCAGAAATGAAATCATATTCCGGCTCATGGTCGCGTTTCCACTCTTCTACAAACCTGTCCATTTTATCAATATTTTCATAAGCGAGGAAAACGATCCCGGTTTGTGCTCTTGTCGCCTTTATATGATTGATACGGTCTAATTCTTTTTCGGGACGGGTAAACTCGTGCTTTTTTATCACTCCGTCGTTATAATCATCAATGGATGACCCGCAGATCAGTCCGGTCTGAGCTCTTCCATCCATGACCAGCTGATATATGTAATAACAGGGTTCTTTATCCTGAACAAGCACGCCATCCCCGATCATTTTATCGAGGTTTTCAGCCGCACGCTCATATACAACAGCACTGTGCACATCAACGCCTTTATCAAGGTCTATTTCAGCACGGGTAACGTGGTAAAAATTATAGGGATCATTTCTGTACTTCCTTGCTTCTTCAACACTGCATACGTCATAAGGTAAGGTCGCCACCTGCTCTGCCAGATTCCGGACGGGGCGCAACCCTTTGAAGGGAATAATTTTTGCCATTATATCTAATTAGATTTTATCAGAAGGGCAAAATAACAAAATTAAAAATGGGGAAGCAAGCAATTATTATTATTCAATGCGTAATTCCTGCAAATAGTAGGTATTCTCTTTTTGTTTAAAAAAGAGATAGACTCTGTGGTTTCCGCTTTTGGTATTTAATTCCCCTATAAGAAAGACGGAATTATCGCTTGGTGCAGTACCTTTGTGCTTAACATTAAATGATTTAATACTATTTCTGTCGAAAAAATTTTTCAGCACCATTTCCGCCTGTGATCCGCTATAGGTCGATTGTTCGCTGACTATGGTGATATCTACAAGCTTATCAAAATTTTTAGCGATAACAGAAACATCTCCCGAATGCAGACCTTTGGAAACCTCTTCAACAGCCTTTTGTGCACGCGAACTACCCAAAAAAAGGAAGAAGGCAAATAAGGATAAAGCCAGAATTTTTCTCATTTTTAGCTATTCACGTACACATTGTTCTATTAAGTGACAGAGAGTTGTAAATTTTACCATCAATAACTATGCCACATTATATAACCCATAAATTTAAACAAATCTTAAACACAACAGTCTGCAACCGGTATTGCAAGGTAACCAAAACTGTGTTTAAAAAACTTAAAAAAAAGCTTTTTTTACCTCTTTGGCACATTCCCTGTTTTGAATATATTCTTAATCGCTTTTCTATCTTTGCACAATGGAAATGAAAAAAGCATTACTTATTATCATGGATGGCTGGGGACATGGTCAGGTGCGTACATCTGATGCTATTGCCAACGCCCGTACTCCTTTCATCAGCGAACTATATAAGCTCTATCCACATACGGAACTGACTACCTGCGGAGAGGCAGTAGGCCTGCCAGAGGGGCAGATGGGCAATTCCGAAGTAGGGCATCTTAATATAGGTGCCGGGCGTATTGTGTACCAGGAGCTGCTGCGCATTAACAGGGCTATACAATCTGGTACGTTGCAAAAAAACATTACGTTAAATAATACATTCAATTATTGTACAAACAATAAAAAGACATTGCACCTGATCGGATTGGTAAGTGATGGCGGTGTTCATTCGCATATAGAGCATCTAAAAGCTATGTGTGCTTATGCACAGGAAGCCGGTGTTCAGAAATTTGTGGTACATGCTTTTACTGATGGCCGCGACACAGACCCCCATAGCGGCATCGGGTACATAAATGATCTGGCCGCTTCCCTGAGCGGCACAAACGGCAAAATTGCTTCTGTGACAGGAAGATATTTCGCCATGGATCGCGACAGAAGATGGGAGCGCGTAAAAGTAGCTTACGATGCACTTGTTCATGCGGAAGGCGTACATACACATAATATAGGTACTGCAATCAAAGATTCATATGCAGAAGGTGTTACTGATGAGTTCCTGAAGCCCATCATTGCAACAGATGAGCAGGGACAACCGGTAGCAACTATACAGGATGGAGATGCGGTATTATGTTTCAATTTCAGAACAGATCGCTGCCGCGAAATTACCCAGGCGCTTACCCAGCAGGCGTTCCCGGAATATGGCATGGCTCCGTTGTCGTTGCATTATATCACGCTGACAGAATATGATCATACTTTTAAGGATGTATCGGTTATATTTCATAATGACAACCTGACCAATACCATAGGAGAGGTAATTGCCAGGCATCATCTAAAACAGATACGTATAGCGGAAACGGAAAAATATCCGCACGTTACTTTTTTCTTTTCCGGCGGGCGTGAGCAACCTTTTGAGGACGAACGCCGTATCCTTATTCCTTCGCCGAAGGAAGTACCAACTTACGATCTCAAGCCGGAAATGAGCGCTTTTGAAATAACAGCTGCGCTGCTCCCGGAAATAGAAAAGCAATCGGCAGATTTTATTTGTCTGAATTTTGCCAATACGGATATGGTGGGTCATACCGGTGTATGGGCAGCTGCGGTCAAGGCAGCAGAAACGGTAGACGAATGTGTAGCGCAGATCGTGCCTTTAGCTCTGCAAAACGGCTATGGTATTTTCCTGACTGCGGATCATGGCAATTCAGATTATATCATCAATGAAGACGGCAGTCCGAATACGGCTCATACAATGAACCCGGTACCGCTTTTTCTCATTTCCAACGATTACAAGGGCAGTCTGCATCCGGGCAAACTGGCGGATCTCGCGCCAACGATCCTGAAGTATATGGGCATACAGCCTCCCCAGGAAATGACGGGGGATGTGCTGATCAATTAAAGTCAGCGTTCACTTTAAATCCTTATTCTAATTATAGAACGATCTTAAGTGTATAAGATATGCCGGCATCATCAGAAGCAATATTTAGTAATGAAACTGTGAATGTTCACGCGCTACCCAAGTATGAGGAAGCACCGCTGCATCCTATAGATGGCCTGTATATAAAAATAATGTTCCTGGATTATACTTTGGTATTCGTGTTACTGGCTGTTGTGATTGCCGGGATTTCAGAAGTGTATAAAGTAAATTATATGCTGCTGGCTTATGTATTGCTTCTGCTTATGCTGTACCCGCTTGGTTTTTTCCTTATCCGGAAAGCTTTTTACAGGAAAAAATATGGTATACGGGAAAAAGATATCCTGTTTCAAAGCGGACTGATCCTTCTGAAGCATACCATAGTACCTTATATGCGCATACAACACATTGAACTACAGGAAAGCTGGCTGGCAAAAAGATTCGGGCTGGCAAAGCTTCGCCTGTACACTACGGGAAATGCACTGTCCATCCCCGGTTTACCATTGCATGTAGCACAAAGTATACAGGCATTGATTTTAAGCTCAATAACAGAACCTTCTGATGATGGGCCGGATGCTTCGGATACGGAATGAGCACAAGATTCATTTATCAATAAATGTTTAAAACAAACGGTAGTTGATGGATCAGCCAGATACTATAGATTTCCGGGAACCCAGGAGGCAATCTGAGGCATTTATCATCATAGAATGTTTTTCTTTGATGAAGAAGCGAAGGGATGCCATCGGCGCTATGGTGATCATTCTGTTATTGCAATTACCCTGGCAGCAATATTACCTGATCGCAGTAGGGTTCCTGGTGATACTGGCGCTGTTGGCTTTTTTTGTTTATCTATCTTACCGGAACACCACATTTACGATACAGAATAACGATAGTGAGTTTATCCTGAACAAGGGCATCTTCAACAAATCGAAAGTCTTTATTCAGTTGAATAAGATCACCCAAGTCAATATTAATCAGCATTTCGTTCAGCGATTGTTAGAAGTTTACTCGGTAGAAATAGAAACTGCCGGAAGTGTCGGCAGTGAGGCCTGTATCAAAGCACTGGATTACAAAGAGGCTATTGCATTAAAACAGGTATTGCTTAAAGAGGTTTCGTCAGCAAGAGAAGAAATTTCCTCTTCTCCGGGTACCGCACAACGCGCTAAAAATATTATTTCTATTAAGCCCTCACAGCTTATCCTGTATGCGTTCACTGCTGCTTATGCAAAAAGTTTCGTGGTATTATTTACCTTCCTGCTTACTTTTTATCTGAATTATTTCGATAGTATGGATGGTTACCGGGAAAAGGTGCAAACGGTAGCTATAGAAACCTGGGAGAAGCTATCGGTATGGTCGCTGATACTTATTTCGTTCGTCATCGTCATAAGCTTCAATGTGGTGCGGAATATTATTGTCTATTACAAAATGAAAATTGAACCGGACAATGGAGTTACCGGGATACGTTATGGTTTGTTTTCCCGGAAAAACACCTTACTTCAAAATCATAAGATCCAGACTTTTCGTATACAGACCAATCCACTGCAAAGGCTATTAAAAATTTTCAAAGTAGATATCACACAAACATCTCTGGATATAGATCAGGATAAGAAAGCCAACATAACCATTGCCGGGCTCAATGAAGGGCAAGCAAACGCGTTATTTAACCATATATTCAAAACTGTACTTCCGGAAAAAGCGGATAATACAATAATAAGTAATTGGCGCCGGTTCATTTTACCTGTTGTCCTTTTCGGCATTATTCCTTCCCTGACTATTTCGTGGCTTGCATTACACGGATATGTCAGTAGTATTCATGTCCTGCTTTTTATTATCTATCTCCTCGTATTTGCTTTGCTGATGAAACGTTATTACAGCTATTACCACCTGTATATTTCAGGTCCGTTTATTGTGAAAGAAAAAAAGGTATGGCAGGAAAGCTATCAATATGTTCCGCTGGACAATGTTCAGTCGGTAATAATAGAACAGTTTTTCTGGCAGAAGGCACTCAATCTGGGTCATATCACTATCAGAACGGCGGGGGATCGCGTTGTTTTCAATTATGGGCATTTTGAAGCATTGCAGCTCCTCGCCAATTTCCTGCTGTATCAGGTCGAAAAAGGGAACAGGTCATAACCGCCACCCGGCTCTGCTGAAGCATAATTCATTGCAAACGGCAGGGGACTATACTTGCCTCACATATATCTCCTCCAAGGCACTCAATACTTTGCTTACCGGCAAGCCCATTACATTATAGAAATCACCGTTTATTTTAGCTATTCCTTTCAGACCGATCCATTCCTGTATGGCATAGCTTCCCGCCTTATCGAAAGGCTGATACTTGCGGACGTAGTGAAGTATATCGTCTTGTGTAAGAGGGATAAAATGCACTTCGGTAGTTTCTGATAGCTCGTGCCGGCCTTCCCTGCTCCAGATGCACACACCCGTAATCACGCGATGTACTTTTCCGGATAAGGCGGAGAGTATTTGTATGGCAGCTTCCTCGTTATCCGGCTTACCAATAATCTGCTGATCGAGCAATACTACCGTATCCGCTGCTATAACGATTGTATCAGCTTGTTGCTCTGCATCCAGTATTTCAAAAACAGCCTGGGCTTTATTACGTGCAATAAAGGCAGGCACCTGCTCAACGGGCAGGTCGTTGGGGTAGTTTTCATCGGTATGAATCGTCTGCACGGTGAAATCGATTTCTGCCTGTTGCAGGAGGTGTTTTCTTCTCGGGGATTGGGAGGCGAGGATGATTTGTTTGTTTATTTTCATTGGTATGTTATTTTGTTTGTTTTATATTTTGGTTTTCTGTTTTTAGTTTTTCGTTTGCCGGGGGACTTAGGGGACCCGTGGGACTTTGGAGTAGAGCAATAGTATTTAGCGTAACGTTGTGCCGTCGCGCCTTCTTTGCGCCGTTGCGAGAAACCTTTCTAACTAGCATTGCATCCCATAATACACCAGCAATGTAATGATACCAGAAAGCATAATGATCTTTAGCAGGCGGCTTGCTTTTCCGTAATGCTGTATATCGGTTTTCTTATCCAGGAAAATCAGCCACATGATCAGAGGGATGACCAGTGCTGCAGCTATATAAATACCCAGTATCAGCCAGTTGCCAATGCACAAGCGTATAGAAGCTACGGCCAAAGGCAAGATGGTCATTGTCCCTAACAGGATCACCATGTGTGCAGATCTGCGCAGGCCGATCTTAATGGGCATAGTAACGCAACCTTGTTCGGCATCTCCCTTGAAATCTTCCATATCTTTTACGATTTCCCGCATCCAGGTGAGCATAAAGGCAAAGTAAGCATAGGCTCCTATTACCCAAAGAGGATTCACAAGTATCCTGTTGCCCGTTGTCACAAAATAGTCCGCCCGCAGGTAAGGATATAATGCCGGCTCATATATTGCAGGCACCAACACCGTCAGGGCAGCCAGCAAAGCCACTATAATATTACCGGACACGAACATTCTTTTATAGGTGGTTGAGTATAGCCAGAGCAACAGAATACTGATCAGCTGTACCGCAGGCAGTACATAATTACCTTGTTGCCATGCCAGATAAACAGCCAGCAACATACCGGCAATATTAAATGCGCTATGCCACAATATTGCCTGGCGGCGACCGATCACTTTGTCTATGATCACTTTTTGGGGACGGTTAATAATATCTATTTTTACATCAAAATAGTCGTTAATAATATATCCTGCCGCAGCTATCAGCACAGTAGAGCCGGCAAGCAAGCTGAAGCGGAATGCGTCCAGGAATAAAAGGATTCCGCTCCAGTGTTTTACCGGGCTGATGACGCATATCCATACGACCCACTGGGTAAGTAGCACCATCAGCAGGTTGCGCCAGCGTATCAGCTGAAAAAAGCCTGCAATTTTTCTCATAGAAGTACAAAATTGCACTAAAGAAACCAAAGTTCACTAACTTGCCATATTAATCATTAATTTTAGGGAGATGCGCTTCGTCTTTTTAGTTCTGCTTACGGCCATTTTAACTTATTTCGCCTTAATGACCATGCCCTGGTGGATCCCTATGCTTATCTCTTTTGTCCTGATCTTGGTCTTCCCGGTCAGGAGCTGGCAGGCGTTCCTGGCTACGGGTATAGGCGCTGCGGTATGTTATTTTTTTATTGCATTCCGTACAGACCAGGCCAATGAGCACCTCCTGAGCAGGAAAATGGCAGACCTGTTCCAGTTACCATCGTATAGTTTTATGATCATTATTACAGTAGTTACCGGTTTCATTACTGCCGGCCTGGGAGGCTGGACGGGAGCTAAGTTATACCGGTTGTTAAAACCAGGCAATAAGACCCGGGCACTTGCCGATACCGGCCATAATTAAATTTCCCAAACGTCCGCCATGCAGTCAGTCGTTCGCATACAACGCAATATCGTATTCCTTGCTATCCTGCTTTTTTGCATCAAGCTGCTGGCCTGGTTCTGGACAAAGTCTGTTGCGGTATTTACGGATGCTATGGAAAGTACTGTAAATGTAGCTTCCGGTTTTATCGGCTGGTACAGCGTATGGCTGGCTTCAAAGCCTAAAGATCGGAATCATCCGTATGGTCATGGTAAAGTCGAGTTCATATCTTCGGCTATTGAAGGCACGTTAATTACATTAGCGGCACTCGCTATCATATATAAAGGTGTTTATCAGTTCATCCGGCCTGCACCCTTACAACAAATCGACCGGGGGTGGATATTACTGGGCATAACTGCCGTGATCAATTATCTTGCAGGGACATATGCTTTGCGTAAAGGCACCAAAGAACGTTCACAGACTTTACAGGCTGCAGGTAGTCATCTCAGGACAGATACTTATTCTACAGCCGGTATTATTATTGCCCTGCTTTGCATTAAAGTGACGGGGTGGTTGTGGCTGGATCCGGTCGTAGCTATTCTTGTTGCACTCATTATCCTGTATACGGGGTATAAGGTCATCCGCAAATCTCTGGCGGGCATTATGGACGAGGCGGATATGGCCCTGCTCAACAATCTGATACAATACCTGCAAAAACAGCGTCAGCCCTGCTGGATAGATCTGCATAATCTCCGCATGATACAGTATGGCAGTACCCTTCATTTGGACGGTCATCTTACGCTGCCCTGGTACTATAATGTGAAAGAAGCACACCGGGAAATAGATCGGCTGGATAACCTGATCCGGTCAGAGTTCGGGAGCGCAGTGGAATTATTTGTTCATGTTGACGGTTGCGAGGATTTTTCCTGTTCTATATGCTCGCTGCAGGGGTGCCCGGTACGCCGTCATCCTTTAAAGCAAACGATCAAATGGGAGCTGTCCAATGTATTGCAGAACAGTAAGCATAACAGCCCGGGACAATCATAATGCAAACGTTACGGTTGTATTTTTCATACGTACCGTAACGTTCGGGTGGTTCTGACTAATTCACTTTGGTTATCTTAAGCATATTGGTCGGCAGATGCTCGCTTACCGGTGTACTTCCGGTATTGACAACAATAGCTCCCGGTTTGATAAGACCTTTCTCTTTAAGTATCGTTATCTGGTCGTCTATGATCTCATCCAGCCCTTCTTCGCCGGCATAATAAAAAGCCTGTACGCCCCAGCTCAGGCTAAGCTGATTGATGAGTGTCTGCGTTTTGGTAAAGACGTACAATGCCGAACGCGGACGGAAGCTGGACAGCATAAAGCCCGTATAACCGCTCTGCGTCATACCGATAAGGGCATCTGCATGTACATCTTCAGCAATTTTACAGGCATTATAGCATAAGGCATCACTGAGGAAAGAAGGCGAATGCGGCTGCGGAACCAGGTTTTTGTTATAAACGGTTTCTTCTTTTTCCACTTCACGTATAATGTTTACCATTGTTTGCACGACCAGCGCAGGGTGGCTTCCCATAGCTGTTTCACCGCTGAGCATCACGGCATCAGCTCCTTCCATCACCGCATTGGCCACATCGGTAATTTCACTGCGGTTGGGGCGGGTACGCTCTATCATACTTTCCATCATTTGCGTGGCAATGATGACCGGCTTAGCCCTGTGGATACATTTCCGTACGATATCTTTTTGTATCATCGGTATTTTTTCAACGGGCATCTCCACACCTAAGTCACCACGTGCCACCATTACCGCATCCGAAGACAAGATTATTTCCCGCAGATGCTGCAGGGCTTCCGGCTTCTCTATTTTAGCAATGATCTTTGCCGGGCTCCCTTTCTCTTTCAGTCTTTTCCGGAGATCCGACACATCGTTAGGCTTACGTACAAAAGAAAGCCCGATCCAGTCGATCTGGTGCTCTACTATAAAATCGAGATCGGCAAGGTCTTTTTCAGTTAATGACGGCAAGGATATTCTGGTATCGGGAAGATTCACTCCTTTTTTGGACAACAGCAAGCCTCCGTTGATCACTTTAGCCCTGACCTGTCCGCCGGAGGTGATCTCCGTTACTACGGTTTCTATCTTACCGTCATCCAGCAATATACTTTCCCCGATACGCGCATCACTTGCAAAGCTGGGATATGATATATAAATAGCCTCATGTGATCCTAAACAGGGGGTATTGGTAAAAGTTATGATATCATCGATCTTCAGGAGCAATGACCCGTTTTCTATCTCTCCTACCCTGAGCTTGGGACCTTGCAGATCGGCAAGAATAGCTATATTAAAAGGGTATTGATCATTGATCGTTTTAATATTATTAATGACTACCGCATGTTTTTCATGGGTACCATGAGAAAAGTTAAGACGAAAAACATTCACCCCGGCATGCACCAGAGCCAGCAACTGCTCGTAGCTGTCGCAGGAAGGGCCTACAGTGGCGATTATTTTGGTCTTATGTAGCATATTCATCTGTTTCTCTTTATGTGTCTGTATTTCAATAACGATACCCAAAATGCTTTTGTATCCTTATACAAGCTGCGTTTTGCCAAAGTTAGCCAGTTCTGTGAATCGCTCCACACGTTGCATAATATCTTCGTGTGAAATTTCCTTCAGCCGCTCCAGGCCGAATTTTTCAACGCAGAAGGAAGCCATAGCAGAACCTACGATCACTGCGGTTTTCATATTTTCGAAGGAGATATCGCCGGTATGCGCCAGGTAGCCGATAAAGCCGCCGGCAAAAGTATCACCTGCGCCGGTAGGGTCAAAAACCACTTCCAATGGTAAAGCCGGGGCAGAGAACACTTTATCTTCATGAAAAAGTAATGCGCCATGCTCTCCTTTTTTGATGACCAGGTAGGCCGGCCCCATGGCTCTTATCACTTTAGCAGCCTTAACCAGGGAATATTCTCCCGACAGCTGCCGGGCTTCGCTGTCATTAATTACCAGCACATCTACCAGCTTTAGTGCTTCTTTAAGCTCATCTAAAGCCACATCCATCCAGAAGTTCATTGTATCCAGGACAATAAGACGGGGCCTGCTTTTCAATTGTTCTATAACATTCTTCTGCAATGACGGCGCCAGGTTGCCGAGCATCAGATACTCGCAGTCCTGGTAACTTTCCGGGATAACGGGATTAAACTGTTCCAGCACATTCAGCTCCGTAACTAACGTGTCCCGGGTGTTCATATCTAAATGGTATTTTCCGCTCCAAAAAAAAGACTTTCCTTCTTTTATGATCTCCACGGCTTCATATTCTACACCGCGGGCTTCAAGCTGTTCCAGCTCTTCCAGAGGGAAGTCGCCGCCTATTATCGAAACGAGTTTCACAGGCTTATAAAAGCTTGTGGCCGCCCATGCAATATAAGTAGCGGCACCACCAATAATACGATCTGCTTTTCCGAAAGGAGTTTCCAATGCATCAAATGCAAGCGTCCCTATAGTAATTAAAGACATTGTAAATATATGTTTTCGTTAAAATTTAAATACTTTATTCTTCTGCTACCGGCTCTGCCAGGCGCAGTATTTCCGCCTCAAGCTTTTGCTTATTGACCGGCACCACACCGGCTTCTTCACATACCAGCCCTCCTGCTATATTAGACCAGGAGGCGGCCTTCCGGGCATCGCCGGTAAGCGCATATACCATAGAAGCTACTGCTATAACCGTATCGCCCGCCCCGCTTACATCTGCTATATGCCGCAGGTGCGAAGGTAACATTTCTCCTTCTACATCCTCATTATAATATATCCCTCTTTCGGATAAGGTGATCAGGGAGAGCTGATGCGACAGGTGTTCCTTCAACTTACGGTGGGCTTCATCCAGGGTTTCTGTATTTATATCGGTTAGGGCGAGGTTAAGCCCTTCCCTTATTTCTTTCAGGTTAGGTTTGAATATGGTTGCACCCGCATAATCTAAAAAGTGCTCTCTTTTAGGGTCAACAGCCACCAATATACCTAAGGACCGGCAATGCCGCATCAGCTTCTGTATAATATTTTCCTTGAGAACACCTTTATTGTAGTCTTCAAAAATAACTATATCCGGCTTTTGTATCTGGAGGTACCTGAGCGTGGCATCTATAAATGCATGCTCTTCTTTGGTGGTCAGCTCCGCCCTCATCTCCGTATCCAGGCGTATCATCTGCTGGTTACGGCTTATAATGCGCGTCTTCGTTGTGGTCAGCCTGCCTTTGCTCAGCTGTATAAGATCGGACCCTATACCG
>JBEBVI010000040.1:0-17669 GCA_040392805.1 Taibaiella helva
AGACTATCCCGTCTGAAGGGTTGGGATAAAGCATTAAGCTATTGTCTTCTTTAGCAGTGGATGCTATATTTGTTCCACTTCCTTTTTTCTTAATGGTAATGCGTTTGCAAACGGTATCGTTGCCCTTTTGTGGATCATTAAAATTTCCAGGTATCACCGGATTGTATGCAATATAGAAGCAGTAGTTTCCTGTCCAGGTCGTGTTATTGGCAGGTAAAGTAGCTTCCATAGGTTCATTAATAAACAGCACACTCGTTCCGGCTGGTATAGATGCATTAGGTACAAACATATCTGTAGCTCCATCGGGCTTTGTAATATAAATATTGTCTCCCGGCTGCAGTGGATTAGGTCCATTGTTAATTACATACAATTTAACCGGGATATTATCTCCTTCTGTAAACTGAGCATCGTTATCCGGACTTTCCAGGATGAGGGCAACGTCGCATACCCTTTGGGCATTTGCCTGGAAAATGCTGATGATAAGAAGTGCCATTGTAAAAATTTGTTGCTTTCTCATGTTTTGTTTTTTTTATTGTAAATGATTATCTGATTAAAGTAATGTTTCCATTATACAGCTCCTCTGCGCCGCTTGTAAAGTGTACGGAAATTTTATAGATATATGTTCCAGGCGGCTGTATCTTGCCATTAAACCTGCCATCCCATCCCCTGCCGTTTTTTCCTGATGTGCTAAAAACCAATTGCCCCCATCGGTTAAAAACGTGTAATTCAAAATAGGCAACATCGGACGACAGTAATTGCCTGGGGAAGAAATGATCGTTTATCCCGTCTCCATTGGGTGTAAAGGCATTGGGTATATTCAGGTAACAACCCTTTTTTACATTTATTGTTCCGGTAGTTGCGCATCCTGCTTTATTTATTATAGTGAGTGAGTAGGTACCGGGATGTTTTGCATACAATATGCTTGCCGTATCCTTATTATTCCAGAGATACACGTCACTGTTATGTTGCTCTAACCGGTTGTGTAACATAACAACGCTGTCTTTTAAACATATCACGGAGTCAGGGCCAAGATCTAAAGCTGGAAAAGGACTGACATATATAGTATCCGAAAAAGTAAGTGGCGGACAGGCTTCCGGGTATACCGTTGATACAATTATATATTGTCCGGGCTCACTATAGGCATGTTGCACTATATGCCCGGTTGTCGTGTAGGAGATATGGTCGGCAAACTTCCGTTGGGTTTTTGTATTACCGGGTAACCCATATACATTTAGCGTTATCTCTTCTCCTATACAGATACTTTTTCTATCAGTAGTAAAATAGAAACTGTCTATAGTCGGTTTGACGGTTATTATTTGCGTACCGGTGTCGCTACATTGCTCTTTTTTGGCGATCAGGCTGACCTTATAAATGCCGCTTTGGATATAGGTATGATCAGGGTGCATACCAGAAGCATGATGTCCGTCTCCAAACAACCATAGATATTCCTCAAAGTACGGATCGGATGTGTTGCGGAAAGAAATAGCCTGATGGACACAGGCCAATGAATCTGTTACAAAAGATGCTTCATAGCTTATGTCCGGAACGGTGAAGGTGAACTGCGTATCACAGGTCCCTTCTTTAGTAATTAAAACGGAGTAATCGCCCGGAAGTAATCCATATACCGAGTCATTTCGCGACAGGATCACAGTATCCTTTACAGAGCGCCATTCAAAGCGGTAAAGATGAGTACTGTCCTGTACTATATGGATCCGGGTTGAACCTGTGGGTAAACCATTGCAGGAAGGGATTATTGTTTGATGAAAAGTGTCAAAAGGAAGAGCAGGAACATGAAGGTTTACTGTAGTATCACATCCATCCGAATTTGAAATGGTAAGTGTATACCATCCCGGAGCTATATAATTTAACTGGTCAGCAGTTCCGATAACAGAGTCATTGCCTTCTTTTTTCCATTGATAAGTGTA
The DNA here is from genome assembly GCA_040392805.1 of Taibaiella helva. GTDB lineage: Bacteria > Bacteroidota > Bacteroidia > Chitinophagales > Chitinophagaceae > Taibaiella > Taibaiella helvus_B. The sequence goes on from JBEBVI010000040.1 coordinate 1,926, forward strand.
AGTCCGGGTATTGGCGCTTGAAAGTGTAACCTTAGCCTGACCATTGGCAGTATGTGCGCATGACGGCATGGTTTCCACTGTAAATAAAGGCCGGAATATGGATTTTATATGGAATGTATCTATAAAAGTGTAACAGGGTGCTTTGGTGTATTTTACCCAGTAGGTAGCAGGCCCGGTAACAGCATGTGACCCGGAAACTGCATTGTCCTGCCATACATAATCCCTGCCTGTGGTATCGAGGGCCGTAATTATGGAATCTGAAAAGCAGTTGATAGTGGTGCTGTTGGTAATGGTCTCCTGATGAAATACAGGTATGGGAGCAGGCAAACCACCATAGGCCCTGGTGCCGGTCAATAAGGATATTTTGATGGGTGCATATGCACAGACTGTACCTTTGAGATCCGGTTTTTCGATTGTACCCAAAGTGTATTCTCCGTAAATAAAGTATATTTTACCATCGGGTCCTTCTTTAAGATCGGAAAGAGGTATAGCTAAAGTACCTAAACGCAATCTGGATGCAGCTATTGTGGCCTGGTTACCCGAGCTTAGGTCAAACTGTAGTATTTCCATAGGTGGAAGTCTGGTGGGATGTTCCGGTAAGGAAGATAGATATAGATTATCATCATCAGGAGAGAAGCAAATGCCGTAAGCGCCGGTTTCATCTATGGATACCGGGTTTGTGACCAACCCGGTTGAGGGATTAAAATCAAAAATTGCTGTACCCATAAGAAAATTGGTAGCGACCATCTTTTTCCGGTTATGGGCGAATGCTATCTTTCCTGTATTCACTTCATCAGGGGATTGCTTCCACCAGCCATTGTTTGAAATAACCGGTTGATGGCTCACACCCGCTTCATTAATCTCGAACGCTTTGAACTGGTTGGATAACCGTGTGCAGGATACGATCCAGATATTGCAATGGTCGCCGGTTACCGCGGCCAGTTGTTCTGACAGGCCCGTATCTAACAATATACCTTTTTGTGCGGCAATTACATCGCCAAGACCATTGTTCAGCCGCATGTCCACAACACTGTAATACAATCTCCCCGGCATCACTTCGTTTGAAGAAAGTGAGAAAATATAGTACATGTTTTTATCACCCGGTTTAGGTACAATAAGCGCGCCCTGCGCAGTGCTGGATGTCGGCGGATAGGTATTGTTGATCAGGGGCAAACCGGTAAGATCGTCACCATTAGGCATTAACTGACCATTCTTATTCCATACCCTGGAACCTTCGGTATAAAAAAGCAAATCCCCCGAATTGTCTGATACGGAGGCACTGGCTTCGCCATAGCCGGTAAGCGCTGACCGGAAAGGTGTGGGTGGGTCTGTCTTAAAGTCCAGTCCTGCATTACCCGGGCCAAATACCCATACCTTTTCCTGCTGTGCAAAGCCGTTCAGCGACAAACACAGCAAGGATATAAGTATTTGTATGTTTTTATAAAAGTAATGCATTTGTTTATGATACTATATCGTGACCATATCTGACCCGTTACCGGATCAGGGTAACTTCTCCCGAGACAACTTTATATTCATGGGCAGTACCTAATTCCCATTGCACCTGATAATAATAGGTACCCAGATCTGCCATAGCAGATTGGTACATTCCATCCCAGCCTTTATGGACATCCATACTTTGAAAGACCTGCCGGCCCCAGCGGTTAAAAATGACCAGCTTATAATTTGTCACTAAGCAACCGGATTCCAGTACGGGTTTGAATAGATCATTGTTGCCATCATTGTTGGGGGAAAATGCGTTAGGTATCCAATAACCGCAATAGCATAATTCCGGACTTATACGTATGGTATCTGTAGCATAACATGGCGGCGCTGATACATCAACCCAGTAAGTACCGAAAGTTTGCACATCAATAGACGGTGCCCTGCTGCCCGTGCTCCAGGTAACACCGGCATCAGCGGGTGCATTCGTTTCTAAAGTCATCCGGAATGGGGCGCCCTTACAGATAACGGTATCTGCACCAAGATCCGGAATAATATTTATTTCTTCAATTAAAAAAGAGATTGTGGAATCACAACCTGAAGGCACAGTAACGGTAACCGAATATTGGCCGGCTTTAAGATCGCTAACACTATTGATTACAGACAGTGTATCTCCACTGCTGTTTCTCCAATGATATTGATACGATAGGCTGTCGCCATCCTGGTTGTTCATTTGCGCAGTACCGTTAACACCATTACGGCAGGCATTAGTCGTTAATAACTCCGGGAACCGGGGGTAGCCCACTTTAAAGGTATCCGTCTGGTTCGTACAATATTTAGAGTAGGTTACCCAATAGATACCCGGTTGGTTGATCTCTTTTAGTCTTTCCCTGCTGCCATCATTCCAGAGGTAATCTTTACCCTCTTCTGGTACAAGCTTTACCGGGCTATTAAAGCAGCCTGCGGTAAATTGGTACTTTTTAAAAGAGTCATGAGCCTGCATAATTATTTGAGGAAATCCGATGTTGTACAACGGATAGGTTCCTGTTAATGGACCAAAAGGTAAGCTGTTCTTGCTATACTGGCATAAAGCTCCCGAAAGGTTAGGGAAATCAATAGTACTGAGTCCGTTTGGAACGCCATTGCCTCCAATTAGTGTGAAATACTCTTGCCGCTCATAGATTTTGTCATCCGGACCTCGTCGCATACCGCCGCCGATTACTAAATAGCCAACAATTGTTTTTGAATTAATAACAGTAGCAGAATCACCGGATAGCAAATCGTATTGATCTATCACATAACTCGACGGAGAATTTGGATAAAGATCAGCCATATTTTGAACATATAATTTTGAATTATCAGGAGAAAAGCAAACTTCTCGTCCCCTGCCAAAGGTTAGCAGAGTGTCAGTAATTTTACCAGTCAACGGAGAGAATGTATAAAGTCCCCAACGTAGGTTGCCCACTGTGATACCGATCATTTTTCGGTTGGGCGATATGTCCATATTAGGATAATCGGCTGCATAGGGTAATGCAGATTTTACTGGATACATATTGACACCACGGTCGTTAATGTTATAAGCACATAAGTTTTTATCTTTAGCTACGGTTAGTAACCATAAATCGCACTGCTCACCGGCTACAGCCTGAATTTGTTGTGTCAATCCCGAATCTATAAACATGCTTTTACTACCGGTTATGACATCTCCTAATCCACCGTTCATCGTCATATCCACAATACTGTAGTATAGTGTGCCATTGGCATGAATGGAGAATATATAATACATCATCGTATTATTAGGGACGGGTGTTATAACGGGTTTTCCGAAATTCGGCAAACTCCAATGAGTAGGCCCCGGAATTATATTTGTGCCATTGGGCATTATATTATGCTGGTTGTTCCAGACTGTAGCTCCATCGGTATAGAATAATAGTTGTCCGTTTAAATCGCAGGCAGTAGCTGGAAAAGGAGTAGGAGCAAAAGGTATTGAGCTGATAGCCGAGTTCACCACTGTTGGTGGTGAACCGGTATTGAAGTCCAGACCAAGATTATAAGGGAGTATCCAAATATTTTCATGCTGAGCTGTGGCCATTTTCCGCGTTAGTAAGCATAAGGACACAGCTAAGATAAAAACGGGAAACAATAGTGACTGTATAGCTACAATGTTTTTTTTTCTAAAAATAACTACATGCATATTATAAATATTGCTGCTAAGTAAAAATAAAAAAACAATGAATAGTTCGGTAACCACCACCTAATAATTTTGGACATTCCGTACAACACATTTCTGAGGCTATCAATTCTTCACAATTTTTATCCTGCTTACCTTTCTGTCTTGGATAACTTCTATGAAGTATAATCCATTGGATAATCTTGACAGATCCAAAGAAACCTGATTAGTGCTGATATTTTCCTGCTTAATTAATATCTTCCCTTGTATATCTATTATTCGTACAAAAGCACTATTAAACGTAGAGTTTGAAATCAGGGTTATTTGATTTCCGGCAGGATTAGGGAATACATTAATATCCTGGTTGGGTTCATTTTCCAAATCCTTTGTATGGCTTGTTTGCCAGGTAACACATTCAGAGGTATCTTTACAACTCCCAAGCGTGATAATAACCGCGTACCTGCCTGATACTTCGGGCACATATTCCCGGCCGGTAGCACCCTCAATTACATTAGAACTTGACACTGTATTGCAATCAATCCATTGATACGATCCATCCGGTGTATTAGCTTTTAAGGTGCCGCCTTCATTGGTGATAGTAGGGACAATGGTATTAATAGTGAGACTCAATTTTACGGTACTGTCACAACCATAAACATTGGGGTAAGTTTGCTCATATTCACCTGATGTTTTATAAACAATGCCGTTGAGGGTAAAGCTATCACAACCCTCATCTTCCAGGTACAGATAATTCCCGTTTATTTCTAAATTCAGGGTTACAATACTATCGCAGCCGTTAGCATTTACCAGCGTATCTATATAAAGCCCTGATTGCTTATAAGTATTGCCATTCAGCACAAAGCTGTCGCAACGTGTCTCGGAAAGCGTTTGAAAGCTTCGGCATGTTAGTTTATTGATATAATATGAATGCTCATCAGTTTTCCCGGTGCTAAAAATATTATCATGTTCATCAATATAAATAGAATATCCAATATCCCTACGGGAAGAAATAATTGGGTATACCCATCTAATTTTGCCGAGTGTATCCATTTGTAGAACATAAGCCGACATAAATGAACCAGACGAATAAACATACTGCGTATCTATCGGATTGAAATTTACATCTATACCTTTGAACGAACCTGTTGCATAAATGAAATTATCCTTATAAACGATCTGCTGTCCACAGTTTCTCGAAAGATAGCCATTACCACTAACACTAACAATTGAATTTGCCCACTGGAAAATACCATTTGTGCTTAGCTTTAAGATGAAGCTACTCGTATTATTCGCACTTGAATGTCCGAGGATGGTAGATCCTGCTCCAGGATCCATATCAACAGGACCTTCGATAGCCCCTGTGACATAGCAGTTGCCTTGCTGATCTATATCAATAGACTGTACAATATCATTATTGTTTCCTCCTATTCTATGTGCCCAATACAGGTTTCCCGTGTTCCCTATTTTCAATATAAAAATATCCTGTGTAGGAGAACTCTGAGCAACAGAAGCCAGGGTTGTTGTTCCAGAGCCAGGATCAAAATCACTTGTTCCCCGAAAGTTACCTGCGGCATAGATATTTAGCTGATCATCGACTACAAGCGAATTAATATTGCATATTGAAGCTGTAGCGCCAACTTCCTTATTCCAAATGAGCGTACCGGTATTGGACAATTTTGTGATTTTACCCCCGTGTGTAACGTATATATCATTTTGTTTATCGATAGCTATAGCAACTTTCGCGTTAAAGTCCACATCGGCATTATAACTGTAAGCAAGGGTTTTTGCCCATAATGGGTTGCCTGATGAATCCAGTTTGGCAGCAAAGGCATCTGAGCCAGAAATATTTAGTGTCGAACCGGGCTGAGAAGGCTCGAAGTGTAAGGTGTCACCCTCATAGCATCCTGAGAGGTAAATATTTTCTAAAGAATCTAATACCATACCAAGAGCGGCTGCGCCCCAAACATAAGGCCTTCTCTGATTGTACATAGAACTAAATTGCTTTAACCAAATGAAATTTCCTTGTTTATCGTATTTGGCGACAAATATGTCTCTTGAAAATGTTGCAAAAAAGCTCCCAACTCTGTAAAAATTCCGGGGCATAGCCAAGGCACTTCCTGAACCCGGATCAAAATCTATTGTATCGGCAAAGGAGCCTGCTATATAAATATTGCCAGACTTGCCTGCCCGTATAATACGAGAGACTCCGTCAGAGTTCTCAATGCCTTGCAAAACGTGTTGCCACTCCGTATTCATTTTAATAGGCTGTCCTAATGTTCGATTATAATTCGCTGATAGAAAAAATAAGGAGAGGCAGATGAATGAAGTTAGTATAAGTTTATTCATTATAATTGTTTTAAAGTTGAAATGAAATACTATCGATTTGATTGTTTATGCAAACTTATAACCACAGTTTATGCTATTATAGAGTAGAACCTCACAACTTTTTTTTAATAATACATTTGTTTGTTTATTGGTGAATACCTAATATTGTATGAGCGGTTTTACTTATTGGAATTGAATATGAATATATGTTCCGGTTTTCGTTTTCTTATATTATTTCTTGTTTTCCTGGGCATTAACAGGGAAACCTTTTCTTTGCCTGATAGTAAAAAGGAGATAGATACCACAGTGATATTAGAGCAATTCAACCAGGGTATAGATATGCTTAAACTGGGTCGATTGGACAGTGCGCATGCGCTACTAAAAAAGTCATTAGACAATAGCCGCTATCATCACTACCTTAAAGGTGAAATTTTATCTTTAGCCGGTCTGGGTCATTGCGCCAGGATAAAAGGTGAACATAACAAAGCCCAATCCCTGTATTTCGAAGGATTACATCTACTGCAAAAGCAACCGGTAGCTGCTGAAGCAACACTGTATATTTACGGCGGCCTCGGAGAGCATTTCTTTAATATCGGGAAATATGATTCTGCATATTATTATTTCCTGACGGGACTCAAAATCGTAAAAAGCCTCCCTGTAAAGAATTACATGTCAATCGGGATGTTTTATAATAATCTTTCCGCATATTGGGTCACTTTGGGCAAAGCAGAAAAAGCACTTCAGTTTATTGATGAAGGTCTGGGATGGGCAAAAAGGGGAGCCGATACGGCTAATACACTTATCGCAATGTTGCTCAATAATAAGGCAGGTATTCTAAACAGTTATTACCACAATCGTGACTCCGCACTCTTCTATTTGCAAAAAGTACTGGATCTGGGAAATGTAGACAGCTTTACAGTATCTACCGTACTTTACAATATGGGGGTAACAAACCTGGAACTCAAAAAAACAGAACTTGCTATAAAACAGATCAGCGCAAGCCTGTCTATAAGAGAACGAAGTGCTGATTATATAGCCACATTATCTGCCAGGACACTATTGGGAAGTGTCTATTTACAGGTAAAAGATTATGCCAATGCCGAGCTACACTTATCAAAAGTCTACAATGACTATCAATCTATCAGTAAAAACAGAAAGTATTTAGAAGTATTATATGCCCTGGGCCAGCTCTATAAACAAACCGGTCGTGCAATAAAGGCTTATGACTTATTGGATGAAGCCTACCTGCTCAAGGATACTATCCTTTCGGAACAGTCAACACAGAATATTAATGAACTGGATGTAAAATATCGTACGGCAGAGAAAGACCGTATGATCGCAGAAAAAGCGCTGGAAATTAACCGTCAAAAAAGCGCACTAAAAGAGCGGAACCTGCTTATTGCAGGCCTGTCATTAAGCGCCTTTTTCCTGGTAGCCTTTTTAGTAGCGGCCAGAAAAAGTTACCGCACCAAACGGCGTATGTTTTCTCATCAGATATTAGTATTACAAAAAGAGAACCAATTGGAAACCCTGAAAGCCATGATGAAAGGCGAGGAACAGGAGCGCAGCCGTTTAGCCAGAGAAATTCATGATGGAATAGGAGGCATGCTTGCCGGTATTAAAATGAATGTAAATACCTTGTATAATAATCCCCAGATCCGGCAAAATACCAATGATATAGAAAGCATTATGGGCATGGTGGAACATACCGTCAGTGAAGTGCGCAGAACCGCTCATAACCTTATGCCGGATATGCTGATGCAATATGATTTCCAGGATGCTTTGCGTATATACTGTGATAATATCAATAATGCCGGGCAACTGGAGATCGATCTGCAGTTTCATTCGCAATGGGAATGGCCGGATAAAACATTTGAGCTTTCCGTTTACAGGATATTACAGGAGCTTATACAGAATACCCTAAGGCACGCCGAAGCAGGCAGTCTTGTACTACAGTTCCGCTTTCATGATGATATTCTGCACATTACTGTGGAAGATGACGGAAAAGGTTTTGATACACAAAAAATAAAGAAGGGTTTAGGCATCAGCAATATACATGCCCGTATAAAGCTGCTGTCAGGAATTGCATCTATAGAATCGCAGGAAGGAGAGGGAACAAGCTGTTATCTTGAATTTAATTTTAATCATTATAAAAAGGCTTAGTATTTTATGAACATCCGACTTGCTGTAGCTGACGATCATCCAATGGTTATATCCGGCATTCGCAATATGCTTTCCGGGTATCCCGATATTACACTTGTAGCCACTTATAAAGATGGTAATGCTTTGTTGGAAGGGCTTAAACAAGATGTGCTGGATGTACTATTGCTGGATATACAAATGCCGGGGAAAACCGGCGATGAATTAGCGCCTGTAATCGCCAAAAAATACCCGGATATAAAAATATTGGTGCTGACGAATTTTGATAGTACGCTTCATGTTCAAAGTATGTTACGTAAAGGTGCTCACGGATACCTGCTGAAAACAACAGAACAGGCTACCCTGATACGGGCTATAGAGACCGTATGGCGGGGCGATACTTTTATAGAATCGTTCATGCAGGATAAAATAGAACGTTCCGGTGCGCGTGCCAGAAGAGAAATGTCCGTCAGATCCAATCTGACCAAGCGCGAAAAGCAAATACTGCAATGCATCGTTAATGGCGATAGTTCCCAGGATATCGCAGATAAACTGTTTATCAGTATCCGCTCCGTAGAAAATTACCGGTCGAATATTTTATTAAAAATGGATGTTAAGAATCTGGCTATGTTAGTGCGTAAGGCATTGGAGATGGGGATTGTGGAGTGATGGACAATAGTTAGCCATATTCATCATTTATATTCTACTCAGGATAAATATGGTACTTTTTTATCCTGAGAGAAACAATGTCATTAACTTAAGCGATTTCTAACATTTGTCGTCATTAAGATAGCGGAGCAACTTTTATGTTTATGATAAGTATATTGAATGCGTACCTTCCCGTCATCGCGAGGCACGAAACGATCTCTAACGCATGCCAGAACATGGCTTGACACACAAAACACCAGGGATGGCTTTGCTTCGTCCGTTACCACTCTTCGCCATGACGAGGAGTGGTAACGGAGTTGGTTATGCATTTTCTTAAGTTAATGACATTGCTGAGAGAAGTATAATGACAACTATGATTCATTTATCCCGCTGTCCCATGCGTGGATGTATATGCTATTTTATACCATCTTGATTTATTAAGTAGTCCAATTGTTTCACGCAACGATATAGCAATTCGGAATAGGACTATATATAAGTATAATTAGTATTACCACAGTCCTTTGTAACTTTTCCATTCTTCATTTACTCTAACAGATAGTAACAACTTAAAAAGATAAAAAATGGAAAGTAAAATCACAGATCAGTCGCTGACTCAAACATTCAAACTATTAAAATACACCTTTGTGATTGTACCCATCGTTGCAGGCGCTGACAAATTCACTAACCTGCTGACTCATTGGGAGCAATATATCAACCCGTCGATGGCTGGTTTACTGCCGGTTTCCCCTTCCGCTTTTATGATGATTGTAGGTATTATTGAAATAATAGCAGGTCTCATTGTGCTGAAAAAATCCGAAATTGGCGGATACATCGTTGCCACATGGCTCACCGCTATTGCACTGACTTTATTAGCCGGCTTCAATTATGTGGACGTAGCGGTACGTGATCTAGTAATGGCTATTTCGGCTTTCGCTATGGCCAGGATATCTAAAATCGTTGCATAAATTATGGTTCAGTTTGAAAAGCTTACAGAAGCAGAAATTATCGGGCGAATTACAGACGGAGAAAAAGCACTGTATGAAATTATCGTCAGACGCTTCAATCCTTACCTGTATAAAATTGGCAGATCGTACAACTATAACCATGAGGACACGCAGGATTTAATGCAGGAAACCTTTATTGATGCATATAAAAGCCTGTCGCAGTTTGAAGGCCGTGCAGATTTTAAGACCTGGATTATACGTATAATGATGAACAACTGCTACCGGAAGAGAAGAAAATCAAGTTTTAAAAATGAAACGATGCAAGATGTAAACGAACAGTCAACGCCTATATTTACCCCTGCAAATAACGACACAGACAAGATCATTCAAACCCGTGAGCTGGGGTATATTATTGAGCAAGCTATCGGAAAAATTCCCTTTGACTACCGGATGGTCTTTTCGCTGCGGGAGATAAACGGCCTGAACATAGGCGAAACCGCAAGCCTGCTCGGCATCAGCGATGCCAACGTAAAAGTAAGACTGAACAGGGCAAAAGCTATGCTTCGAAACGAAATAGAGAAGACTTATTCTGCCAGCGAATTGTTCGAGTTTAATTTAATCTACTGTGATGCCATAGTAGAAAAGGTAATGAATAAAATAAATGAATTCTGATTACACTATACAGGAAATGATAAATACAGATTCAGGCGAAACCATAACAGATACGCCCATACGCAGCAATACTTTTGACCTGAGTGAAAGTGGAAAAAGCGACGATGAGAAGATAAACAAAATAGCATACCACTTTGCCCGGATCATGCGCACACTCGGATTGGATCTTTATGATGACAGCCTGTGCGGAACGCCGCAACGGGTGGCTAAAATGTTTGTAAAAGAGATATTCAGCGGACTAAACCCGGACAATAAACCGGAGATCAGCCTTTTTGAGAATAAATACGGGTACAAAAAAATGTTGATCGAAAAAGACATTACGCTCTACTCCTGTTGCGAACATCATTTTGTACCTATTATCGGAAAGGTGCACGTTGCTTACATTCCCGGCAAACAGGTGATCGGTTTATCGAAGATCAACCGGCTGGTACAGTATTACGCTAAACGCCCACAGGTACAGGAACGATTGACCATTCAGATTTCAGAAGCGTTAAAAGAGGCCTTACAACATAATGATGTGGCCGTTGTTATAGAAGCGGATCACTTATGTGTAGCCTCAAGGGGCATTAAAGACACTTGCAACAGAACCCTCACGACCAACTACTCAGGACAGTTTGAAAATGAAGATGTCAGACAGGAATTTCTATCTCACATCCACAACAATAAATAAAAGACAATGGAACAAGTTAAAATAATATCTATTGAGCATCTTACACACGATGTGCTTAAAATAGTAGCAGAAAAACCGGCAACAATACACTACCTGCCCGGACAAGCCGCAGACATATCTATCAATAAAAAGGGCTGGGAGCAGGAATTAAGGGCATTTACATTTACCTCGCTGCCTGATGATGGGCACATAGAATTTACCATTAAAACCTACTCTTCACACAATGGTGTTACACAACAACTACGCTCACTCAACAGAGGAGATGAGTTGCTTATTCACGATGTCTTCGGGGATATCAGCTACAAAGGTGAAGGTATTTTTATGGCAGGCGGAGCAGGTGTAACACCTTTTATCGCGATTTTCAAACAGCTTGAAAAGGAAAATAAGATCGGTAACAACAAGCTCATTTTTGCTAATAAAACCAAGGCGGATATTATCTTAGAAGACAAATTCCGACAGCTGTTAAACAACAACTTTATCAATGTACTATCTGATGAAAAAACGACAAATTATGAACATGGATTTATCTCGGCTGAGCTGATAAAGAAACAGATCGACAATCAGACACAATATTTTTACCTCTGCGGACCAGAGCCTATGATGCAGGCAGTTGAAAAACATTTATTCTCGTTGGGTATTAAAGAAGATTTTATCGTAAAAGAAGCTTTTTAAAATCGCTCTGTTTACAGCCTGACAATGGCATATTCAATTCTTTGCTTTTGCATCGTTGATGCGGGCTACATTGACTTTACCAGGAGGCAATCGCATCCGGGCTACCATGCAACAGGCACATGGTTCCCGAATCCATGTAACGGGCAATGATTCCGGCATAAGGAAAGAATCACCATCTATAGCATATTTGCACTAATTTCGCACTAACTTTGATTATGGTACGGCTAATCTGCAGCGCAATGCGCGAAATCTTTCCCTGCGCTTCTATCAGAACGGACAGAAGCCGGACTGTCCATACACCACAAAAAGATAAAACATACAAATAAGATGGAAAGACGATTCAATTTATCAGAAGCTGACCCCACGGCATACGAAGCCATGATCGGTTTGGAAAAGTATATCGCCGGAAGCGGCCTGGACAAAAAACTGTTTGAGTTGATCAAAACAAGAGCATCCCAGATTAACGGGTGTGCCTACTGTATCAATATGCATGTACGTGACGCCATGAAAAACGGAGAAACAGCACAGCGCTTGTTTTTATTGGATGCATGGCGGGAAACCGATCTTTTTACGGAAAAAGAAATGGCGGTTTTAGCGCTCACAGAGTCGATGACTTTAATTGCCAACAATCATGTTCCTGATGAAATTTATAATACGGCAAGAAAACATCTGACAGACAAGGAGCTGTCCGCTGTTATTATGGCGATAGTGGCCATTAACGGCTGGAACAGGATCGCCATTACTACAAGAACTCCCTTAGATTAATATTATACAATAAAAGTAAATTCAGTATTCTCATTAACACAGTCATCTTAAATAAGTAACCGTATCAAAATAATTCGGTTCCAAAGCCCGGGAGATATCTTCACGGAGCCTACCCTGAGCATAATCGAAGGGACATGACGATACCCGGATAAGTTATTTTGACGATCATATTAATCATTTTCATGAGCTCAGAAGAAATAATAAACAAACTCAACCAGCTTGACCTGTCCAGCAGAGAACTTGACATTCAGGAACCGGAGCGAATAGAAATGATGAACAGGGTAGTCGGCTACAGTAATCAATTTATATCCCGATTGGATAGGATAAAAGGTTTTAATGAAAAAAGACCCGGAACATTAACCATTAAAAATAAAAAAACACCTCTCCCGGACCTCCTTGAGCTCTATCAAAAAGAGGTGGCTGAGAACGGAATCAATGCCGCTTCTCCAAAGCACTTAGGCTATATCCCGGGAGGAGGTATTTTTACAGCAGCACTTGCCGATTTTATTGCAGCAGTGACCAATCCCTTTGCCGGTACTTATTATGCATCTCCCGGTGCTGCCACTATAGAAAATGAAGTAATCAACTGGCTGAAATCTGTTTTTTCTTTTCCTGAAACTGCTACCGGGTGTTTGTCTTCCGGTGGCTCCATATCTACGCTTATTGCCTTTACTGCAGCAAGAGATAAACACAAAATTAAAAATGAGCTTATCCCTAAAAGCGTGGTTTATCTTAGCGGACAAGTACATCATTCTACCCAAAAGGCATTACGCATTATTGGCCTGGAAGATGTAATTATCCGTCATATCCCTCTAGACAGCAGGCACAGGATTATACCAGGCGCATTAAATACGCTGATAGAAAAAGATAAAGCAGACGGGCTTAATCCTTTTTTAATAGTAGCCACAGCAGGCACTACAGACACAGGGACCATTGACCCGTTAAATGAGATTGCCGGCATAGCTGAACAGCACAAACTGTGGTTTCATGTGGATGCTGCTTATGGCGGCTTTTTTATCCTGACATCAAAAAAAGATCTATTCAAAGGAATTGAAAGAGCAGATTCATTAATTGCTGATCCCCATAAGGGATTATTTCTGCCCTATGGTGTGGGGGCCGTATTAATTAAAGACAGTAATACCATCCTGCATTCCAATTATTATACCGCTCACTACATGCAGGACGGGCATAATGAGGAGCTGCTGAAAAGCCCTGCTAACCTGTCGCCGGAGCTGACAAAGCATTTCAGGGGGCTTCGTGTATGGTTGCCGTTGCAGCTGCATGGCACAGCGCCTTTTGTCGCCTGCCTTGAAGAAAAACTATTATTGGTAAAATACTTCAGAAACAAGCTCAGCGAACTTGGTTTTTGCCTCGGCCCGGAGCCCGATCTGTCTGTCAGCTATTTTTGGTATCCGTTCCCATCCGGTACTGATGAAAAGAACAGGCAGCTTATGGCTGAAATACACAAAGACGGTTCCGTTTTTTTAAGCTCATCCGTTATCAACGAACAGTTTGTCATCCGGATCGCTGTTTTAGCATTCCGGACAAAAAAAGAGACCATAGACGAAGCAGTTGAAATGATTAAACGCTGTTTAAAAATAATATTATGATCAGGCTTGAAGTACCCGGGAAAATATTTTCTCATAGATTGCAAATCCGGAGCAGAGCTAACCACCTCCTATAGCTATGATGTATAAACGGGATTATAAAAGAACCACTGCTAATGTTTCAGCCAATAATTCAATAGTCTGTTCTGCAAAATCAATTTGTCTGCTACTGAAATCTGGTGCAACACTGTTCAACTGCGCAGCCAGCACTTCTTTTCCAAGATAAACAATAGACAAAAAAGCGACAGCTCCCTGGTCCTGATCGGAAAAACGGTCTGCAAACCCAGTAATTCCTATACCAACAGAAGCGCTAAATAGTGAAGTCACTTCCATAGCCATTCTTTTAGAGATATCAGCGCCCACTCCAAACCGGGGCAGGGCATAGATAGGCTCCACGCCCAGGTGCCTGGTTTTCTGTGCACAATTATAGGCTGTAATACCACCCTCCAGAATAGAGCTTGCCTGGGGAAGATTACTCAACAGGAACTGCAGGTAGCCTGCCGTCACACTTTCTGCAACGGCAACAGTTTGTTGATGCTCCAATAAAATTTCGCTTATCTGCTCCAAAAAAGATCGTTCCATATCACCTGCTTTTTCGTTTCAATCGTTTTTTCTCTTGTTTCATCCTTTCTTTTACATCAGTTTCCACTCCATGATGCTGTGAAGGCTCAAACAGATTTCCCTGAGTATCGGCCGCCGGAGGACTATGCTTTATCTGATGCTTATAAACAATCCGGGCTGCAATTCTGTAGGAAAGACGGGGCATAATCCTGTGCACTGTATAAGCAACATGTGTTTTCCATCCTACAGCCATATCCCGGTTCCTGTTACCTGCAGCAGCATGCAGTACGGCATAGACAGCTTTTTCGGTCCTGTCCATCATACCCATCCGGGGTGCATGCCCCGTGTGGTTCGCCGCATTATCCCAAATAGGCGTATTCAAAGCCCAGGGGTCAACCGACACAATAGCAATGTTTTTAATACCGGATAAACGCAGCTCCTGCCGCAGCACAATACCCAGGTTTTTCAATCCCGCTTTAGAAGCGGCATAAGCAGCCTGGTAGGGTGTGGGTAAGCGGCTCTCGGCTGAAACAATATTAATAAGCCTGCCTTCACCTTGCAGCAAAAACTGCTGTAAGGCAAAGTAGCTGCCATTCATAGTCCCCTTCAGGTTTACATCTATTACACGCTGGTGTTCTGCCAAAGGCGTTTCCCAATAACTGCCAAAAACAGTTACTCCGGCATTATTTACCCACACATCTACCCTGCCCCACTTCCCGACTGCTGCGGCCAGCAAGGCTTTTACAGCATTTGTATCGCTGATATCGGCAGGCACCACCATACTTTGCCCGCCTTGCGCTTCAATCTGGTCGGCCACTTCTTTAAGTGTACCGGCATTACGTGCTGACAATACTACTTTTGCATTGTTCCTTGCAGCAGCCAAAGCTATTCCCCGGCCTAATCCACTGCTGGCACCGGTTACCACCCACACACGGCCATCGAGCCTTCTTGCCTGATTTGAAGAAAGAGGATAAGTAGCACAGCCTGTGAGTGTATATAGTATGATTATGATTCCAATAAATTTCATCGGCTCTGTTTATTTCAAAATATAAATTATGCTTTCGGGCTATTGATATTGCCGGGTATATAAAATAACAACGGTTATACATTCAACCTGATTGATATCAGGGT
>JBEBVI010000041.1:0-17662 GCA_040392805.1 Taibaiella helva
CTCATTAGTGAAGTACACTCCGCCCCATTGCCCCGGGATATCAATATAATCACCTATCCACACTAAAGGATCCAGCCGGTCACCCTGGAATACAACACTGTCCGCTTTAGTACCTTTTATCTTCAAAGTACCCCTTACGTACAACCGCGAGTCCTGGTGCACATACACACGCGCACCCGCCGGTATGGTCAGCGTTTCGCCCAAATCTACCATCGCATTATGCATAATGACATAAGGGCGATCGGTTTTCCAGGTTTGAGTGGTTAACATACTATCCACGATATAGTAGGCATTCTGCCCAAAAGCAATAACGGGTATGGAAAAATCCGATCCATTCAGATTTACGATCAATTCGTCGTTGACAATAAAAGGCGTATTTTCATCATTTGGATCCACCGTTACGGCAGCAAAAACCCACACACTGTCATGCCCTGCCACTTCTATATCACGTACTTCCGTACCGGGTATGCCATCTACATTTAAACGGAAAGCGGATTGCCCGCCCTGCCGGAAACGTATACTGCTAATGACGATTTTTTCTTTCTGCTTATTGTATATTTTCACCTTGCGCGTAGAGCTGCCCTGGGCGGTAAAAACAGTATCAAACATCAGGGTGTCGACGGAAAAACCGATCTCTCCACCCGT
The DNA here is from genome assembly GCA_040392805.1 of Taibaiella helva. Lineage (GTDB taxonomy): Bacteria > Bacteroidota > Bacteroidia > Chitinophagales > Chitinophagaceae > Taibaiella > Taibaiella helvus_B. The sequence goes on from JBEBVI010000041.1 coordinate 646, forward strand.
AGTCAATATTTTTTCCTTTTTACAGGACGAGGCATATAGCACAAAACATAACGAGGCAAAAACCAAAAAGGAGGAGCGTATTTTATTTCGAAACATAGCAGCAAAAATGAGATATTTTTTATTAACGGGAAACAGGCTGACGTTAGTATCGGTACGACTGTACATAATAATTCCCTGTAACGACCTTTGCTACAGGGAATTATTAAGCGGGACGGATGGCTGAAAGGCCGTGGGATCAAGCTGTTTCCTGCGCAGCTACCCTCCTTTTTTCCGGTTGTTGCCGGGCAAGAGCTTTCAATCTTTCTTTTTCCTGCATGATCTTCACCGGGCTGCCGAACAGGTAAAACCATTTTTTCCGGAACCCTTTCGCATTTTTCACATCTTTAATCATCTCCTTTACTTCATGGAAATTAATAAAGAAAGGATTGGCCTTATTGTCGATATTTGTTGTTATACCATATACTACTTTTTCTACTTCCGGCTCGTATGTTTTCCATATCCTGTCCCAGAATATAAATGTAGCACCGTAATTTTTATCAATATATTGCTCCTGTGACCCGTGATGAACCCTGTGATTGGAGGGTGTGGCAAAAATATATTCAATCCATTTTGGACATTTCCTGATATATTCCGTATGTACCCAGAACTGAAATAAAACCGCCAGCTGATAGGTCACAAAGAATACGATCGGATGAAAGCCGATAAGCGCCACGGGAAGGAAGAAAATAATTTTTAAATGTTGGATCCAGCTTAAGCGGAAAGAAACCGCCAGGTTATAATTTTCGCCGCTATGATGCACCACATGTGTAGCCCACCAGAAACGTTGTTCATGCGATATGCGGTGCGCCCAATAGCTACACAGATCATAAATCACATAACAGGGAATAAACGTCCACCAGTTCAACTCCATACGCCAGGGCACCAGGTTATACAAACCCACTACGGCATACAGCATGACCACCTTTATGGCACCGCTAACCACCAGGTTGCCCAGCCCGACTAAGACCGAGCCTATTGTTTCCTTTTTCTCATAATACTTACGATCCTGGAAATAAGATATCAACATTTCCAAAGCGGAAAATAATACCATGGCAGGTACTGCCCATACTATAATATTAGGTGCTTTTTTTTCTACTTCATGAATCAGGTCCATAGGTATTTTATCGGCGCCAAAAAGAGATAAAAACATCATCTGCATCTGTACTTATTTTAGTTTTCGTATACAACAATAATAAAAACAGACAATCTTTCCTAAAGGTTCCCCCATTACTTTCCGTATTTTTTTATAAAGTTAACGTATCCCGTCTGTTAACTCTATGATCTGTATATCGCTGTAATGGCCGCCCACCAAGACTTGCAGATCTTCTTTTGAAGTATGTGTCATAAAAATCTGGGGTAAGGCAAATTGCTGTAACACTTCAAATAAAGCGGAAAGACGTCTATTATCTAATTTTTCAAATATATCATCCAACAGCAGGAACGGTTCCTTTCCGATATGTTGCAGCCATTGGATATGCGCCAGCTTCAATGCTATTAAAAATGACTTTTTTTGTCCCTGCGATGCATAAGACCGCGCTCTCCTGCCTGCCACATTAAATATCCAATCCTCCGTATGCGGTCCGCATAATGTCCGTCTGTATTCTATATCCTGCCTCCTCGATTGTTTCAGCAGTTGTTCCAGCTGATCGGGTTCTGTACATTTTTTGTATTGCACATCTATAACCTCTGCTCCGTTGCTCAAACGACTATAAAATTGTTGTATCCATGCCGGGATAATACCCGACAACTTCTCCCGTTCCGCAATCAGGAAAGCGCCGTTTACTGCCAGCCGGGCATCATATATATCCAGTAGATCATGATTAATACCGGCCGCCGGCGTTTGCCTGAGATAAGCATTTCGTTGCAAAAGATATTTCTGGTAACTGAGCAGATAGTCAAGATAGCGGGTGTCACTTTGTGCTAAAAGACCGTCCACATATTTACGCCTCAGCTCGCTACCTTCATTTATAAGGGCGATATCATCGGGCGCAATCATCACTGCTGTATACTTGCCTATATGTTCGGTAACTTTATCATAAGCAATATTATTATGTTGTATTATCTTCTTTCCTTCTTTCCAGATACAGCTGATCCGTTCCTCCACTTCACCACCCGGGACGTTTCTTCCCTGGAGGAGCCCCTCTATCCGGTATCCGTTGGCACCGGTCTGCACATTATTGATCTCCCGGCTTTGGAAGTAGCTTTTTGTATAGCATAAATAGTAAATAGCATCCAGTAAATTAGTTTTACCTACACCATTTAGTCCCGCAATACCGATCACCGGTGCATCAAACTGAAAATTCCCCCGGGAAAAATTCCGGAACTGGGTTAACGCTATAGAATGTAAAAATACCAAATATGTAGTAGAATTTTTTTAGCTGCCCGCAAAGGTGATTACAAAAAACAAAATTAAAGAACATTTCCGGACATAACCGGAAGGAAGTATTACTTGTCCGGCTTCTGTACAGCTGTTTTTTAATACAGGGACAGCATTTCTGGAAAGATTTTATATTTTCGCAAAAAATTAATCATACTGTGCAAACACAATTTGGAAAGGAAATTTATTTAACCTGGTACGAGAGTATGTTGTTGCAACGCCGTTTCGAAGAAAAAGCAGGGCAACTTTACGGAATGCAAAAAATACGTGGTTTTTGTCACTTATATATAGGTCAGGAAGCTGTCTCCGCAGGTATTATTTCTGCCATACGCGAAGATGATAATTTAATAACAGCCTACCGCGATCATGGTTTGGCTCTGGCAAAAGGTATCTCTGCCAACGCCTGTATGGCTGAACTCTATGGTAAAGCTACCGGCTGTACGGGAGGCAAAGGCGGATCCATGCACTTTTTCTCAAAAGAAAAAAGATTTTTCGGAGGGCACGGCATTGTGGGCGGACAAATCGGCCTGGGAGCCGGTATAGCATTTGCCGATCAATATAATAACAATGACAGGGTGACGGTCTGCTTATTCGGTGACGGAGCTGCCCGCCAGGGTATCCTGCACGAAACCTTCAATATGGCTGTTTTATGGCAACTACCCGTTATCTTTATTTGCGAGAATAACCACTATGCTATGGGCACCTCTGTACAACGTACGTCCAAAGTACTGGATATCTACAGACTGGCAGATGCTTATGATATGCCCGGCGATTCTGTTGACGGCATGGACCCGGAGCAGGTGCATCTTGCCATTGAAAGAGCCGTAAAAAGAGCCCGCGAAAAGGGAGGCCCTACTTTCCTCGAAATAAAGACCTACCGCTACCGCGGCCACTCCATGAGCGATCCTGCCAAATACCGCAGTAAAGAAGAAGTAGAAGAATATAAATTGCAGGATCCTGTTGAAAAAGTGCTCGCCAAAATAATAGAAAACAACTGGGCAACAGAAGAGGAAATTGAGGCGATAAATGAGAATGTGAAAGCGGAAGTAGAAGAATGTGTGCGTTTTGCGGAAGAAAGTCCATACCCGGACGACAGCGAATTGTACAAGGATATTTATGTGCAAAAAGACTATCCGTTTATTGTTGACTAACACATTGTAATCTTTTTTCAATAACCTTTAAAGGTGAAAGTTGTGCTTTTGTCATTTTCTTGACAAATTCAGAAATTATATTACCTTTGCACGCATTTTATTTATACTTTATTCAGGACAATGGCAAATAAATCAAGAAAAGCTCCGGGCCAGACTGCGGCAGGTAATGACTCTGGTGTAGAGACATTATACAAGCTTCAATCAACCTTTGAAAAAAACCAGAAAGTAATTATAGGTGTTATAGCCGCCCTTGTTATTTTAATAGGCGGATTTTTTGCTTATAAAAACTTTATTGTTGCGCCAAAAGAAGAAAAAGCAGCTAATGCCCTCTTCAGCGCAGAAAGATGGTTTGAAGTCGATTCCCTTCAATATACATTAAACGGCGACGGACAACATCCGGGCGCTTTATCCGTGATAAAAAAATATTCCGGTACCAAAGCCGCTAACCTGGCATATTACTATGCCGGAATGAGCTACCTGCGTACTGGCGATTTTAAAAATGCCATTGTGAACCTGGAAAAATTCGACGGAAAAGGAACAGCTTTTCAATACCTGGCCTACGGTGCATTGGGAGATGCCCACATGGAAGCCAATAATATAGCAAAGGGTATAGAATACTACAAAAAGGCAGCAGCTAATGAAAATGATAATTATACCTCTCCGTTATATCTCTTCAGAGCCGGGGTGGCAAGCGAGCGGAATGGTAAAATCGAAGAGGCCAAAAACTTTTATCTCCAGATAAAAAATAATTACCCCTATAGTCAGCAAGCACGTGATATTGACAAATATCTGGCCAGGGTTGGCGAGCTTACTGTAGATTAAGCAAATTATATATCAGCTTTATAAAAAAGGTTACCCGGCTACGAGGTAGCCTTTTTTTGTAGCCTTAGCCAGACAAAAAAATGCTCCGTCTTTTTCTCCTGATGATAGTTGAATCTTCTATTCCCGTAAATTTGTCCTGCCATCAATCCGGATTATAGTGGAGATATACAATAACAAATCATGGCTGTCTGTTTTCCTTGTTAAAAGATCGGATACGATCCGGAAATTGCTGCCGCTTATTATCCTGATCTGCCTGTTTTCTCTGGGAATAGCTTATTGGGAAATAGAGCACCTCCGCCTGAGCGAGAAAAGCTGGGTCAAGAATGTTCCTATCATGCACAGCCTGTTGGGATTTGCCATTTCCATATTACTGGTATTCAGAACAAACACCGCTTATGATCGCTGGTGGGAAGGGCGCAAACTATGGGGAAGCCTTGTAAACAACAGCAGGAACCTGGCCTTAAAGCTCAATGCCCTGCTGGATGAGAATGATAAGGAAACAAGAGTTTTTTTCCGGAGAACAATTCCGTTATATGCCAGTGCATTAAAAAATCACCTTCGGGCAGAAACAACAAGGCTGGCGCTTGATGAGAGAGACCACCCGGAACTGGCCCAACTGAACAGCGACAAGCATGTACCCAACCAGGTGGCTCAAATGATGATGATGAGGATAAACGATTTATATAAATCCGGTAAAATCAGTGGAGCTCAACTGATCACGTTAAACGAAGAGCTCAGCTCATTTACCAATATTTGCGGCGCCTGCGAACGTATTAAAAACACACCCATTCCCCTTTCCTATAGCGCCTTTATCAAGAAATTTATTTTTATCTATGTCATCACCTTACCTTTTGGTTACGTATTCTCCATGGGTTACTATGTTGCCCCGCTTGTCGGTTTTGTATTTTATGTATTAGCCAGTCTGGAGATCATTGCCGAGGAAATTGAAGATCCGTTCGGCACAGACGATAACGATCTGCCTATGGGCAAAATAGCCTCCAATATCAAAAAACATATCGCCGAGATCATTTAAGCAAAAAGCCACTTTAAACCCCAAACTCCTCACTTTTAACTTATTCCAACATAAGGATGAGTAAAAATTAACACTTATAGCTAACCGGATATATAACGGTAACCCTAAATTTGTTTTATATATATTGATAATACAAAATCAGGTACAAATGACAAGATATATCTTCCCGGTTGCTATCATATGCACATTCCTCATTCTGTTTGCCCTCTCCTGTAAAAAGAAGGAGTCGGGGATATGCTACTGCCACTATCTCAGCGGAGATAAAAAAGAATATGACTTGCGCCAGCTACGTCGTAGTGAGCAGGTGGATTCCTGTTATGAGCTTGACCGGCTGGCCGAGGCTTTCGCAGGTGACTGTGATCTCAAATAATTTAGCTTTTACATTTAGCTATACTTCACTCCGGATAGCTTTGTATTGTTTCACACAACGGGACAAAGAATACAAAAGAGCACAAAGCTGTCGCCTTGTATTTTGTGTGAAATATTCCTTGCAAATTTTCACTCTGTTAGATGCCTGCTATCTCACAGAGTGAATGCAGCAAAGAGTATAACAGGGTAAACTTTTTACTTAATCCCTGCATTCTTCCTAACTTCGTCATTCTATGTTTCAGATTCAAAAACCTTATGAGCCGGCAGGAGACCAACCTTCTGCGATCAGGCAATTAAGTGAAGGCATAAAAGAGGGTGAGCGGTTCCAGACATTACTGGGCGTTACAGGCTCTGGAAAGACATTTACCATGGCCAATGTGGTGCAAGAGGTACAAAAACCTACCCTGGTGCTGACGCATAATAAGACATTAGTGGCCCAATTGTATGGCGAGTTCCGACAGTTTTTCCCGGATAATGCAGTTGAATATTTTGTATCGTATTACGATTATTACCAGCCGGAAGCCTATATGCCGGTAAGCGATACCTATATTGAAAAAGATCTTGCTATTAATGAAGAGCTGGAAAAGCTCAGGCTAAGAACCACTACAAATTTATTGAGCGGAAGACGTGATATCCTGGTCGTAGCCTCAGTAAGCTGTATATACGGTATGGGGAACCCGACAGAATATGAAAACGGCATCATACGTATCAGTGAAGGGGATAAAATATCCCGTAACGGTTTTCTGCACAGCCTGGTGAACGCTTTATATAACCGCAGCCAGGGGGAATTTTCGCGGGGTACCTTCCGGGTAAAAGGAGATACGGTAGATGTCAACCTGCCTTACCTTGACTTCGGCTACCGGATCACTTTTTTCGGGGATGAAATAGAAACCATTGAAAATTTTGAAGTGGAAAGCGGTAAACGGATCAGCCGTATGGAACATGCCGCTATTTTCCCCGCAAATATGTATATGGCGCCTAAAGACCAGATGGCCCAGATCATCCATGAGATCCAGGATGAGATGACTGCACAGGTAGCTTACTTTCAAAGTGTAGGTAAGCATATTGAAGCGCAACGCATCAAGGAGCGGGTGAATTATGATATTGAAATGATACAGGAGCTGGGCTATTGCAACGGTATTGAAAACTACTCCCGTTTCCTCGATCGCCGTAAGCCGGGCACGCGCCCGTTCTGTCTGATTGATTATTTTCCGAAGGATTTTCTTCTTTTTGTAGATGAGAGCCACGTTACTATTCCCCAGATCAGCGGTATGTACGGGGGCGACCGCTCGCGTAAGCTCAACCTGGTGGACTTCGGCTTCCGGCTCCCTTCTGCACTGGACAACAGGCCGCTGAATTTCTATGAATTTGAAAGTATGCTGAACCAGGTGGTCTTTGTCAGCGCCACACCGGCTTCTTATGAGCTGAATCAATCGCAAGGTGTTGTCGTGGAACAGGTAGCCAGGCCAACCGGGCTGCTCGACCCGCCGATAGAGATCAGGCCCTCGGTCAACCAGATCGATGACCTACTCGATGAGATCGATAAGCGTGTGCGTAAAGGCGACCGTGTACTGGTGACTACTCTTACTAAAAGAATGGCGGAAGAGCTGGACAAATACCTTCAGCGGATCAATATTAATTCAAGATATATACACTCGGAAGTAGACACGCTGGAACGTGTAGAGATACTCCGGAATTTGCGGTTAGGCCATATCGATGTTTTAGTGGGTGTCAACCTGCTACGCGAGGGCCTCGATCTGCCGGAAGTATCGCTGGTGGCCATATTGGATGCGGATAAAGAAGGCTTCCTGAGAGATGAGCGCTCGCTTACACAGATGGCAGGCAGGGCAGCCCGTAACGTAGAAGGGTTAGTTATTTTCTATGCAGACCGGATAACGGAAAGTATGCAGAGAACAATAGATGAAACCAACAGGAGAAGGGAAAAACAGATAAAGTATAACGAAGAACATGGCATCGTGCCACATACCGTAAGGAAATCGGTGGAACAGATCATGCAGCAGACTTCCGTACTGGATATTAAAGGCTTTGATGAAAATGATCCGTATGCTATAAAAGAAGACAGTAGTCTTACTCCTTTGATAGCCGCGGAAGAAGAAGCGGTGTACCATACAAAACCACAGTTGGAAAAAGCTATAGCCCAGACGAAAAAAGCGATGGAAAAAGCAGCCAAAGACATGGATTTCATGGAAGCTGCACGCCTTCGCGACCTCATGTTCTCTTACCAGAAAATACTCGATGATCTATAAACGGGAGAGAATATATAACTTTCCACCCTTAATTTTCACTTTTAGTTTTTCACTTAATATGAAATATAAACTAATTTTCATCCTAACCCTCTTCTCTTTTTCCCTGAAGAGCAATGCCCATCCTGAAAAACAAAAATGGGTAGATAGCATATATACTTCATTAAACGAGGAACAAAGGATCGGGCAACTGTTTATGGTAGCCGCATATAGTGGCGGGCCTAAAGCGAACCGGGAGTATATCGAAAAACTGCTGAAGAACCGGCAGATCGGTGGACTGATCTTTATGCAGGGCACTGCAGAAGAGCAGGCCCGATTAACGAACCGATACCAGGAGATAAGCCCGGTAAAGCTGATGATCGGTATGGATGCAGAATGGGGATTGGGTATGCGCCTGACGGGTGTAAAAAACCTGCCCCGCCAGATGAGCATCGGTGCTACCGGCGATACCCGGCTGATGTATGAAGTAGGCACCCTTGTCGCACGACAATGCAAACGCCTGGGCGTACATGTGAATTTTGCACCCGTAGTAGATGTGAATAATAATCCGGCTAATCCCGTCATCAACTTCCGTTCGTTCGGTGAAAGCAAATATCAGGTAGCCGAACTGGGAACAGTATATATGAAAGCCCTGCAGGACAACGGTATCATGGCATGTGCCAAGCATTTTCCCGGTCACGGCGACGTTTCGGTCGATTCACATCATGACCTGCCGGTGATCAATAAAAGCAAAAGGGAGATGGAAGAGCTGGAATTATTTCCATTCCGGAGATTGATCAGTAACGGATTGAAAAGTATTATGATCGCGCATTTGAGCATCCCGGATCTGGACACAACCCTTAATCTGCCCGCAACATTATCGTACCCGATCGTAAGTGAGCTATTGCAAGAGGACATGGGATTCAAAGGCCTGATATTTACCGATGCCCTCGATATGAAAGGTGTAACCAAATACTTCCCGGACGGAGAAACAGATCTAAGGGCTTTCTTAGCTGGGAACGACGTACTATTGTTTACACAAAACGTACCGCTCGCCATACAAAAAATACAATCTGTTATTCATTCCGGAGTTGTATCGGAACAATTCCTGGAGCATAAAGTACGGAAAATCCTGGCTGCCAAATATGATGCCGGTTTATGGGAATACACACCGGTCGATGAGCTGAATGTGACCAAAGATCTTAATAAAGATACTGATGAAATGCTCCTGGAGGTAGCCCGGGCATCCGTTACGCTAACAGGGCATCCTTTAATAGTAATAGATAAAATAGTGGAGCGCAAAGGTAAATTTGCCTATGTTAATATTAATGGTGGTTCGTCCACTGTCCTGCAGGAAAAATTGAAAGAGCAGCTTCCCGGGCTGGCAACCTTTACGGTCAGCACCGGCAGTCCTGCAACCCTCCTTAGCCGGATCAATACTGCAACCGATAAATCCGATGCCGTTATTGTCGGTATACACAACCTCAATTTTTACCCCGGCAAAAACGGGGCATACGGACTGGATTCCATACAACTTGCCGCTATTAAGGGGCTGGCTTCAAAAGACAATGTTATTTTTGTACTTTTGGGTAATCCGTACCTACAGAAGCATTTCTGCTCCGCAAATGCTACTATCATTACTTACGAAGACAATTCCTTTACGGAAGAAACGGCGGCAGAAGTATTGTCAGGTAAGCGCAGTGCTACAGGACGTCTTCCGGTAACACCTTGTAGCGGGCAATGATCTGTTGATACGGTTGGTGATCATTTATAGTTCCGATATCCAAATAATTTTTTCATGAGACGTATTATACTTCTTATTTGCAGCTGTTTGTTATTACTGCCTGTGTACAGTTCACACGCCCAGAAAAGCAAAAAGCAGCGTGCCCGGCAGACTGTTTCCAAAAAGAAAACAAAAACGACAGCTAAGCAGAGAAAGCCTGCTACGGCCAAACCACCGGTTATCCTGAGTGTAAGCGGTATCGGTGCTTTTGATAGTGTGTATACTTTACAAGGCAATCGGGATATTATTTCTCCGTTGGTTAAAAAAGCAAGCGCACTGAGTGCCCTGGATGCTTTTATCGGTAATTGTATGGTACAACGCGCTTTTCCAGGTTGCCAGATTTTTGCCGCTAAAGACGGGGAGATCGTTTACTGGAAAAACTTCGGCTACCTGGATTATAATAAAGAACAGCCGGTAACAGATACCACGCTGTATGATATAGCTTCCGTAACAAAAGTGGCAGCTACTACACTGGCTGTGATGAAACTCTATGAAGAGGGTAAAATAAACCTGCATGCTTATCTTAAATCCTATCTTCCTTTTACCGTGAGTACCGATAAGGCCAACCTGTCCATCAGTGACCTCCTGCTGCACCAGGCCGGCCTGAAGGCGTATATCCCTTTCTATAAGGCCACTATAGATCCGTTAACAGGTGCGCCACGTACCGATATCTACCGTTCATATAGCGACAGGGTATTCAATTTACCTGTTGCCCCCAACTTTTACATGAAGAAATATTACCTGGACACTATATGGGAAGAAATAGTGAACAGCAACCTCGATAATAAAGGCAGGTATGTATATAGCGATCTTGATTTTTATTTCCTTCAGAAGGTGGTAGAGGCAGTGAGCGGTATGGGAATAGAACGGTATGTAACGGAGCATTTTTTTAAACCGCTCGGATTAAAAATGACCATGTTTAACCCCTGGAAATACGGACTGACGAAACAATGTGCACCTACGGAGAATGATGATTATTTCCGTTTCCAGTTGGTACAGGGTTATGTGCATGATCCGGGTACGGCCATGTCCGGTGGAGTGGCAGGCCATGCAGGGTTGTTTTCCAATGTGCGCGACTTATCCATCCTGTTACAGATGCTGAATAACGGTGGCGTTTATAAAGGCAGAAGATATTTTAAGAAAGAAACGCTCCAGATGTTCACCGGTTTCAGAAGTGCCATCAGCCGCCGGGCTTACGGTTTTGATAAACCGGAAAAAGCTCCCAATGACGGTGGCCCGGCAGCAGACCTGTGCAGCAAAACAGCTTTTGGCCACCAGGGCTTTACCGGTACCTGCGCCTGGGCTGATCCGGAAACAGGCATCACTTTCATCTTCTTGTCTAACCGGGTACACCCGCGTGCAGAAAATAACCTGATCAATACATTAAAAGTGCGTTTCAAAGCACAGGGCTATATCTATGAAGCTTTAGGCTATGGAAAATAAAAACCGGGATAAGCTGGTCGTAATAGGAGGAGGAGCAGCCGGTTTTTTCTGTGCGGTCAATGCAGCCAGAATGAATCCCGACCTTGATGTTGTCATCCTGGAAAAATCGGATAAACTGCTGAGCAAGGTAAAGATCAGTGGTGGGGGAAGATGTAATGTTACGCACGCCTGTACAAGCATTGCCGATATGGCCAGCCGATATCCGCGGGGAAATAAATTTGCAAAGAAAACATTTCATCATTTTTTTGTACAAGACACAACAGAATGGTTTGCAGCAAGAGGTGTGGTATTAAAAACTGAATCCGACGGCAGGATGTTTCCCGATACCGATTCTTCCCAAACCATTATTGATTGCCTGCTACACGAGGCCTCCCGTTATCATGTCCGGATCCAAATGAAATCGGAAGTAAAAAAGATATCGGGAGAAAAAGGCGCCTTTACACTTACCCTTCAGTCGGGTGATACCATATCGGCAACTTATGTATGTGTCACCTGCGGCGGATATCCTAAATCCCAAATGTTTGACTGGATCAGGGATACCGGTCATCATGTGGAGGAGCCGGTACCTTCTTTGTTCACTTTTAATATACCTAAACACTCCATAACTGAACTGATGGGTCTTAGCGTGGCTGAAGCCGAAGTGAAGATCACCGGCAGCAAATTAAAACAAAGCGGGCCGTTACTGATCACGCACTGGGGGCTGAGCGGACCGGCCGTGTTGAAGCTAAGCGCCTGGGGTGCACGTCTGTTAGCTGCGGTACAATGGCATTTTACAGTCATGGTCAACTGGATGCCTGCTTATAACGAAGAAACATTAAGAGCGGAATGGCAACAGATACGCATGCGTTATGCCGGGCAGATGATACAGCATAAAAATCCCTTTGGCCTGCCTGCACGTTTATGGCATTTTTTACTGCATGAAGCCGGTATCGGGGAATCGTGCCGCTGGGCAGATCTGCCTGCAAAAGGACAGAACCGGCTGGCTAAATGTCTTTGTGCCTATGAAATGAATGTGCGGGGGAAAACCACTTATAAGGAGGAATTTGTAACGGCCGGTGGTGTATCATTAAGCGAGATAGCACATGATACCATGGAGAGTAAAAAAGTGAAGGGTCTTTATTTTGCCGGCGAAATACTGGATATTGACGGTATTACCGGCGGCTTTAATTTTCAGAATGCCTGGACAACAGCCTATATAGCTGCAGAAAGTATCGCCAAAAAAGACAGTCGTTAATCGTTAGCTGGTCCAGCCGGCGTGTAAGGCCATCTTGACCAGTTCAGCCGTATTTTTTACTTTCAGCTTTTGTTGCAGGTTGAAACGATGATTCTCTACCGTACGTAAGCTGATACATAGTTCTTCCGCTACTTCCAGGTTGGACTTACCGGCACAGATCAGCCTGATAATTTCCTTTTCTCTTTTGGTTAAAGCAGGCATGGTAATAAGTCTTTTTTCCGCTTCTGTCATTTCCTGCCTCAGTTCGGCCTCCAGGGGTTGCTCTAAATATTTCCGGCCAGCATACACTTCCTTTATAGCGGTAATAACGGTAGGGGCATCCGCTGTTTTTAACAGGTACCCCAGGCATCCGTGCCGCAACATATCCTGGATATGAAAATCCGTATTCATATTCGTAAAGGCCAGCATGGCTACACCGGGATACTTTGAAGATATAATACGGGCCAGCTGATTGCCGGTGATGTCCGGTAAATGGATGTCCAGTATCAGCACATCGGGGGTTTCGGTACATAATGCCTCCAGCAACTCCTTACCCGTGTTAAAAGTCTTTACGACCTGCATCTGATCGCTTTGAGCCAGCATCGCTTTCAGCCCATGGATGATGGACGGATGATCATCCGCTATGAAAATGTTTATCATATACAGCCAGATTGATGAGCAGCGATAGTGTTTGTAGGACAAAGATAGGACACTGGAGGGAAAGCCGGGAGTTAAGCCAAAAGGGCGGATGTGTATATACCATATTATTGCAAATAACTATCGTCGATGTCACAAATAAGCCGATCCATGAAGACATAAATCTTTAGCTCTTGATTTTTCAACGGAGGTTTAAACCTATAAGGTTTTAAAAACCTTATAGGTTTGTTTCTACATCAAAGTTGTCCGCTCACGGTACAGTTTTTTGATCAACCCATCTACCAGACCCACCTTAGGAACATATATTTCAGTTGCCCCGGCCCATTTCATTACCGTTGTATATATCTGCAATGCAGGTACAATAACGTCTGCCCGATCCTTGCGCAGATTGTACAGGTGCATTCTTTCAGCTAATGACGAACTGCTCAGCTCTTTGTAATAATCCTTCAGTAGTTCTAAGGACAGTGGTTTCCCTTCCTTCTTTCCCGAGAGCGAAAATATCTTATTGATGTTTCCGCCGGAACCGATAGCTGTAACCGGCTGCGCACATTTCAATTTATTTTTTAAAAAGGCCTTCAATTCCTCCCATTGCTTATCCGCTACACTATTTCCCAGCATACGTACCGTACCGATGTTGAACGAAGCATTAAAAGCCGTTATACCCTCTTCATATAACGTCAGTTCGGTGCTGCCGCCGCCAACGTCAATATAGAGGTACTTACCTCCGGGGCTTATGTTTTCGGCGATCTGGGTTTCATACAATATCCCGGCTTCTTCTGCACCTGTAATTATATTTAACGATATGCCGGTTTCCTTAGCTATACGCTTCTTTATTTCTTCCCCATTGGCTGCATCCCTCATAGCCGAAGTAGCGCAGGCTTTAAATGCCTCTACATTATAGATCTTCATGAGCAGACTATAGACCTTCATCGTATCCGTAAGCCGGTCTGCTTTTTCTTTTGAAATAAGCCCCTTGTTAAATACATCTTCACCTAAACGTAAAGGAATACGCAACAGGCTAAGCTTGGTGTAGTCGGTTCCGCCGCCTTCGTATTGTGCTGCCTCACTGATCAATAACCGCACTGCGTTAGACCCTATATCGATTGCTCCTAATATCAAATCAAATGATTTATGTTGTCTGTAAAAACTGTTTTCCCCCGATTCCGCTGCTCTCTCGCTATTAATACATTTTTTACACCGCTATTGTTTTCTTAAGCAGGTAATCGTAGATCTCTATTTGTGATCTTACCTCCGGCTCATCCTCTTTTCGTTCCACATACCCGTTCTTCTGGTGATTATCCAGGATTCTTCCTTTCACATTTTCCGAGAGCTGGATATGCAATATATCGTAAAGCTCTTTGATGATCTCTTTATCAAATATAGGCGTGGCCGCTTCGATCCGGTGATCCAGGTTGCGGATCATCCAGTCGGCAGAAGAAATAAATGCCGTAGGAGTACCACCGTTATGGAAGATGAACACACGGGCATGCTCTAAATATTCATCCACAATACTTATGGCGTAAATATCCTGAGCAAAGCTTTTCTTTTTGGTAAGCGCACAGCATATACCTCTTACAATCAGATTGACTTTCACACCTGCTTCTGCCGCTTCATATATTTTATGGATCAGCTCGTTATCTACCAGGCTGTTCAGCTTGATCATCATTGAAGCTTCTTTCTTCTCTTTAGCCGCTTTTATTTCTTTGTCTATAAGCTGCATAAAGTAAGTACGCATGTTAAGCGGCGACAATGCTAAAGTTTTACAGTTCCTTAATGGGGTTATTTTATGCATGGGATCTTCCAGATAAGTAAATACCCGGTTGATGTCTGCCGTGATCTTCTTATTGGACGTCAGCAGGCAGTGATCACCATAATAACGTGCCGAATTTTCATTAAAATTACCTGTGCTGACTATGCCGTATTCTTTTATCCGTTCAAATTCTCTTTTCTTTATTACGCAAAGCTTGGCATGCACTTTCATATCCGGCAGGCCTAATATCACCTTTACCCCTTCATCTTCCAGTTTCGTCTTCCATTTCATATTGGCTTCTTCATCGAAGCGTGCACGAAGCTCCAGCACCGCCGTTACCGATTTACCGTTACGTACGGCATTAATCAGCGCATTAATGAGTTTGGAATTTTTAGCCAGGCGGTAGCAGGTGATCTTTATACTTTGTACAAAAGGGTCGATCGCAGCTTCTCTTATCAGGTCGATAACGGAATCGAAAGAGTGATAAGGGAAATGCAGCATGACATCGCTTTTGTTCAGGATGTCCATAATGCGGCAGGGCTGTATCAGTAATGGATGGACAAATGGTTTTTGCCGTGGCTCGAAGTCTTTAAATACCGAAGCCGGGAAATTCATAAAATCTTTGAAGTTATGAATACGGCCACCTGGTATCAGGTTATCCTTTTTGGTAAGATTCAGGCGCTTGGTCAGGTAGTTGAACAGCCCCGGATCTATATTCCGGTCGTATACAAAACGCATGGCTTTACCTTTTTTCCGGCTCTTTATTCCTTTTTCCAGCTCTTGTACCAGGTTCTTACTGACATCGTAATCCAACTCAAACTCCGCATCACGCGTTACTTTGACGATATATCCAAGAAAGCGGTCAAAACCGAAAGCGGCAAAAAGGTTAGGCAGATTCCAACGTATGATATCTTCCAGCAAGATGATATCTTTGGTATCTTTTTCAGAAGGAAGCAACACAAAGCGTGGCAAGTTGCCTACCGGTATTTCAATAAGTGCATAACGCTGCATCATCGGGTTTTCATTGCTACCCAGCACGCATGCCAGGTATATAGCATTATCCTGAAGCAGAGGCATATTAGGTATGCTTTCTATCATAAGGGGCACGATCTCGGTTCTTACTTTTTCTTCAAAGTAAGATTTTATATAGTGTTCCTGCTTAGTGCTCAGCTGTTTTTCATTCTTTATAAAAATATTGTTTCGGCCCAGCTCACGGATAATATCGGCATATACGCGATCAAATTCCGATTGTTGCTCCATAACCCGGTCCTGTATAGTCTGCAATATTTTTTCCGGATTTTGTTCCAGGTGCATCTTGGCGCCTTTATCCATCTTGACCATCCGGTTAAGCGTAGCCACCCGTACCCGGAAAAACTCATCCTGGTTATTAGAAAAAATACCGAGGAAACGGAGCCGGTCATATATATGAACAGAAGGATCTTTAGCTTCCTGCATGACCCGGTCGTTAAAACGAAGCCAGCTTATATCCCGTATGATCGTTACTTCTTTATGCTTTCTCATATGGTCGTTTATGACACTAACCGGCAAAGTTATTGATAGAAGTTTATCGGGTTGTATTAAATTTTTATGATTTTTTTATGGGTGATGAGTGATAGATGATGAGTGATAGGTGATAGGTGATGAGTGATGGGTGATGGGTGATGGGTGATGGGTGATGGGTGATGGATTATTTAAAGGCGAATCTGACAGGTATAAAGTGTTATCCGGTTTTTGTGTGATCTGTAAAGGAGAATCGGCGTAATTGGGGAGCTCTCCAGAAGGTCATAGCGACAACGGTAAGGGTTAGGCAACCTCCGGCTACCACTGCGCGCACCGGGCCGAGCCAGTGCGCCATTACACCGCTTTCAAAATCGCCCAGCTCATTCGATGAACTGATGAACATGGTATTGACGGCTGCTACCCTGCCCCGCATTTCATCAGGGGTAACCAGTTGCAATACCGTACCACGCACGACCACACTGATGGCATCAAAAAGTCCGCTGAACATTAAGGCAAAAAAAGATAAATAGAAATTAGTGGATAAGCCGAAAATAACGATACAGATACCAAAGCCTGCCACAGCTGCAAACAGCTTATACCCGGGCGCTTTACGTAATGGGAAAAAGGCCAGCAAGGC
>JBEBVI010000042.1:0-17612 GCA_040392805.1 Taibaiella helva
AAAAAGTAGCGAATGTGAAAATGCTTTCCACTCCCGATCAGTTTGACCCGCACCTCAATCAGCCTATAAACACTCCCACCGTTCAGCAGCAACCGGAGCCAGGCGATACTACCTTCGAAATGCCGGTTCAACCTATATTAAGTAGCTCCCTGAAGTCCCTAAAAACGACTATGGATCAGGAAGATGCAGATAGCAAAAAATTAGCCAAAGCCTTAAACTACATAAAGCAACATACCGTAACAACGGATGACGTAAAGAATATTGCCGGCTGGATATTTTTTGATGATAACAGACTGACCTTCGTACAGCAGGCCTATGATCGTGTAAGTGATAAAAACAACTATTCTGATATAGCCGAAATATTTACTCTTGAGGAGGGTAAAGATCGTTTCAATAAGTTTTTAAAGGAGCAATAGCAGGAAGAAAATATTAGCATATTCATTGCCAACATTTCAAAACTTTTATTCTGCGCCAGAATACACCTGGCAATAGTATATGCCCGGTGGTCGGGTGGCCAATAGGCAAGGAAGTATAAAATTTAGTTGGAGAACGACCGTTCAGCTTACACCTCCGTTCAATTGAGGCACCTCACCCTGTTCTCTTATCAATTTGTTTATAGCTCCAATAAAGGCGCAAGGGCTTTTTTCGCTATCCTGCTGGCAACACTTGCGTTTGATGCCTGTATAAAAGATGAAGTTAAACGATTTTAAAGGTTAATAACCTCTTAAAGGTAATTGCTAAAGATTAAATTGTTTTATGCAATGAAGGAGTATTAAACTCCTTCATTGCATAAAACCCAATTCCGGAAAAATTTATTGTTTCAAAATCTTTTCTACCTTCAGCAAATGTCCGTTTTTATCCGTTATACTTACCCAATAAAGCCCCGGAGCGAAACGGGTAAGATTAAATATCTGCACACCTGGGGCCAGGGATTCCTTTTGAAGTATGCGTCCATCTATGCTTGCGATACGGGCCTGCAAGGCAACCGGTGATTGAACATAAACGGTATTTTTTACCGGGTTAGGGTATATTTTAATAAGCTCACCAGCTGTATTTTGTTCTGCGATACCGGTAATATTCGTAACAATGTACCAGGCAGAATCAGAACAACCCATTGAATCTTTAACCGATACACTGTAGTCGCCGTTTTCTTCGACCGAATAAGTAGCATCCTGTGCTCCGGGAATAAGTACACCATCCCGGTACCATTGCCAGGAAGCATAATCATTACCGGTAGTTCCCAAGAGCCTTCCATTTACGGTAATACTTACCTTACCTTTATCACATTCCGTAATGCGCAACAAAAAAGCCTCTGCATCACCGCTGCTTCCTGCCTTATCGGCTTTCACATCCATTCCGCCACTGTTCATCAGGCCGGATACATATAGCTCTCCCTTATCGCAAACAATGTCGGTTGCATAATCCTCACTGATACCGCCATAATAGGTTCCCCATTGGCGATCGCCGTAGGAATTAAATTTAGCAATAAAAAAATCCCAACCCCCACCGGTAATCCAGGCCGGGTATTCCTGGATACTACCAGATGTTGCTATACGATCGGTACTGGTAGTACCACCCACCAGGAATACATTTCCCGAAAAATCCGTGGTCACCTTTACGCTCACCTTAGAATCATAATTACAGACAAAGGCACGTCCCACTCCTTCCTGCCCGTCTCCACCATAATAAGTACCCCATTCCCGCTTTCCGTCACCAGAAAACTTAGCCAGAAAACCATCATTCATTCCTCCGCCATACACCGTTTGGTGTGCACCAGGTGTGCTGATTCCGGTTCCGTTACCATCAATAAAGCCGGAAAAATAGATGGCATCATTATTATCGCAGGTTATTCCCGTGGCTTCTCCACCTGCTTCTCCGCCATAATAGCTACCCCACAGCAGTGCCCCTTTATCATCAAACTTGGCAACAAAAGGCTGATCCTGGCCCAATGCAAATGATGCATTTATTACAGTCTGATGCGCCCCCTTAGTGGCAATCTTCTCCGAACTCGTTGTACTACCGGCAATATAAACATTTCCTCTTTGATCACAAGCTATTGCCTGTGCCTTATCCCATCCGCCATCACCATAATAGGTTCCCCACAGGCGCTTTCCACTGGTATCCAGTTTCACCAGAAAGGCATCATAAAAATTGTAGGTATATTTTCCCGTTCCAAAGGCACAATAATCAGCCATATAGGCATTGGGTGTGGCAATACCACTAGCACTCAGCGTTGTACCTGTGATGTAAATATGCCCCGACTGATCGTAGGCGATACCTCTTATGATATCGTAACCATGCTGTCCGGCACCCGCAGATAACCCATCGCCTCCATAATAAGTGGAGAATTGCAAGGTACCTTTGGTATCAAATTTAGCAATAAACCCGTCGCTGCCACCACCACCGTAAACAGGCTGATGACAACCCGGTGTCGTTACCAGTCCCAGGCTTTCCGTAACACCGGCGATATAAACACCTCCAACACCATCACAAACAACGGCATAAGCTTCATCATTACGATCCCCTCCATAATAGGTTGCCCATAGTAATTTCCCCGCAACATCAAATTTAGCTACGTAGGCATCTAATTCTGCCCCACCCCTCCCCTGTTGGTAAGCTCCTGTAGTGGCAATATTTTCACTACTTTGCGTCATACCGCAAATATATAGTCCTCCGTTATGGTCCGAGGCCAGGGCATAAGCTGCTTCAGCATATTTACCGCCAAAATAGGTTGCCCATTCCAATGAAGGATCAATAACCAGCGATCCTTTATAATCTCCTGTTTGGAACGAAAGTTCGTTCTGATTTAATATATAACCCGAGCTAACCAGCGATTTTTTTCCCTGAGCAAGACTATAGCTAAGCGGAGCGCTTTCCGTAATTTGTCCCATTGGAGTCAGGGCAGTTAAACTGCCATCATCATTCACAGCTATGGAAGAGGCTCCTCCATAACGCAAACGGATAACAGAAACATCTCCTCCGGGTTGAACAATGAAATCGTGTTCCAGCTTTCCCTGCGCATTGAAATAAAAAGTCCAGTCAATATGCGGGTAAATATTTTTGTAGGTAATCCTGTTATAGGACCTGGTAGTTAATTTATTGCCGGATGTATAATAATGTTCTTCATAGGGCTGTGCTTTATCTACAACCAGTAGGGCATCAGGGTTGGCACCTACCAGTGTTACGTCCATTCTACAAAGATCCGTAGTATGGGCAGAAGCCGGGTTACCTGTGCTGGTAAATAACGCATGACCATCCCCTCGAGCCGGCAGTATATTGTTCCGGCTCCATTGGTATTCTATTTTACCTTTGCCAATAAAAATCGACAAACCTTTTTCAGTGCCTAGTTTGAAATCGATATCTTTACGAGTCAGGCCATTCTGATCTACGACCTGGCCCTTATTCTCAACAAAATACAATTGTCTGGCCTCAGATAAAGATTGCAATCCGGGTACCCGACTGTAAGCATTATAAAAACCTCCAGTCACGAGAAGCATAAAGAGTAGTGTTTTCATACTTTTTAAAATTAGAAGTCAAAATGAAATTTGAAAATTTGTTGCATTTATAAGAAAGCCTTGCCACATTATTTATCCCTTTATAAATTTTTGCCGGAAGGTTTTGTCACCGACCTGAATATTCATAAAATAGATACCTGGTATAAGTTGACTAAGGCAAACCTGTATGCTCGTCTTATCAGGGTTTGTGGTTTTTACTATTGTGGTAGCCTGCCGCCTACCCAAGAGATCTGTGATAAAGCAGGAAACGGGACCT
Organism: Taibaiella helva; assembly: GCA_040392805.1. Taxonomy (GTDB): domain Bacteria; phylum Bacteroidota; class Bacteroidia; order Chitinophagales; family Chitinophagaceae; genus Taibaiella; species Taibaiella helvus_B. Next base: position 3,772 of record JBEBVI010000042.1, read on the forward strand.
GTTGAGTTGCCTGCTATAGCGAACCGGATTTCATTTTGTGCCGGGTTGGGGTATAACGGTATACTTGCATTGGCCTCTTTGTATTGGAATAAGCTGGTTGATGACTGCTGTTGCAACAGGGCAGCCTGTATCACACTTTTGTTGCTATCGTCCTGGATCCAGGCTGCAACCGTTATGCCTTTGTTTTGATTGACATAATTGGGAATTTTACCCCTGATGTTCAGTTCCTGGCTTTGCCCGTTAAACCAGTTATTTTCTATAGCCAGGCCATCAGGCTCCGGATACATTTTGCGCATCACATTATGGAAAATAGTCTCTCCGTTAGTGCCGGGCGGCGTGGGATATTCTAAAGTCTCCAACAATGCGATACGTAACTTCAGAGCTTTTCCCGAATAGTGCTGTAGTGCATTTACACGGATGCTGATGCTTATAGAGTCACCCGAAATGATCTGCACACTGCCGTTCAGATCCAGGTATACCGGTAATGCTGCCGCAGCAGCGATGTGCGCTGAGGTTAAAAGACTGGGTAAACCATCTCCGGGTGAAGGTAGTCCATCCATCTGTCCATAGGGAGCAGCGTCCACACCATAATAGGAAAGTCTGTTCTTTACATCTTCCTTATTCTGCATATATAATGGGCCCTGATAAGGTATCGGTGACTGGTATTTTACCAGCAATATTTTATCGCTGTTTTCCGACAACAGGGCCCATAAGCCCGGATTCACTTTTGCACACGGCGGGCAGTTCTCTCCTGTAAACTCTTCATAAAGCACCAGCTTTTGTTGTGCCCCAAGGGGTAAGGCCAGAAATAGAATCAGGGCACTCGCTAACCATCTATTCATCATCATTATTTTTAGAATATACATTATTGTCTTTTATTAGGAAGCAGAATACCATTCATGAAAAGGATTACCGGCCTGCTTTAATACCCGGTCTTTATCCATTTTACTCTCGTATAATTTCCCTCTTCCGCCAACTCGATAGTATATATTCCGGCAGGTAAAGATGCTACGTTAAAGGAGAAGACTGTACCAGACAAAGAAGGCTGACGGCACACCGTTTGTCCCATTACATTAATCCATCTGATAGTGGCCTGCCGGAGGGCTTTACCGACTTTCATATTGACGCGATCCTTTCCCGGGTTGGGATAAAGGGTTAAAGATTGAGCGCCGGTCTGTTCTTTGATATCAGTGGAAGCAATATTAAAACACTCGGAAGTATCCTTGCATTCTCCTTTGGTGATAATAACGGCATAGCTACCATCGCGTTCCGGTTTAAAACTTTGCGTCTTACCCCCCGCCACTGTCCGGTAGCCATTACTGCATTCTATCCATTGATAAGTCGCAGCCGTTTCATTGGCTGTCAGCGTATTGCCTGCATAGCTTACGGAAACATCTATCTTATTTATGGTCAGATCCAGGCTCAGGGAACTATCACAACCCTCTACACCGGGAATGGTAAGCGGGTAAATACCACTTTCTGTAAAAGTCCGATCGCCTATGGTATAGGATTTGCATGCCGTTACTGCTACCTGGCCAGACCGGTAACAAGTACTCATCTTATGCAGGAACATATCCGTTTTGGCAACTGTTGCAGAAAGGTTATAGCCGGCACCGGTGCCCGGGTCAAAATTGACAGTGCCGCTAAACATGCCGGTGCTATAAATGCTTTTTGATGGACTTATCAAAATGTCTGTACCGGTGATGCCGGCAGCCTTACCACCCAATGCCTTCACCCATGCAAACCCTCCATCGGCATACATTTTGGTAATAAAAAAATCCTGAATACCAGAGCTGGAAAGATTATACTCCTCTGTACCCGGATCAAAATCCATTGTACCCACAAAAGTACCTGCCAGGTACACATCGCCGGAGGTATCAGATGCAAGTGCTGCCGGGAAAATATTACCCCTATTTTTGCCGATATGCCTGGCCCAGATATAATTACCGGATGTGGTTAATTTCAGCACAAAAATGTCCGAATTGGTATGAGCAGTAAGTATTGCCTTTTGGGGACCCGGATCAAAATCTGCACTATTATTAAAAGTGCCGCTTATGGCCACTTCCCCATTTTTACTCAGCGTAATATTATTTCCGGTATCATCACCATAACCACCAACCTGTTTGGCCCACACAAAATTACCATGAGTATTCAATTTTAGCACAAAAGCGTCGGTCAGCCCCTGTGCCTTCAGATCATACACCGCAGTACCGGGATTAAAATCCAGGGTCCCCTGAAAGTACCCGGTAGCATAAATATTTCCGGAGGCATCGAGTGTCATGCCCATCACTCGTTCATCCGCTAATCCGCCAATGCCTTTTACCCACAGAAAATTACCGTCCGTATCCAGTTTCAGAATAAATATATCATGATTAACCTGTTTACCATCCTGCATTCTGGCCTCGCTGGTCCAGGGCAGCGAGGCTTCTCCCCTACCCGGATCAAAATCGGGAGCTCCCCGGAAATTGCCTGCGAGATAAACGTTACCCATAGCATCTGTCGCTATAGCAACAGGTTCCAGCGCATCCCACTTGCCCAGGTTTATCGTTCCGATCTGCCTGGCCCATTTAAAACCACCTTCAGCGTCCAGTTTGGATATAAATATGTTATCCGGGCCGCCCGTTTCAGTATAAGAAAGCAAGGGTCGCATCCAGCAGGTATCTGCGGCATTAGTACCCGGGTTAAAATTGTTTAGTCCTGTAAAAGTACCCATGGTATACACGTTTCCGGATGGATCAAGGGACATACCCATCGTGTATACATAACCTTTATAACGGCCTTGCTGCCTGGCCCATAAAAAATTTCCTGAAGAATCTGACTTGGTGATAAATCCGCTAATGGTGTACATTCCCGCATACATCGCCGATAGATTAAAAACAGGTATACCCGGATCAAAATCTACACTACCTTGGAAATTTCCTGCTGTGTATATGTTTCCATTTTTATCCGATTTTATAGCTCTGCTGTCTATAGCGGCGCCTCCTCCAACTTTGAGGGCCCATTCAAATTGCTGCGCCCGTGCCTGAATCGTATGTAGGAGCAGGCAACTTATCAGCGCACTCACTGCTATTATCCTATATTTCATATGCATTAAAAGTTAAGCGTCAAAAATACCAAGTCAACATTGCGGTTCTTGGTTACCTGAGTTGTTTTTTGCTTTCTATATTAGTGTAGGTCATTGTCGTCCGTACCATCAAAAAACATAAATGCTATTGATAGGATATGGATAGTACCAGGTTATTGTTTAACGATTTTTATCCTGTTTACCTGGTCTTTTTCCTGAATCTCTATAAAATAAGCACCATGCGCAAAAGTGCTGAGATCTAATGTAAAGGTATTTCCTTTAAGGTTAAGCTGCTCCAACACGACTTGCCCCAGGAGATTAACCAAACGGAGGCGGGCGTTTTTACAATTTATGCCGGTAGTTAGAGTAACCCAATTGTCTCCCGGATTTGGGTATACCTGTAGCCAATGCTCCGTCTTAGTACTGTAAATACCGGTACCGGTGAAGGTATAACAACTGGAGGTATCTGTACAACCTTCCTGGGTTACTGCTACAGCATAGCTACCGGGATTAACGGGATTAAAAGAGCGCGATGTCGCACCGGGAATCGCTTGATGATCTGTACAATTCAGCCATTGATAGCTAGCACCTATGGCATTGGCAATAAGTAACATACCTTCCTGTTTTACTACGGTATCTGCTTTCCGGATACGGAGATCAATGGTAAAGCTGCTGTCACATCCTTGTGCATTCTGAAAAAGTTGGGTATAGATACCGCTTTCATAATAGACGGAATCATTGAAACGATAACTGCCACAACTTGTCTCGATAAGCGTATCCTGGTTACTGCCGTTAATGGTTACATTTAAGGTAACCGTACTATCGCATCCTGCTTCATTTCTAAATACATGCGTATAAGTACCGCTTGTGAAATAGGTTTTACCATTATAGACAAACTGATCACAAGCCTGGGCGCTTACAGAATTCCTATTACCTTTTACCGTTAAATGAAGGGTAATAATACTATCACAGTTGATAGCATTAGGAATAATAGCGGTATAGGTACCACTCTTGCTGTAATAGGTACCCCCAATACCAAAGCTATCACAGACCGTAATGCTGATCGTGTCATAAGTTTTAATGCACTCCTGGCTGAATTTATGCAGAAAAGCATCGGAAGTTGCTGAACCATGGGAACTTACACTAATTTTATTGTTGCCGGGGTCGGGATACATGGTCCCTTCAAAGTTTCCGGTAATATATATGTTTGCTGCTGCATCCAGAGCAATACCCCGGCCAAATTCGTCTGAGCTTGACAAGGTACCACTAAAATTTTTCGCCCAGATATAATCACCCTGAGCATTCAACTTGGAAACAAATACATCTGAATTTGACCTGCTCTTGGCCGTTAACGACTGGTCACTTGTACCGGAGCCAAAATTCAAAGTGTCTGTAAAATAACCTGTTGTGTACACATTCCCGTATAAATCTGCTACTACTCCATAGCCTGTAGCCAAATGATTCCTCGAACTTCCCTTGAATTGTTTAGCCCAGATAAATTTGCCGGCAGAATCTACTTTAGAAACAAAAATATCTTGCTGTGCACCATTCCCGCTGGAAGTTAAAATAAAGCCACCGCCATCCATATTGAAATTAGCAGCACCTGTAAAACTACCCGTCAATAGTACATTTTCGCTTCCGTCCAGAGCTATGCCACAACCAAAATCATCTTCATTTTCCGCACCCATTTTTTTCGCCCAGACAAAGTTCCCGTCAGCTGTTAATTTTGCAACAAATGCGTCCCTCATATAACCACCTTCTGAAACTAGCAAAAATTCGTTAGGGCCAGGATCAAAATCAATAGAATCCAGGAAGGAGCCAGTATAATATATATTTCCTGAGGCGCCTACCACAATTCTTTCCGGGTAGGATCCGCCGTAGTAATCACCAGGTCCCGGACCGTTACCTAATTTTTTAGCCCATGCAAAATCGCCGGAGGCTGTTAATTTTAAAACAAAACCTTCAGCATCCAGAGAGGCTGTCAATAAAGATATTCCGCTACCGGGATTAAAATCAACAGTTCCTTTGAATATACCGGTAATATAAATATCGCCTTCTTTACTGACGGCTATAGACTTGGCTTGGGTAAATTGGCCGTAAACTTCGCTTCCCCAGCTCTTGGCCCAAACAAAATTCCCTGCAGAGTCCAGCTTAGAGATAAATGCAGGTGAGCCGCCATTACCGTTACCAAAAGATTCCAGGAAAAAAGTATCTGCTACACCTGTTCCCGGGTTGAAATCCGCTCTAGAGGAAAAGCTACCAACGGTGTAAACATTCCCCGTTTCATCAATGGCAACATCAAAAGCCATATCGGTAGAAATACCTGTAAAAGTTTTAGCCCATTTTAATGTGCCTGTGGAACTAAATTTACTGACAAAAGCATCTATCTGGCTCGAGGCATGCATGTCCGTGCCGGATCCGGGATCAAAATCAGTAGTGCCCTGATAAAGGCCTGCAATATAAACATCTCCCTTTTTGTCCACCTTTACCGAATAACTTTCACAGCGATCCTGACCAAATCCTTTGGCCCATTCAAATTTTACCGGTTGCGCATATCCGGAACGCGCACTAACTAGCATTAAAAAACAACACAATATTTTGTTTAAAAATTTATTATTCATTTGATTAATTTTACTATATTAATGAGAATATCCTGTTTATCGTCGCGCTATTATAACAGCCGTCAGCGATCTGACTTATTTGGAGACAAGGTTTAACAACACATCTATTTTTCAATCCACATTTATTAAACAGAAGAAGAGCACGTCTGCATCTTTTTCCAGGTTCAATAAAAAGAGATCAAATACTTATTACTATACACAAAGGTATAGCTGCTTCTTTTTGCAATCAATAGAGGAAACCCTTGATTTTAGTGATCATTACACAACAAAAAAACTATTAAAGACATGTATCTCCGGCATTTTACCTGCAGACTAGAGGTTTCCCTTGATTTTTGGGTACCGGTTACCTTTTACCGTGGATTAAACTTAACTTTAGGACTTGCTGTATACCCAACATCCGTTTCTTTTTAATGCCCGGGCAGATTACTTACTACCTTATGTTTATTAGCTTTATCCACTTACGGTTCCAGCATATTCCGGCAATTACTATTCTGGCTTTCCTTTTTTTTCCCTTCACTACCGCCGCTCAGGAACAGAGCCAGCATCAACTGCAATCTCTTTTACCCCTAACAGATACCCTTGGCATCAAAAGGGTACTACAGGAAGGAATCAGGTGTATACAAGCAGGAAATGCGGATAGTGCAGAATTCTTCTTTCAGCAGGCGCTACAGGCCGGGCGAAAATTACATTATTTCCATGGTGTAGCAACAGCCTTTACCGGGTTAAGCGATGTAGCAGGGTATAAAGGGGATTACACAAAAGCATTAAACCTATTGGATGAAGCAGAAAGAAACAACAATAAGGTGAAGAAAAAACGACGGTATTATAACCAGCAAGCAGTAATTATGGGTAAAAGGGGCCAAGTGAATGATGCAATGGGCAATTATGATACCGCCATCTATTACTATCTTCAGGACATGTCTATCCGGGAAAATAACGGAATCAAGTTAGGAAACTGTTATGCTAATACAGGCCAATTATTTCGTAAACTGGGCAATTACCGCAAATCTATATATTATCTGGACCTGGCTGAAATCGAAGCGACGAACACTAAGGACAGTAACCTCCTCTCCGTTGTTTTATTATCTAAGGCTCTTACCTTAGAAGGAGAAGGTGATCAATCGAAAATAGCGGAAATTACCGGACTGACGCAAAAATCGCTCGACATTGCCCGTAAAATTAATTCCACAGAAATGCAAAGAGCAGCCTTATCCAAATTAGCAGGTTTTGCCATGAATTCAGGAAAAACACCGGATTACAAAACGGCACTTCATTATCTAAAAGAAGCTATGGCCCTGCCACAGGCCAGTACTTATTCCAGAATACACTTGTTAATCAACCTTGCCTATTGTTACAATCGTTCACATAATTTTAAACAGGGAAGATACTATATAAACCAGGCTAAAATATTGGCAGAACAGGGTCAGTCCAGGGAAGTAAGGCAAGGAGTGTATGAAGCCATAGCTATTGGCTACAGGCACCAGGGTGATTATAAAAATGCATTGGAATGGTACGAAAAATCAGCGTGGCTCATAGACAGCATCTCCGGAGCCGAAGTGACGGAAAGGGTCAACCGTATGCAAGTTCAATATGAGAGCGCCCGGAAGGACAATGAGCTGATCCGGAAAGAACTGCTTATCACCAAACAGGCAGCCATTATTCAAAAGAAAAATGCCATCACTTATAGTACTATTGTGATTGCACTGCTATCTGCATCTTTCACCTGGCTTTATTACCGGAACAGGAGAAGAATGCAACAGCAGGCGGAAAGGCAGGCCCTGGAAATTGCCGCGTGGCAGGCCTCTATAGCAGGTGAAGAAAAGGAGCGCAGCCGTATTGCACGGGACCTGCACGATAATATAGGCGGCACCATGTCCAATCTGCAGATGTGGCTGGGCACTCTAAAAAACCGTTACAAAGTATTGGACAGTGATGAAGATTATACAGAGGTTATGGGTATACTGGAGCACACCATAACAGAAGTACGCAATACCGCCCATCACCTGATGCCGGAACTTTTACTTCGCCTGGGGCTGGCGGAGGCCGTACGCATTTTTTGCGCTAATATCCAGAAAGTATCCGGCATCAAAATAGAATACCAATACCTGGGTTACATTAATGGCTTGGACAAAAATGTGGAATTAATATTTTACAGAGGCATCCAGGAGCTGGTTCAGAATGTAGTTAAGCATGCACACGCCCATTTTATCCTGGTCCAGCTCAGCCGCTATAAACAGGTATTATCCGTTACCATAGAAGATAATGGTTGCGGTATGAATATGTCCGATGCAAAAGAAAAGGGAGGAATAGGACTGGAAGCCTTACGGCGTAGCATTACTCATTTGGGTGGTCAGTTCAGCATACGCTCGGAACCTGGGAACGGCACTACCGTATATTTTGAAACAGAAATCAGCGAGCTGAAATAGTTCTGTTTTTTTAAGAAACGAACGGACACAGATACACACTATATGCTATATATAATCTAGCCAAAAAGATGAAAATAAAAGTAGCCATTGCAGATGATCACATGATTATGATTAAAGGTATTGAAAAAATCCTACATCAGCACGTCGTGGTCGAACTATGCGGTACCTACCTGAATGGAGCCGCATTATTAAACGGGTTAAAGGAGCATCAACCTGATGTATTATTATTGGACATACAGATGCCAGATATGCCGGGAGATGAATTAGCCAGGATCATATCCCATCAATATCCTGATACAGCGATACTGGCGCTTACCAATATGGACATGGCTTTCCATGTCCGTACTATGCTACACAACGGTGCCAGAGGTTACCTGCTTAAGAGTGTTGATGATCATACCCTGGTACAGGCTATAACGGCATTAAGCCAGGGTAAAACCTTTATAGATAAAACCATTAAGGAGAAAATGAAAGGAGAAGAAGCAGAAGCTTTTAGCCTGAATATGGGTACCCTGAGCAAAAGGGAAAAGGAAATACTGGAACTGATAGCCCGGGAAATGACCACACCTCAGATTGCCAGCAGTTTATTCATTAGCGAGAGTACGGTAGAAAGTCACAGAAATAACATGTTCTACAAAATGGGGGTAAAAAATGCAGCAGGGTTAGTCATGAAAGCTGTGCAACTAGGTCTGATCAAATAATGATTCCGGAGAAAAACAGGTTGCATCAGATCGACGCCATAGCGCTACGCTATACATAATTAGTCAAGCCTTAAAATTCCTCAAATAACCCTGCACTTCAGACATATCGTCAATATTGACATACCGGAGAAAGACGTCCATTAAGATCTGGTGTGCACATGCTTTAACGGGATCTGTTTTAATTGCTCTAATAAGAGTTGTTTCCCGATAGCCTCGAGAGATTTCTGGAAATTTAATGGTAGAGATATATAGAATTCTTACCTACCCTACAGGGAAACCGGCACTTTCTGCATAACAAACGCTAATATTGAGCTTGCACGAATCACATAGAACACGGGTATTTCTTCATAAAAATAGCGTAATAGCTGGATGGTTTCGGTGTCTTTCTGTATTTCATCGATGAATAAAAGCGTATGGACAATCGACGGTGCGGGAAAATTACAGGCCAAAAATAAAGCTTCAACAATGGTCTGAATGTCATCGGAACCATTAAAATAACGGCGGATGCCTGGTTTACCCAGGCTGAGCACAATTGCATGTGCAGGTGTTCCGGCAAAATCACGTATCAATATAGCTTTGCCAACCTGTCGTGCTTCTCTGACAATGAGCGGTTTACAGGTAGCGCTAATCTTCCTGCGATTAAGCCCGTTTTCAACACCTCCTTTTTAAAGCCATAATAACCAATGTTCAGCACTGTAACAGAATGGCGGCAGATTTACAATATCTTTGTAACAATGTAAAGGGTAGTTTTCATTAGATACTTGCATATAACGAAATAAAATACGATACAGATTTACCATTTTCACCCTTATGCGACGGAAAGGGTGACCAAACAAATAATAACTTGCATAAAGATCTGTATCAAATTTGATACCTTTTCGCGTCGTACCTTTGCACATATTGTACAAAAGCTATTTTGCCTGTACTATTAGTATACATCGCTTGTTATAAGTAGCGCCCTATTCATACAATTATTTTAAATATTGACAACCTGATAAATGAACATTCAATATCCTGTGCAGGATTATGCGGCTTCGCTCACACAATATAAAAGATTAAAAACGAAAATGGTGCAGGTGGGCGATTTAGTAATCGGGAACTACCATCCCATACGCCTGCAAACCATGACCACAACAGATACCATGGACACAGAAGGCACGGTACAGCAGACCATCCGTTGTATCCAGGCCGGCGCGGAGTTAGTACGCATCACCGCACCTTCAAAAAAAGAGGCGGAAAACCTGTTTAATATAAAAAAGGAACTAAACAAAAGAGGATTTCATGTTCCACTGGTGGCAGATATACACTTTACACCTAATGCAGCAGAAATAGCCGCCCGGCTGATCGAAAAAGTACGGATCAATCCCGGTAACTATGTAGACAAAAAAAGGTTTGAGCAAATAGAATATACAGACACGGCCTACCGGGAAGAGCTGGAAAGGATCAGGCAACGGTTTCTGCCACTGATCAGGATATGTAAAGAATATGGTACAGCTATGCGTATCGGTACTAATCATGGTTCCTTAAGTGATCGCATTATGAGCCGATATGGTGATACGCCTATCGGTATGGTAGAAAGTGCGATGGAGTTTCTCCGCATAGCCCGCGATGAAAATTACCACAATATTGTACTCAGCATGAAGGCCAGCAACCCTTCTGTCATGGTGCAGGCCTACCGCTTGCTTACATCAACGATGTATGCCGAATTCGGTGAATGCTATCCCCTGCATTTAGGCGTAACGGAAGCCGGGGATGGCGAAGATGGAAGGGTAAAAAGCGCAGTAGGCATGGGCACGCTTTTAGAAGACGGCATTGGCGATACCGTACGTGTCAGTCTTACGGAAGAGCCGGAACTGGAAATTCCGGTTTGCCGCGACCTGGTCAAACGATATCCCCAGGCAGGGCTGGAGCAGGAACGAGATGAAAAACATACCAGTCCTTTAGTCATCCCTCATACTCCAAATATATCCGGCACCAATATTGGTGGCAGCCATGTACCTGTTGTCATAGCCGACTTCAGGCATATGGAACGGATAACCGTACAGTCGCTGCAAGCCATAGGTTATTTTTATAACGAAACCATAGACAAATGGAGCATAAGCGATACGGCAGCCGACTATATCTTATTAAATAATCAAGCCATTCCCTTTCCCTTACCGGGCACTTTAAAAGTCATTACACAGCCCGATGCATGGGCCACTAATCCCGATAAGACAAAATATTTCCCTTTTTATACCGCAGAAGAATACGAAAAGACCGGTCCTAAAAGCGATACCCTTAATTTTATATCACTTAGCTGCCCGCAGGTGCATGAACAGCGGTTTAATGAAAGCTTCCTGGCACAATTATCAGCCGATCCCACCACCGTACTTTGCCTGTTCAGCAACCAGAGCAATAGTATGCAACGTATCAGAAGCGCTTGCAGCACTTTAGCGTCTCACAAAATAAAAAATCCTGTTATCCTCTTTGTCAACAGCCGGTGGAATACAGTTGATGAGCACCTGATCCACTTTGCCACCGAAGCCGGGGCTTTACTACTCGACGGATATGGTAACGGCATTTGCCTTTCTATGCAAGCGCAGGAACCTGAAAAAGAACCGGATACCAACAGCGAAACACTGACCGGCAGGACTTATAATACCAGTTCCAGCAAAGAACAGTTCATTAATGAAACGGCCTTCTCCATACTCCAGGCCACCCGCAAAAGAATATCCAAAACAGAATACATTAGCTGCCCCAGTTGCGGCAGAACCCTGTTTGACCTCCAGGAAACCACTGCCAGAATACGCAAAAGAACACATCACCTGAAAGGTGTAAAAATTGCCATCATGGGCTGTATTGTAAACGGCCCCGGAGAAATGGCCGATGCAGACTTCGGATACGTAGGCAGCGGCGTAGGCAAAATCACGCTCTATAAAGGCAAAGAAGTAGTAAAAAAGGGAATAGACAGCAACGTAGCCGTAGATGAGTTGATCAACCTCCTAAAAGAAAACGGCGCATGGACAGAGCCATAATGGTCAAGTCAAAAATCAAAATTAAAAAGCCAAAAACTCTTGCTTGGCCCTTTCCTCCATCGTCCCCTTGCTCTACCAAAACCGGCAGCCATGCAGTATACTCTCAAAACACATCCTTTCATATGACCATAAAAATTGCCCCCTACCTCTACATTGCCGATACACCACTCAAAGGACGGGGTGTATTCACAAAAAAAGATATCCCCCCAATGAAGACGATAGAGATATCGTCAGTATTAGTGATGAGTGCCAAAGAAAAGGAAGTGCTGGACCAGACCGCACTGCATGATTACATCTTTGCATGGGGCAATGAAGAGGAACAATGTTGCGTGGCCTGGGGATATATTTCCCTGTACAACCATAGTTACCAGGCCAACTGCGAATATTTCATGGATTTTGAAAAACAGCTGATTACCATAAAAACGATACGTGAAGTAAAAGATGGCGAAGAGCTGACGATCAATTATAACGGCGACTGGAACAACACAAAGCCTATTTGGTTTAAAACAATATAAAAATTTATCCCGCTAAAAATATGATGGCCAAAAACATAGGTATCTACCTGATCTTTTCCGTCTTAGTACTGGCCCGCATCTCCGTTGCCCATGCGGACGATAATCAGGATGCGCCAAATCCTTATGGAACCAACATGCTGAGATTGACACCACTCACCGCCACGGATATCGGGGTCGGCTTCGGGCTTAGCTATGAAAAAATAATTGCGGATGGCATGTTCGGCATAGTATTTCCCGTCAATCTTATTTTCGAAAATAAAGAAGACTATAAAAGCATGATCTATCCGGGCAATGACGAAACACGCTTTAACATGTACGCCTACTTCATGCCCGGGCTGAAAGTATATCCGTTGGGGCAAAGAAAAATAACCTATTCTATCGGCCCCAGCCTGCTACTGGCCTATGGCGGAGGAAACGAATGGCAATACCATACCGATAACCTTGTATCGTATGTAGAAGAGGTAAAAACTACCCGGCTGCGGTTAGGAATGCTTGTCAATAATTACTTAGGCTTTCAATTTACACCTATGCTCAACCTGGGGATAGAAGGCGGATTGGGAGCCCGTTATTACGAAAGGGAAACAGTGAGCGGCCCGGAATTTTACCCGGGTAACGGAACCTTTACCAAAGGCTTCGATATTACAGGACAATTTTCCCTGACATTGGGAATACGGTTTTAAAATACATGAAACAATCAGACATTACAAATCATCCAAACTTTTCAACATGCTAAAAAGAACAGTTACGGCATTAGCCTGTATATTATGTATGCTCCCTTTTTCAGTACAGGCCCGTAAAAAAGACAAGACCCAGAACAGGGCTCTTTATAACAGCACCACGAACATAATAAGAATATCGCCCATTACCGCATTGGACATGGGAGCCGGCCTCGGTATGGGCTATGAGAAAATATTAGGTAAAGACAGATCCATCAGCATCATTCTGCCCGCGTATTTCCTCTTTGATACGGACAGTTACAACAACAGCTATAAAGACAACTATATATATTTCACACCAGGGTTAAAAGTCTATCCTTTTGGCCAGCGTAAAGTAACCTATGCATTAGGGCCCAACTTAATGCTGGGTTACGGAAAGGAAAGTTTTTCGGATTACAATTACAATACAAATCAATACGATAATACAAAAATAACCCATCTGCGTATGGGTGTAATTGTCAATAATTATGTAAACTTCAACATCACACCGGTACTGAACCTGGGGCTGGAACTGGGCTTAGGCGTATGCTATATAGCAAAAACAACGACCGAACGGGACTTTTTCCCATATAAAACCACAAACTACAAAGCATTGGAACCAACGGGTTTGTTTTCTATGACTTTGGGATTCCGGTTTTAATTCAGAAGATTTTTTGATAGCACGCGGATGACACAGGTTTTGCAGATAGACGCCGGTTTTTAGACTTGTCCGCATTATCTGCATCCAGGTTAAATCTTTGCTCCGTCGCCTCGTTGCGTGAGACATTCGAGCTTAAGAAACCCC
>JBEBVI010000043.1:0-17416 GCA_040392805.1 Taibaiella helva
TATATATCGGTAGACCATTTTTGGTCTAATTAAAATGTCATTATCGTATAAGCTATTTAACAAAGTTGTGTGGTATTACCCAATGTTATCAACTTAACAGGTATCTTGGCACAACCCCCATTTGTCATTCAGAGGAAATCTCTTAGATTGCTGTAATCCCAAGCGTGAGTAGTTCCGCCCTGGCGGAAGACAAAGGACGAGTGTCTGGACTTAAGTTAATGACATTGATATTATACCCTGTTTTTGACAATCTACCTTATAGGTTTCCTGCGTTTTTCTACAAAACAAAACTTGTTTATAGTGGACCAAGTAGTTTCCCGGAAAGCTTTGACAACTTTTCAAAAGTTGTCAAAACTGATCCAGACAGGTAAAGCGCTTATCTGGCTTCAAATGCAATACAATTAAAAAAAAGAACTAAAAGTGGAAGGTTAACAACACATTGCCCATGTCACTCATCACCTAATAAAAGACGACTATTATTTCAACAGCGTAACGTTTCCTCGTTTTATAAATTCCTTTCCGCTATCAGTTACTGCTTCAATAACATAAACGTATGTGCCCACCGGCTGCGGTTTGCCTTTATATGTTCCGTCCCAGCCTTCATCGATTTGTGTCGTGCTGAATACTTTCGCACCCCATCTATTGTAAACACTAAAGTTTTTAAGTACGGCTATACCCCTTTTAGATGGTTTAAATGTATTGTTTACTCCTGTTGGCGAAAAGGCATTAGGCATATCTATTAGAGTAGCTTCAACCAATACGTCAATAGAATCCTTTATAGTGCAGCCATATTCAGTTTGTGCGGTAACATAGTATCTCGTTCTTACTTCAGGGCTGGCTGTCGGATTGGCTATTTCCGTGTTGCTTATGCCGGATGGCGGGAACCATTGAAAATAGATGCAGTTAGTGCCGGGGTCTATTTGATATTCCTCGCCCGGGTATATCGTTACGGAATCGGGAAGTGTAAGTTCCGCCCCCGGATAGATCTGTACAAATACCTGCTCTGTATCTACACAATTATGAATATCCGTAATAATTACAGTGTATAGCGTCGGTGTCCGGGGCGAAGCTACCGGATTGGCAATTGTTGGGTCGCTTAATCCGTAGGCCGGTGTCCAGACATATTTTGTTCCTCCCGCAGCCCACAGGTCTACGGTATTGTGTGGACATACGCCCGTATCGCTGATGATAGACCCAAATCTTCCGGGGTACACCACCACTCTTATCCGGTTGAGAGAGGCACAACCTATAGGTGTTTTTACTTCTAGAGAATAGGTTGTAGACTCGGTTGCTATAAAATCGGCATTCGGACCATTGGGTGTATTTAACCCTTCCGTAGGTTGCCATTGGTAGATATAGTCGTTACGGAAGGGCGAGACCCTGGATTCCAGAGCCACCTCTGCTCCCTCGCAGACTGCCATATCCGGCCCCAGCTCTACGCGCGGCGTATGCTGCATACCGATAGATATAGCTACAGACGTATCCAGGCAACCCGGATAGGAAGCGGTGAGTGTGTATACATCCGGTTGTTTGATCGTAATTTCAGGCTCTAAAGCAGTGGTATCGTCCACTCCTGTTGTGGGCGACCATCTGTAAGTATACCCGGGAGTGCTTCTTGCGATAATTTTTACCACATCACTTTCACAAACCAACGTATCGCTGTTCAGGATGCGCAGCTCTCTGGGGGAAAGGTCAATATGTACAGTGTCAACGGTGACCAGTGCACAGATTCCCGGTATCGTATCTTTAACCGTTACATAATAAGCTTGGTAAGCAGATGGATCTACAGTAACTACTGCCTGGTCGGGCGCGGAAAGAACACCACCGGCAGGTCCCCATTGTATTGCCGTATGCGGACCGGGGTTTTTGACTGTTACACCTATATTGATCTTCTGCTCGTAATGACATAAAATGGTATCAGATACCTCAATCTCAGGCTTCTCTACGTATAGCACCACTATATCCATATAAGAAGTGTCAGAGGTAACACAGGAAGTATCATTGTAGGCATAGAGCGTAACCGTGTATTGGCCCGGGCTGGTAAAGATATGAGATGGATTAGTGGCTGTGGTGGTAGGTGAACCGTCGCCAAAGTCCCAAACGAAATTTTGGGCGGTAGACGATGTGTTTTTGAATGCTACATGGTAAGGAGCACAACCGGTGTCTTTCAGTGGCAGATCGGGATCCAGCACAAAGTTGGATTGTACACCGGTGGCTTCAAAGTTGAATTTGAAGGTGATATTGTCGTTAGTGTTCGCATTTAATTTTTTTGGTGCATAACTGTTGGGCGTAGTGGGAAAGTCAATCGTTTCCGGGCTGCCGGCGGCACAAACCGAATGGTAAACAATTCCGTTTCGGTCCATCCGGGCAACCCCTGTATGGAAATGGTCATTGTTGCTTCCGAAATAACTGGCAAAATAAAGGTCGGTATAATCCGGTCTTAAAGCACAGAACCAGAATGGTCGGGCTACCGTGTCGAATGCATCGCTTGTTACCGGCAATCCAATCTGTCGGGTACCTATTGTAGAAAGCAGGATATTCCCGCATATATCTACGATCATTGCCGATGGCTGAACATTAGAGCTTGCCGGGCCTATACGGGTAGAGGCCAATGAGGTTTTTAGTTCCGGATCCATCTTTTGCAGAAAAATATTTCCATTGGGTGTGACATATACTCCGGGCGTAGTGGGATATATCCCGCCAAGGGAGCGGCCGGCAACGTATATATTATCTTCTTTGTCAAATGCTACACACTGAATATAATCCTGATTGGCTGTACCGAGAAAAGTTGTGTTTGTAAATTTCAGCGTCTTTTTATTAAGCCTGGTTACAAAACCGTCTGCATTACCTATGTTTGCGCTGTGCAGCCCGCTTTCTGCCGCAGGTAATTTGCTGCTTTGTGTCCAACCGGCTACTACTATATATTCGTCATTATTGTCTGCTTCGATGGTAATACCGCCATCCCATCCGTCGCCGCCAAAATAGGTACTGTATAAAAGCTGGGAGCAATCTGCCGAGATATTAAATATCACTGCATCATGGACACCGGCTAATTTGTCTTGCGCAGCATTACTGGTAACCGGGAAGTCGGTGGAGCTTGAATTCGTAGTCACCCATACAGAGCCGTTTTTGTCGAATGCTATCTCTGCAGGGTTACCAGAGCTGCTTGTGTTGGAAAGAAGGGCATTTGTTGCTCCGGTTGTGGCGCATTCTATATTTGAACCGCCCATAAGTGTACTACCTAATAAGGAATCTCCCTTTTCGGTGAAGTGTACCAAGTAAAGGTCACTTGTCCCTTTCCTGGTTTTCTGATATGCATTTTCTGTAAGCGGCATATTAGGCAGGTTTGTAGAGCCTGCCATAAACAGTTCGTTCTTGTTGTTTACCCTTAATGTATTGGGAAGCAAAGTACCTCCGCTCGCGCCGAAGTAAGTAGCGTAAAGTATCTGGGTTCCGGTGGGATTTATTTTTAATATGGCTGCCGTTGACGAACCGTTAGGGAAGGTGGTCTGATAGGCGCCGGTGGTAGTGGGCCATTCTCTACCTGCGGTATAGGCTGCACTGTAAGTGTTGCCTAATAAATCGAACGTGGTGCTGTGCGCATAATATGCTGAACTGCCTTTGGCGCCGCTAAAGCTCGCAAAAACAAGAATGGGGTCTATAATCAGGTCGTATGCCGCATTATATCCCTCCGGGAAATCGAATGTCAGCTGTCCTTTTTTCAGGCGATAGCGGCTTTTTACTTCGACCTCCTTACCGTTTATAACCTGGTAGGAATAAGGCGCATGCTCTACAACTTTATTTACCGTGGTTTGTATGACCAGGTTACCTTTGTCATCCAGCTCCGGTGTTACACCATCAAAGCCCATAGTGACAAGGGACGGGTCATTTCCCGCTTTTACTATAAGGTCATATTTAAGGGAAGTACTGCTCTGGCTGTATATATGCAGGTCCGTACCCTTATATATATCCTTGTAATAGACGGTGCCATATAAGCTTACGTTTCCAGCCCAGCGAGATGGGTCATTGCCTATGAAATAATTATGATAAAAACTTCTTTTATCGGTTTCGACCCTTTCGGAAGCGGGGTTGGCGCCCAGAAAGTTGACTTTGTACGCATGGCCTTTTATTATCTTTGGCTCCGGCTGCGCTTCAGGATGATTTCCCGAACATTCGAGAAAAGCATCCTCCTGGAAGTTGTATACAAAACCATTAGCCGTCAGGAAAACAACGCCGCCCGGTATCTCGGCCTTATATTGTGCTTCTTTATTCCATTGTCCTTTATTTTCAATAAAATCTATACCATCTCCAGCACTTATCGCATGTAATTCAGCATGATCTGCAGCACGGGATTTTAATGAAAAAAACAAAAACCCGGAAAGGAATAATAAATATAAGACGTACTTCATATCTTGATTTTAAAAAATGTCACAAAACACCGTAAAATAAATAAAAATTTGAATTTTCGCGATGATAAATTCTGTACAGGGCACTATTATGATCCATTTGCGCTATAATGGCTCTGTCCGGTTAGCTTAATGTATCAGGTCTAAAGTTATGGCCTTCTTTATCAGGGAGGCGGTATTTTTGACATCAAGCTTAAGCAACAGGTTATTCCTGTGATGATCAATAGTGCGTTTGCTCAGGAACAGCCGTTCTGCAATTTCCTTACTGGTCAGGTTTTCGGCGATCAGCTGCAACACTTCACATTCCCTGTTGGTTAATACCGGGTTTTTTCCTGTTGACGGGGAGGTAGATAAGGTAGCCTGTAAAACAGATTCACGAAGCTTTTTTTCAAGGAACTGGTTATTATCATAGACGCTATGTATGGCGTCCAGGATAGTCTCTTCCGGCGCTGTTTTAAGCACATAGCCCAATGCACCGGCCTGGAACATTGTTTTGATAAAATAGGTGCTATCCAGGTTGGTAAGGGCAATTATCTTTATGTTCGGATACTGTCTTACGATCATTCGTGTAAGCACATCTCCCGACAGGCCCGGCATCTGGATATCTAACAGCAATATGTCTGGCTGATGCCGGATCAGACCGGCGAGCAGCTCCTCACCATTGGCGTAGGTCTGGGTAATGCGGATATCCGGTGCGGTATGCAGCATATTATGCAGCCCTTTTAATATTAACGGGTGGTCATCGGCTATGGCAACATCAATACTCATTGTTCTACTAAATCACTTTATTTCCGGCGTGCTAAATTTAGGATTTTTATTTGTAACTGCCTATTTTGGCATCAAGCTCGAACTCGATATAAAATGACGTGCCTTTTCCCGGCCCTGTATTTACAGAATAAGTGCCGTTCATGCTTTTTACCCTTGTTTTAACACTTTCCAGACCTACGCCATTGCCTTCTTCCACCAAACGGGGATCCATACCTTTCCCATTGTCTTCAACGGTAATACTGATGATATTATCCTGCAGGGCGAGCTGCACCAGTGCCCGTGAAGCCCTGGCATGTTTTACAACATTATGCACGAGCTCCTGGATAATCCGGTATATCCCCAGCTGGACAGCGTCGGGCAGACCGTCGAACCGGCCGTAGGCCTGCATTTCTATATTAATATTTTTGTGTTGGCGGGTATAGTTGCAGAAAGAGGTTATGGCTTCTACCAGGTCCTTTTCCATTAATGCTTTAGGCATCATATTGTGTGCAGTCAGCCGTAGCTCGTCGCTTACCTCAGCCAGTATCTGCTCTGTACTCTGATAGATGTCTCCGGTTGTTATTGAATTATTTTCTTTTCCTAAAGCTACGAGGTTCATTTTAGCTGCCGATATCAATCCGCCGATACCGTCATGTAGTTCCCTGGCAATCCGGAGCCGCTCATTTTCTTCACCTTTAATGGTGGCTTTCAGGTTCTCAATTTCCCTGCGCTGCTCCATATTATGCAGTTTTTGTGCGATAAATTTTTGCCGGGAATAATATGCCCTCCAGGTAAAAAACAGCACTAATAATAATATTACCCCGCAGGATACAAACAAAATCATCCACTTGTCTTTATTGGCGAGTTCTTGTTCCTGTTGTGCTATAAGCAGCTTATTTTTAAATATTGTTTTTTCCTTTTCAGCAGTGCGGAAGGCAACTTCCATGTTATTTACATTCTTTATAATCTCCTCACCTCCCATAGAATCATTGAGCCTGATATAACTCCATGCGGAATGATATGCCTTTCTGTAATCTTTCAGGGCGCCATACAGCTGGGCTAAATTATAGTGCGCCTCGCGCATCTGCACTTTATCTTCCGAGCGTTTAGCCTCTTCAAACTGGCGGAGTAGTAAGGGCATCGCTTTCCGGTATTGTTTTGTTTGCAGGTAAGCTACACCCCACATGGCCCGGACCCGTTCCCGGATTGGTATCGATACATACATTTCGAAGGGCTTTGATTTTTGAAGATAAATAAGGGCACTATCCCCTTTATGTTGTTCCAGATATACAACACCGAAATTCGATAAGGTCAGGAATTGCATATCCGGGAAATTTTCCCGCAGGCTCAGTTCGTAAGCCTTGTTAAAATAATAAAGACTGCTATCCCACTTTTTATGAGTGACAAATGCAACTCCTTTATTGTTATATACTTTACATAGTATGAAATAATTGCTATATTTTTTAGCGATCTCTTCTGCTTTGTCGAAGTAATAATGGGCGCTTTGGGGATCTCTTCCCATTTGGATGAGCACGCGTGCCATATTGCTGTATATGAAATCTATATTCAGGTCGGGTAATTCCTTTTTGGCTATATTCAGGGCGTCATAGTAATGTTTAAGCGCCTGCTCATACGAGCCTTTGAGAACGAATACATTGCCAAGCTCACATATTGCCCTGGGTATTTCTCTTCTGCCCCATCCGGATTTTTCCAGATTATGGATAGCTTCCTTATATAATAACTCGGCCTGCTCATACAGTCCTTTATTGATATAGGCCGATCCCATGTGCAGTAGTATAATACCATTGCCATAGTAAAAGTATTGTTGCCGGCTTTGCTGTAAAGGCAGATGCATTAGCTTGAGGGCGCTGTCGGGGTATGGCGCAACAAATTGCTTCGCATAATCTATCTCTTTTAAAATAGCATTAGTATCTTTATATGGTATATTCAGGTGCTGGATTTCCTGTCCCGATGTGGGAACAGATAACAGGAAGCAGTATATATACAGCCCTGCTACGCTTATCCGGAGCGCATTATAAAAGAGTCCATACCTTTTCTTTTTAATATTGTTGTTTACAAATGGAATATTCATTACCTCAATACTACAAAATATTATGATTTAATAGCGGATTTAAAGAATGGGTATTAATACCTATTCTCAATTTAGGGTATTTGTAACAGTATATTGAAGTAGCGTATGGAGTAGTTTTGAGATTGTATTGTAAACATCTGTAAAGAAAGAGTGTTATTAAAACAGAAAATATGAAAAGAGCAATTTTATACATTTATATCCTTACCTGTGCTTTAATACCGGCTGGCTTTAGCTCTGTTAATGCCCAGGGTGTTGGCCTGGAATGGGCAAAAAGGATGGGAGGCAGAGGGTATGATTATGGTAACGCTGTTGCCGTAGATGCAGAGCGGAATGTATACGTCACAGGTTATTTCAACGATACCTCCGACTTTGGACTTGCTTCCGGGAGTATAATCTCAAAAGGCGGGCAGGATATATTTGTAACTAAACATGATGCGGCAGGTAATGTAATATGGATGCGGCAATTTGGTGGAGCAGGAAGTGATGCCGGCAATGATTTGGTGTTAGATTCCGTAGGGAATATTTATGTGACCGGTGCCTTTAGTGAAACGGTTTCTTTCGATCCAAATAATAAGGCTTATGACCTGACCTCTTATGGACAGACCGATATATTTGTTTGTAAGCTGCGCAATGACGGGAGCTTGGTATGGGCTGCTCAGATGGGATCTGCAGACGGTCCTGATGAAGGCGGTGGAATAGCTTTGGACGGAGAGGGTAATATATATACCACCGGAGTGTTTTACGGGACAGCTGATTTTAATCCCGGAGCCTCCTCCAATACGTTAAATGCCGCAGGTTCCAGTGATATTTTTGTTTCCAAGCTGAACAATAACGGTGAGTATGTATGGGCGGGCGGAATGGGCGGAACAAGGCTCGACCGGGGGGAAAAGATTGCAGTGGACCGTTGGGGTTATGTATACACTACAGGCCAGTTTCAACGCCAGGCCGATTTTGATCCCGGACCCAATCCATATAACATGACTTCGGGCAGTAATAGTTACGATGTATTTATTTCCAAGCTGGATAAAGACGGGAATTTTGTTTGGGCAAAGCAGTTTACCGGACCTAATCCGGCCATGGGCACGTCTATTGCCCTGGATCATAATGCCAATGTGTACACTACCGGTAATTTTAACGGTGGTATAGATTTTGATCCCGGTACGGGTGTAGAAATGCTTAACAGTGCCGGAGCGGCCGATATTTTTGTTTCCAAATTAGATTCGGCAGGTAATTATTTATGGGCAGCAGGTATGGGCGGTGCATCTGCCTGGGGCGACAGAGGTTATGCCATAGCTGTAGATGGTACAGGTAATGCTTTTGTGACGGGCTTTTTCAGTGATTCGGTAGACTTTGATCCGGGCATTGAAGAATATAAGCTATATGCTAAATCATCCGATATATTTGTCACCAAGCTGGATTCATCAGGCAGGTTTAAATGGGCGAAACAGTTTGTCGGCGGTGCATCCCAGGATTGGGGTATTGGGATAACAGTGGATGGTTCGGGAAATGTCTATTCTTCAGGAATGTTTAATAATACGGTAGATTTTGATCCCGATACGAACAATGCTGATCTTACTGCTGCGGGTGGCTCAGATATTTACGTATATAAGTTGATCTGTACGGATACCACGTCTTCTGTGATTAATATGCTTGCCTGCACGGAATATACTTTCTTTGACAGTACTTATACGGAAGAAGGTACTTACTACCATATACTGCCCAATGGTGCAGGCTGCGACAGCACCATTGCACTGGTATTAGAGCTGAAAGATGCGGAGGCTCATATCACCGTGAGAGAATTTACATTAAGCACTACCGAGCCCTTCGAGAGCTATCAGTGGTTCCTGAATGGTGTGCCTATTGAAGGTGCTACGGACAGCATTTACCAGGTAAAGGAAAATGGAGATTACACTGTTGCTGTAGTGAATGAAAGAGGTTGTACGGACACTTCGGATGTATATCGTGTGAGCAACGTGCCCACCGGGGGCATAACCGTACCGGCCTGGGCAGAGGAGATCAGGGTTTTCCCCAATCCTGTTCAGCTTGTCCTGCATTTTACATCGCCTGTACCGCTTTATGCCACAGTATTTGCAATGGACGGCAGGGAGCTGATAAAAGGCGGGAATAATCATCAGATCGATGTGAGCGCTCTGGGAGCGGGGTTATACCTTTTACAGCTTAGTGATAAAAACGGCCGGGTGCTGCGGGTGGAAAAATTTTCCAAAATAACGGGATGGTAACCGGTAACATAAAACAGGTATTAATAATTTATAAGCTTCATTTTTTATGCGTAAAGTAGATTTAGGATTATTGTTTTTCTTCTGTTTCTTTTTAATACAATATGCTGCTACTGCACAGATATCCTCCCAAACGCCCTGGGTATGGATGCGTGGTGATAACGCAGGGCAAATAGCTGGTAACTATGGTACATTGCGTGTGCCTGCTGCTACCAATAAGCCAGGCTCACGTACTATGTCGGTAAGCTGGTCATCAGGCGGTAATGCACTTTGGCTGTTAGGGGGCTATGGTAGTGGGGGAGGCACCAGTACCGGACGGCTCAACGATCTATGGAAGTATGATCTTACACTGAAACAATGGATATGGATGAGTGGCGATACGGTAGGCGATAGAGTCGGCGTTTACGGAACCCGAGGTGTTGCTGCCGCATCCAATAAGCCGGGGTCGAGAAGCGGAAGTGCCCGTTGGATAGACACTGCGGGAAATCTGTGGTTGTTTGGTGGTTTCGGATACGCAGCTTCCAGTCGTGCTAACTATATGCTCAATGACCTCTGGTTGTTTGATACTACGTCCAAAACCTGGACATGGATCAGCGGAGATAGTGCGACAACGAACCCAAATGGAGTATATGGCCAGAAAGGGGTGCCTTCGGCTGCTAATAACCCGGGAGGCCGACATGGCGCTGTTTCGTGGACAGACAAGGACGGCAACTTCTGGTTGTTTGGAGGTTCGGGCTACGCTGCAAATGGCCCGGAAGGTTATCTGAACGATCTATGGAAATATGATTTGGCCCTGAAGCAATGGATCTGGATAAGTGGAGATATGACGCTTAACCAGGGTAGCGTATATGGCGTAAGAGAGGTGCCTGCTGCAGGTAATAAGCCCGGCGCCAGAGAGTTCGCATCCGGCTGGATAGATACGGCCGGTCAGCTATGGTTGCTGGGCGGAGGAGATGCGGGTGGCCTCTATAATGATCTCTGGCGGTTCAATCCGCAAACACAACAGTGGACCTGGATGAAGGGAGATAATACACCCGGCCGCGTTGGGATATATGGTATTAAAGATGTAGCCAATACGGCAAACCAGCCCGGTGCACGTTACGGGGCAGCGTCATGGAGAGATAATTATAATAACTTTTATCTTTTGGGGGGTATCGGTTTCGGATCATCCGGGAGGGACGGCTTTATAAATGATTTCTGGAAGTATGCACCGGCCGATAATAGCTGGACCTGGATCAAAGGTGATTCTTTGACCGGAGCTTTCGGTATTTACGGTACGATGGGGCAGGAGGATCCCCGTAATATGCCCGGAGCCCGCAATATGTCGGCATACTGGACTGACCATACCGGCGGGTTCTGGATCATGGCAGGAGATGGTTTTGCTGATGGTGGCAGAACAACAGTTCTGAATGACCTGTGGAAACTGGAGAATTGTGTGAAGCCTTTATCGCCTTTATCTGTTAACGGAGATACACAGGTTTGTGCCGGCAGTACCCTGGTTTATTCTGTACCTCCTGTAGAATGGGCTATATCATATAACTGGACACTACCTGCCGGCTGGACAGGAAGCGGCACGGGCAATACTATCGAAGTTATTGCAGGAACGGAGGGCGGATATATAGAAGTTGCTGCCAGCAGTGGCTGCGATACCAGTGATGTATTAAGCATTGAGGTAAAGGTAAATAATCCGGAGGCAATTATTACGACCGAGGGTTTTGTGCTGGGTACATCGGCTACATTTTCTACTTATCAATGGCTCTTGAATGAAAGAGTTATTCAGGGGGCTACGCAGTCTCAGTACCAGGTTGATCAAAATGGTAACTACCGTGTTGTTGTGACTGATGAATTGGGATGTGTAGATACCTCAGATATTTATGCGGTGAATAATTATCCGAATTCGGGTATTTCTGAAAGTTATGATCTGAAGCAAATAAGTATTTATCCCAATCCTGCGGACGAAGTGATTTTTGTTAAGGCACCGGTACCCGTTACGGTAACTTTAAGTTGCCTTGATGGACGTATAATGGGGGTGTACTACCGACCGGAGCATATCTCTGTAAAGAATCTGGTGCCGGGTATCTACTACATATCCATATCGGATGATAAAGGGAACCGGATTAAGACAGAAAAGCTGATCCGGAAATAACAGTATTCTGTTTAAAGTTATTTAACGGGGATGCCACTGGTAACTAGCATCCCCGTTATCTTTATAATTCCAGCTTCAGGTAAGCGCCTGTATGACTTCCGGGGCACTGGGCTATATCTTCAGGTGTGCCGGTGCATAAGATAGTACCACCGCCGTTTCCGCCTTCCGGCCCCAGGTCGATTACGTGGTCGGCCACTTTTACAATATCCAGATTATGCTCTATTACCAGTACTGTATTTCCTCTTTCCACTAATTTGTTCAAAACGGCGAGCAGGTGTTTGATATCTTCAAAATGCAGCCCTGTGGTGGGCTCATCAAGAATATAGATTGTTTTTCCGGTATCTTTTTTGGATAATTCTGTAGCCAGCTTCACCCTTTGGGCTTCACCCCCGCTCAGTGTTACAGCGCTTTGCCCTAATGTGATATATCCTAACCCGACTTCATCCAGCGTGCGTATCTTCCTGTGGAGCGAAGGTATATTCGTAAAGAATACTGTTGCTTCTTCCACCGTCATGTTGAGGATATCGGATATGGACTTGCCTTTATAGCGTATCTCCAGAGTCTCCCTGGAGTAGCGGCGACCATTACATTTTTCGCAGGGTACGTATACATCCGGAAGGAAATTCATTTCAATCACCCTTGTGCCTCCTCCCTGGCAATTTTCGCAGCGTCCGCCTTTTACATTAAAGGAGAAGCGCCCGGCATTGTATCCCCTGACCTTAGCTTCCGGTATCTGCGCCATTAATTGCCGTATATCGGTGAAGAACCCGCAGTAAGTAGCCGGGTTGCTTCTTGGTGTACGGCCGATAGGACTTTGATCTATTTCTATTACTTTATCAATATGCTCCAGCCCTTCTACCTTTTTATAGGGCATAGCCTGCATCTTAGAAGCAGGGAAGCAATGTCTTGAAAGTACGGGATAAAGCGTTTCATTGATCAGCGTGCTTTTGCCGCTTCCGGAAACCCCTGTTATGCAGGTGAGCGTACCTAAAGGGATGCTTACCGAAACATTCTTCAAATTATTTCCTGTTGCACCTTTGAGCACGATCTTCTTTCCATTTCCTTTACGGCGTACTTTGGGAATGTCTATGCCGTCTTTATGATTAAGATAGCGGGCAGTAATGCTATTGCTTTTTAAGACATCTCCGGGCGTCCCTTCGGCAACAATATTCCCGCCATGATAGCCTGCATGAGGCCCCATATCGATAAGGTGATCGGCGGCAAGCATAATATCCTTATCATGCTCTACAACCAATACGGAGTTACCGCCATCGCGCAGGTTCTTTAAAGCCTGGATCAGCCTGTGGTTATCCCGCTGATGCAGGCCGATTGACGGCTCGTCCAGTATATAGGTGATACCCACCAGTTGTGAGCCTATTTGTGTAGCTAACCTTATGCGCTGACTTTCGCCGCCACTTAGCGAGCGTGTGGGTCTGTTCAAGGACAGGTAATGCAAGCCTACATCTAACAGGAACCGGAGCCTGTCCCGGATCTCGATAAGAATGTCTTTAGCTATGACCTGGTGTTTTTTATTCAGCTTGCTTTCAATACCCTCCAGCGAAGTAAACAGATCACTTAGTGAAAGGGATGCATATTCTGCGATGTTTTTCTCTGCTACCTTAAACCAAAGACTTTCTTTCTTTAAACGGCTGCCATTGCAATTCGGGCAGGTATCCAATACCATAAACTTTTCCGCCCACTCGCGTACATGGTCGGACGGAGATTCGCTGAACCAGCGCATGATCATGTTTAGGACACCTTCAAACTCATGGCCTTCCAGCAGGTAAGTATAGCCCAATGTATCTTCAGGCTGATAGCTGATGACCGGTTCTTCCTGGCCATACAAAAGTAAATTAAGCTGTTTGGCAGGAATGTCTTTTACCGGTTTATTAAGTGGTATCTTATTCTTCTTTGCAAAAAATTCTGCTTGTTTCCAGCTTCCGGCTTCCCGTCGCTCTCCCAATGGTGCAATACCACCTTCCGATATCGTCTTTTCTTTATCGGGCAGCACTTCGTCCATATTGATCCGGTGCACTACGCCTAATCCCTTACATGCCGGACACGCGCCATAAGGAGAGTTAAAGGAGAATGTGTTGGGAGAAGGATCTTCGTAGCTGATACCGCTTTCGGCGTCCATTAAGTGCTTGCTGTACTGGGTTATCGCACCGCTTTCATGATCCTGGATAAACAATAACCCTTTGCCCAGTTGTAAGGCCTTATGCAAGCTTTGATTCAGACGCACCTTATCTGTATCATTTACCTCCAGCCGGTCTACCACCAGTTCAATGTTGTGGATCTTATAGCGGTCCACCTGCATTTTTTCCCGGAGCTCTTCTATTTTCCCGTCAATACGTACCCTTATATAGCCCTGTTTGCGCAATTGTTCAAACAATTCACGGTAGTGCCCTTTCCGCCCTCTGACTATGGGTGCAAGTAAAATAATTTTCTTTCCGGATAAATTTTCCCGGATATGCAATGCAATTTCCTCTTCCGAAAACCGCTGCATCTCTTTGCCGTTTTCATAACTATAGGCAATTCCGATACGGGCAAATAGCAGCCTCATAAAATCGTATACCTCGGTTACCGTACCTACGGTAGACCTGGGGTTGCGATTGGTTGTTTTCTGTTCTATGGAAATGACCGGGGAGAGGCCGCTGATCTTATCCACATCCGGTCGCTCGAGGTCGCCCATAAACTGGCGGGCATAAGCCGAAAAGCTTTCCATATAGCGCCGTTGCCCCTCGGCATATATCGTGTCGAAGGCTAAAGAGGATTTTCCACTTCCGCTTAAGCCTGTTAATACAACTAATTTGTTTTTAGGAATATGGACATCGATGTTTTTCAGGTTATGTACCCGTGCACCGTAAATTTCAATATTGTCGGACATATAATTTCCTGGGTTAAAACAGTACTGGCGGTGTACCGTTTTTTTATTAATGGTGAGCAAAATTACGATAACTGTGCGGATTAGCCGGGGAAAGAAAATTAGCTATACCTCGGTATATTTAATAAGGATAAGAAAAGGTGGATGAAATGCACTGTAGGTGCTGGCTGTTTGTAAGCAAATCACAAGGATAATTTTTGCCACATAGCGGCTACCCCTCGTGTATAGCATGTTACAGCCATGCACATTTCAAGAGATCCGGCGGCACCTGGGATATGGGTAATTCACCTTTGTCCCCGGATGTTGTCGAAGTCCCCGGGCCAGCAACAAACCAGGCGGTGCAGCTATAAAATTAGGAAAGTGTGAGATAATGCCTTCTGGCAATGAGACTACAACTTTCGTAAAGCTGACTTTTGTCGGGAAGAACCGGTTAGCGTTTAAGGTTAGCGACCTTACGATAAGTATACGGATTACTACAAGAAAGAGAATATAAAATAAAAAGAGGTCGTGCTAACTTGTTTAATAAAGATTGCGGAAACGAAGGATGATGAGTAAAAAGTAGATACCTTTGCGCCGCAATCAGGTTCTGTCTGGGAAATTTTTCCCGGAAGGATTAAATGGGAAGCCGGTGAGAGGCCGGCGCTATCCCCGTAGCTGTATATATCAAAAGTTCAGCTGATGAACTTTAAATTTTCGGATAAATATGTCACTGTCGCACTAAACCGATGGGAAGGCTATCCGGAATGGTATGAGCCAGAAAACCAGCCTGTATGTATTTTGCCTGTTGCTTTCGGAGGAAAGGCAATGTGGCGGCCAGGCTGTTATCTAATACGGTCTGTTCCTGCCCGTTTTTCCTCTTTTGCAATAAGCTGTAGTTGTTTTTCCATTTTTTAAATATAAAACGATACAGACAATGATCA
This sequence comes from Taibaiella helva, assembly GCA_040392805.1. Lineage (GTDB taxonomy): Bacteria > Bacteroidota > Bacteroidia > Chitinophagales > Chitinophagaceae > Taibaiella > Taibaiella helvus_B. The sequence goes on from JBEBVI010000043.1 coordinate 15,433, forward strand.
AAAAGGGTTTGTTTTCTCTGATGCTACTGGTTTTGTTAAGCCAGGCCTGCCTGATGGCTCAATATAGTATTCCGCAAAACAGGGTATGGGCTATGGGTTACAATTTGGGCCTGGACTTTAATACTAACCCTCCGACGGTAATTACCACAAAGCTGGCCAACCCTAATGAAGCCTGTGCTTCGGTGTCAGATAGCTCAGGTAAGCTTTTGTTTTATACAGAGGGGATGAATGTATGGACAGCCAATGGCACTATTATGCCTGGGGGAACCAATATCAATGGTACTTCCATTAACACCTATTCCACTACACAGGGTGCGCTTATTGTCCCGGATCCGGGCGATCCGTTTCGTTACTATCTGTTTTCTTTAACGGCAGTATCTAAATGCAGGCTATATTGTAATGTGATAGATATGAGGTTTGATAATGGAAACGGTGATATCGATACTACTTTTAGTCTAAGGAATACTTTAATTGATAGTAACCTGACGGAAAAAATGATAGCCGTTCCTGATTGTAATAACAGGGTATGGATATTGGTCCGGTCCGAGGTTAGTGGAGAGTTCAAGGCTTATCCGATTACTCCTTCCGGCTTTGACAGGACGCCGGTGGTCTCTCAATCCGGTAACTTTTTGCCGGATTACTATACACAGGGTGTGCTTAAAGCAAGCCCTGACGGGGAAAGGTTAATGATGTGCAATTTTAAAACAGGATCGCCGGCGCGGGGTCTGGAAATTTTTGATTTTGACAGAAGTACAGGCAGGGTATCCAATGCGCAAATCTTAGACAGTGCCGTTTATTACGGAGGTACTTTCTCTCCTGACGGAAGCAAAGTCTATGCGCAGACAACAGGAGGTTCTGAAGTTTTTCAGTTCGATTTATCAGCAGCTGACCCGTCTGCCTCTAAGCTCCGGCTTGGTCCTTCCGGCCAGTACACTGATATGAAGCTTGGTCCTGATGGTAAGATTTATTTTGGCGCCCTGGTGGGTAGTCCCGGCTTCAGTAATTATCGTTATATGGGCAGGATTAACTATCCTGACAGCGTTGGTACCGCTTGTCAGTTTCAGGATTCCGTAACAATTCTGCATTTCCCTAATGCTGCCCAAACAGCGGGTGTATTAAGACAGGGATTGCCCAACGATGTTGTTGTGCCGGTACAGAATGTAAATGAATTCAAAGTAGCCCTGGATACGTTAATCTGTGCTGTGGGCACTATAGAATTATCTGCACCATTGGGATATACAGGTTACACCTGGGACGATAACAGTACAGAACCAGTGCGCACAGTAAGGGAAAGAGGGACCTATTGGGTAAGCTATAAGCTGGACGGATGTCGTACTTATGTTGACTCATTTATTATAAAAGGAAGTGACCTGTTCACAACAATAACTATTGATGAATTTCAATTAAGCACTACCGGAGGGCCTTTTGAAAGTTATCAATGGTATTTAAATGGAGCAATTATTGAAGGGGCAACTTCAGATGTATACAATGTTTCGGAGAATGGGGATTATACCGTGGTTGTTACTGATGACTACGGCTGTTCGTTTACTTCTGATGTTTACCGGGTAACCAACTATCCTACCCGTATTGAGGGCATTGCGGTATTGAAGGAACAAATCGGTGTTTATCCCAACCCGGTACAAAGCAGGATTGCTGTTAAAGCTCCGGTATTGCTATCTTTATCTTTATTCAATATTGAGGGAAAATCTCTGTTCAGAAATGAAAAAAGTAATGTTATTGACATTTCTACCCTGGCAAAAGGTATGTATTTACTGCGTATCGAAGACCAGGAGGGCAACTTTATAAAGACCGAAAAAGTGGTTAAGCAATAGTTGAATATCTTTTTATTTGTGAGGCATAGCGTTTAAAGATAATCTGCCATGCTGTAAGATTCTGCGCTGATAGAATCTTACAGCATGAGTGTTTAATTACTGGCGGGAAAGAAATTTCGAAGTTGATTTTATAATAGAAAAACGGGGCAGGC
>JBEBVI010000044.1:0-17235 GCA_040392805.1 Taibaiella helva
CATCATCCCTTACGACTCCTTAGATAATGAATTTGATATTGTAAAAGCAGATAGCTACATGACCCATATTTTCAAAATCGAAAGCATAAAAACACCTTATGCCTATAATCATCGTTTTCTCAATGCTGTTTTGAGGCGACACCACCGGAATGCCGTATTTGCTATTGTTTTTGCCATTATCATGCTGCTGGTATTGGGTATTTTCATGGATGAGCCTGTACTGAGGATTCCTGCTGCAGCAGGTTTTCTGATACTGTTCAGCGTGGTTATGGCAGCAGTGGGCGCGTTCAAGTACTTTTTAAAAAGCTGGGAGATCATTGGCTGGCTGATCATTTTCTCTATTGCTGGTATGATGACCCGTTACGGCATCTTCGATCTGCGCAGTATAGCTTATGGTATGAAGTATGATGACAAAAGGGTACCGGAATACTCATACGCAAGTTTAAAAAATATTTTCAACGACAGCCTGTACGAGCAGGATAAAGAGCAGGAAATAGCACGGCTGAACAAATGGAAGGCCCGGCAATATTCTGTAAATAACGAAGAAAAACCTCCGGTCGTGCTTATTGCCGTGAGCGGGGGCGGATCACGTTCTGCCTACTGGACATTCAGATGCCTTCAGTATGCGGACAGTATAACCAATGGTCAGCTGTTCCGGAACAACGTCCTTATCTCCGGTGCATCGGGAGGGATGATCGGTGCGGCTTACTGGCGTTCTATACATACACAATATGCAGCCGGAACAATTGCTCACCCTTACCACCCGTCCTACCAGGACAATATCGGGAAAGACCTTCTTAATGCTGTGGTATTTTCATTAGCCTGTGTAGACCTGATCTCTCCGTTCAATAAGATAACTGTAGCCGGGAGGCGTTACAGCAAAGACAGGGGGTATGCCTTCGATAAAGAGCTGGCCTCAAATACCGGCGAACTGCTCAGCTACAGGCTTAACGATTATCAGGATCTTGAAGCGGAAGCCAAAACACCCATGCTTATCGTCAGTGGAACAATACTGAATGATGGCAGGCGACTGTTACTTTCTCCCCAGCCGGTCAGCTTTCTGTGTCGTGCTGCCAATGCACTTGGCCAACCTAACCCGGTAATTGATGCAGTCGACTATGCACAATTCTTCAGGCACCAGGATCCGCTTAACCTGAAGATGGCCTCAGCTTTGAGAATGAGCGCTACTTTCCCGATCATCTTGCCGGCAGTGAAATTGCCTTCCGCACCGGAAATGGATATCATGGATGCAGGGCTGAGAGATAACTTCGGCATCGAAACCTCCGTACGTTACATCAATACATTCAGGGACTGGCTAAATGAAAATGCCGGCGAGATCATACTGTTGCAGATCAGGGACACCCGCGAGTATCTGCCTTCCGAACTGGACCGGGAAAACTCTTTATCAGACATGTTATTCGGGCCCATATTTGCCATACAGAAAAGGTGGAGTTCCTTCCAGACCTTTCAGCAAAGCTATATTGAAGACTATATAGAGGAAGTTTTTCCCGGTAAGAAATTCAGGCGGATCACCTTACAGTATATACCGGCTGATCAGGAAAAATCGGTCGCATTAAATTTCCATCTTACCAGCAAAGAAAAAACAGCCCTGATGGAATCGATATATAATGAAAGTAATCAACAGGAGTTTTTGAGGTTAAAGGATGTGGTTTCCCGCGAAGGGCGCAAAGAAGGCGCAAGGACGCAACGTTAACAATGAATAATAGATTCGTAATTGATTAATAATCGGTAATCACCGGATCAGTGTTACGTTTCCCTGGTAAAATTCCGGCAAGGCGCCTTCCGGTTCTATAGTGATCTGGTAGATATAGACACCATCGGGTTGCTGTTCTCCCTTAAAATAGCCATCCCAGCCTCTACCTGTATTACTTGTCGTCTCAAACACAATCTGTCCCCATCGGTTCAATACCTGCATATTGAAATGGCGTACACTGCGCGCTAAAAGCTGGCGAGGAAAAAAGTAATCATTATGACCATCACCATTGGGGGTAAAGGCGTTGGGAATATCTATATAACAATCTTTTCTGACTTCTATGGATTCCGTAGTGCTGCAACCTAAAGGTGCTTCCTGAACAGTTAGTGTATATATTCCAGGATGTGTTACTTCTATACTTTCTGTGGTAGCTCCGGTACTCCATATAAAACTTTGTTGTGCATCTTTTCGGGGAATCTGGTTTTTAAGAGTGAGTGGGCGGCCATAAAGACAAAGGCCACTGTCCGGGCCTAAGTCGACTTCAGGGAGCTTAAAAACGTTCAGCGTATCTGTATAAGAAGCAGGTGGACAGGCCCTGAAAGTAGCATTTAATGTTACAGGGATAGCCAGTCCTGCCTTATCATAGGCATGTTGTATATCAATTCTTCCTAGACCCGGCTGTCGGCTTCCTTCCCCTAAGTTCCATTGAAGGTCAACTATAGTTAGCGTTTTGATTCTTTGGCTAAAGACAACAGATTCTCCCACACAAATGTTACTTCGATTTTTCAGAAAGACGATCGGAATAACAGGATCCACAGCGACTATTTGTGATGTAGTGTCTGTACAGACATCACCAATATGTCCAATCAACTGTACTATATAGGTATCCGGTTGCTGGTAGGAATGTTGTGCATCCCTGTCTCCAGACACAATCCCATTTCCAAAAGACCAATGAAACCGGTCGAAAAGGGAATGTGATTTATTGTGGAATAACATTGTATCTCCGTAACACACCAATGTATCTGTAGTAAATGATACCCGATAGGGCTCCTCGGGGTACAAAACGTTAAAAGTATCCGTAAAACGCATACATAAAGAATCGACCTGATAGCTTACCCAATATATCCCCGATCTATTCACCTTCTTTCGCATACCGAAACTGCCGTCGTTCCATATATAATCAACACCTACTGTATTACCGGCCTGTAATAACAACGTATCCTCCTGACAAAATCTCTGGTAATGATTAGTGGTGATATTTTCCCTGTAAGATGAGTCAAAAACTACGTAAAAAGTTTCGGACCACTTTTCGGGAAATCCGGGAAAACACGGATTGGGGATCTCATAGTTTAAAATGTAAGTACCAGAAGTATTTACCATCCTGGTAGTTCCCGTATCGCCATCAGACCATCGATATTCAACGCCAGACAAATTACCAGCTGTTAAGAGTAGCTGGTTTTCACAAAATACAGTATCGTATCGGGTAGCATAGTAAGTCTTTCCTTGTATTATAGAAGGCAGGCCAATGTAGAAGCTCGTATTAGGCAACATCGAACAGGTATCCTTTACATACCGACAGGAAACGCCCGCATTATTTGGCCGTGTTATAGCAGATAATTTTGATCCGGAGCTGACAATAACATATAACATTCCGTTTGGCGCCCTTTTCAAATTCCAGTGCCCACCTTCTGTGTTACTAATCATCGTTTTTGAGCGAACTATCTCTGTCGAGTCTTCTTTATCCAGGTCAAATTGAAAGATACCATGCTCCTCTCCCGAAGATCCGGCATGTCCATCTACAATACAACCATACACCTTACTATTGTCCGGCGAGAAACTGATGCCATAGTAAAATTTTTTATCATCCAAATCCAGGATTATCGGGTTAGATACAATACCCGAATTAGGGTTGAAGTCACATACAGACATAGCTATAGCAGCCTGTGCAATAGCCAGTTTCTTACGACTCGGCGCTATGTCGATATAACCAAAAATACCAGCCGAGCTTACTAAGCTACGCTCGGGAAGAACTTGAGAAAGTACCGGCGTGAGATTGATTCCGGCTGCATTAATACGATAGCTTTTAAAGCAACTATTTTGTTTCGCTATCACTAATAACCATATATCACAATTATCACCAAACACTGTAGCCATATGCTCTGTCAAACCGGAGTCCAGTTCTATATTTTTGACGATTACATCTCCGAAACCACCATTTAATTGCATATCTACGATGCTGTAGTATAATTTACCGTGTGGAAGGTCACCATGGCTCATTGAAAATACATAGTACTTATTAGTATCTTCCGGCATAGGAACTATAAGGGCGGCCTGAGAAGTAGAAAATGTTCTGTTATAAGCCAAATCATTACCCTTTGGCATCATCACGTGATTACGATTCCACACCGTAGAGCCATCTGTGTAGAAAAGTAATTGACCATACTTATCACATATAGTAGCACATCCTTCGTTTGTATTTATTACAGTTTGAATGGGCTTGGGAGGGTCAAAATTAAAGTCCAAACCCGCATACTTTCCAAAGGCCCATACATGGTCATATTGACCGATAGCAACAGTACTATATAAGAACGAAAGAACAAGCAATATATATCTACTCATGAAATTATTATTTTTGTTGATCACGTGCTATAGCTTATCTAATTCGAAAAATTGGATAAGCCATAGCAAAAAGCCGAATATTTATCACCAACGTCTTACAGTCTGTCCCTCCCTTATCCGGTACTCAGCTACCGCGTAAATATATTAATCAATACTATTCTTTCACTACTTTTTCCGATCTCAATAATCTGCCCTGTGCATCATAAATTTTCAGAAAATACAAGCCACTATTTAATTGAGCTATATTGATCTTTTCCACATCTTTCACATCGAATAATTTCCTACCTTCAATACTATACATCTCAGCATAAACTGCTACAGGCGTAATAATATGTATAAAGTCGGTTGCCGGATTAGGATAAATAGAAATTTGATTAGCAATATTAAAAAGATCATCTATTTTACTTCCTTCATCAACATTTGTAACTTTATAAATCGCTGCGGTATCAACACAACCTTTCTCATTACTTACTATTACCTGATAATCCCCATTCCTCTGTGGCACATAGAAGCTATCAGTAGCGCCCGGGATCAGACTTCCATTCAACATCCATTGATAGCCGTAATAGGAAGCTGTTGTTCCTAAGATACGTCCATTGACATTTATAAAAGGATCCAGGTCCATAGTATTTATAATAAAGGTATCTATCTTCGTCTCACAAAAATCTTTGGACATAACCCAATAAACCCCTGCTTCTCCTATCCTCCGCGTCATAGCTGTATCGCCATTCTCCCAAATGTATTCAATAGCTCCATCGGACGCATTGATGGTAATAAAATCCGACTCACATATTGTCGAGTCCATAGCCAAATTATAGATAGTATCCGACTTAGGAATTGCAAAAACAACATCATTATTAAGTGCTAAAGAATTTCTATTAGTAGTCGCCACAGGAAGTATTATGGCGTCACGCTGCGGGTCACAAGCAACCCCTGGCAGATTGGGTTTGTTTATCCGTAGAAGAGAAGCCTGCCGAGGTTCTTCTTCATGATATATGTATATTGTATCGTTATATAATTTGGGAATTGATCCTATAGTACTTCTCACTATGGGGACAATTTCGATTCTGGAGTTGGAAATTGCCCCGGCATTATAAACGCTAAGATCGTACTGAAATACTAGCCCCTGTTCATCACTAAAATATAATTTGGAATTATCGGGAGAAAAGCATCCACTGTATACAGAGACTTTTGCATTATCAATTTCTAAAGCATTAGAAACTTCTCCTGTCAAAGGATTAAAATCTGCAATCAAGAACCCTGTGATTAATGTCATCGCCACTCTTTTTCTATCAGGAGAAACTGCAAAAGCACTAACTGCGAAGTTAGATGTTCGACCTACCCTGTTGGCAATAGAAAAGGATTTTACAGGATTTTCATCTATACCATCCCTCGTTATAGAATATACTCTAAACTCGGAAGAATCCCGATGATGTAGAATGAGCCAAACATTACAGTTGTCTCCAGGTACAGCTATCACTCCCTCACTTAAATAATTAGTATCAACTGGAATATTTTTTTGGCCAGGAACAACGTCGCCGAACCCATTATTCAACGTCATATCAATAATGCTGTAAAATAGAGACCCATCTTTAGGTTTAATCCCCTTATTCGAAGTATATCCACTTAAGGTAAACAGGTAGTACTTTTGAGGTGATTCCAGTACAGGTACAATACATACTGCTTGTTTTGTAGAATAAGCACTATAGTGTGTAGGCAGCACACTATAATTCCTGTTACCCAACAGACTATCCCCATTAGGCATTACAACATGATTCGCATCATAAACTTCACCTCCATTAGAATAAAAAAGCAACTTGCCTGTAACCGGATCGGCTACTGAAGCACATCCTTCTGTTGGAGCTATTGCACTTGAAAAGGGAGTGGGGATACCACTATTAAAATCCAAGCCGTGATTTAACCCAAAAACCCACACACTATTAGCCTTCAAAAACTCCGGCCTTTGGTTGTAATTAAACGGCTGCGCAAAAGTAAATTTTGAAAAAAGAAAGAAACCCAACAAAAAAGGTAAACTCTTAAAATACATAAACAAACGGTTTTAAAATGATAAAAATTAATAAGAAAAACCAGGGATAGGAAGTACCGAAACACAAGCCTGTTTCTGTTGATAAAACAAAGGTTACTATAAAAAGCCGGAGTAGCAAGAGAGCAAATACCTTTTATTTTTTAGTAGTAAACACCTAATATCAGGTAAAAATTTAAAAGCAAAAAGTAAGAAATATATACTCATTTTTAGGCATATCAGTGGATATGATGATGCAGCATCAATACTTTCCGGGTGCTATATGGCAAAAGGCACATGTTGCCGGCAGCCAGGAACAGAATAAAAAAGTAAAACGCTAAAATGAATACATCATTTAAAAAGAATGGAAAGAGTTGTTATTTTTACAAGTAAGCGATTGCATAGATGAATATAAATTTTACATTCCCGGGCTTTCTGTTAAAGTGGTGTATCCTGTTTATGCTGCTAATACTTTCCTTTTGTGCTCACAGCCAGGAATCGGCACATATTGTATATGCACCTAAGCAGTCTAACACAGATAGGGTAATAATCAAAGACTCCCTGATGCCCTTCCTGACACGACAGTTAAAACGTCATGCACTTACCGGCAATAACGACACGATGGCTTTTTATCTGTTCGAACTGGGATATGCATACGCCAATGAAGTGCGCATGGACAGTGCGTTGTATTATTTCCAACAGGCTATGCCATTTGCCAGGAGGGCTGCACATTACATTTACCGGGTACGTGGTATCTACCAAAATATAGGTTATATCTACTTCAACCTGGGTTACTACAATCTTGCTTTAAAATATTTCAACACCGCTGCCAGTCCGTTAATAGGAGTTCATCCGGCCAGCCCTGAATTTCAGGCACAGAATTTCAATGGCATGGGTGCCGTGTATTTCCAGTTTAACCGTTTCGACGAAGCACTCCGTTTCTTTGAAATCTCAAAGACAATCGCTGAAAAAGCACAACAGAAAGGCCTGGTGGCACAGGCATTAAAGAATGAGGCAGCGGTTTATAATGCGCTAAACAGAACCGCCGAAGCTGAGCAATCTTTATTACAAGTACTCAACCTATACGTTAAGAGTAACACAAAAGATCACTTAAATCCCGCTGTTACAACATATATAGGTCTTGCCCAACTAAAGCTTCGCCAGGGAAAGTCAGATACCGCCATTCAACTCTTAAAGAAAGCTCAACTACTCAGTGAGCATAATTATTATCATAAAATAGATAGATATATTACGATTCCACATTACCTTGGCTTATTTTATATGCACACCGGCGATTGCCATACGGGTGTCAGGTACCTAAATGTTGCCCTGCACTGGTCTAAGCAACTAAACATAAATAGTGACCAACTGAGAATCCAGGAAAACTTATACTCCGCATATCACTGCCTGGGCAATTATAAAGAAGCATACGAGCATCTGCACGCCTATATGATACTAAAAGACAGTATGCTCAGCAGGGAAAAAGAACAGGACATCAACAAATTCTCTATAGAATACCAGGCTTCGGAAAAAGAGCGGGAGCTGGCAAAACAAAAGCTGGCTATAGCCAGCCAGCAATTAGCTTCGCAGCGTAAAAGCAAATACATCTGGATAACAAGCACCTGCCTGCTGTTTGTAACAGGGGTTTCCCTATTTAATTATTATAGCTTCAAGAACAGGCAGAACAAACTCCGGCACCGGCTCAACACATTGGAACAGGAGCAGAAAATAAGCCTGCTGCAAACATCCATAACCAGCGAAGAACAGGAGCGCATACGCATAGGAAAAGAACTGCATGACGGCATAGGTGGCTTACTATCCGCTGCCAAGCTTCAGCTGGGATCGCTCCGGTTAAAGTATACAGCACTCACCACCGAACAGGATATGCAAAAAGCCATCCAGCTTGTAGACGAAGCCACAACGGAAATGCGTAAAACCGCACATAACCTGATGCCTCAGTTACTCTTACAACATGGCATACTCCCGGCACTGAAACAATTCTGCCAGCGCGTAACCGTCTCCAACGGTCCGGATATTAAGCTACAGACCTATGGGAAGATTCCCCGTATGGAAACCAGTACGGAATTATCCATATACAGGGTAGTGCAGGAGCTCACAAATAATGCCCTGAAGCATGCGCATGCCAGCCACATCCTGATACAGCTGAACTGGCAGAACAGCAATTTTCATATTGCCGTTGAGGATGACGGCATCGGGATATCCGCGCACGAAGGTGTATATAATGCAGGACTGCATAATGTTGCTTCAAGGATAGAGGCTTTGGGCGGAAATATAGAGATAGACAGCGTACCGGGAAAAGGAACCAGTGTATATATAGATCTGAATACGGAGCGGCTGGGTTAATGGATCATTTACATTTGTTCTTTATCTTCTGCCAAAGCAGAACGGCTCAATACTCCGGAACTGCTCTGTTTAATAGCGTGCGCAGATTCTCTGCAGGAGTGACAAAAGAGGACATGCGGGAGTGATAAGTTAAAAACGAAATCCCTGAACAAATACAACATTTAAAGATTATTGGTAACTTTAAATTCATCAGGAACAAGAATATTGAACTAACTTACATAATGAAGAAGATAAATATAGATATAGCAGATGACCACAAAATGGTGCTGTCGGGATTACAAAATATACTAAAGGCATTTCCCAATATGAAGGTAACACACCTTTATAGCTGCGGCATGGATCTGTTGAAAGGCCTGCAACAGTCTCAGCCGGATGTACTGCTACTGGATATCCAGATGCCGGATATCAGCGGCGAAGAGCTAGCCCCGATCATTTTAAAGTCGTATCCGAAAATACGCATATTAGTGACTACCGGATTCGATACCACCTACCATACCAAAAGTATGATGGAAAAAGGAGTGTTAGGTTATATCCTGAAAAATGCCAATGAATCATTGCTCAAAGAAGCTATCGAAATTGTATACAGAGGGGATAAGTTCATTGACCCGTATATGAAAGACAAATTAGTGGAAGAAAGCATTTTTTCCGGTAGCGATACTTCTGCCCCGCCTTCATTAACGCGGAGGGAAAAAGAAATACTCAAGCTGGTTATGGAAGAAAAAACCAGCCAGGAAATAGCAGATACATTACGGCTTAGCCTGCGTACCATCGAAAACCAGCGTGTCAACCTGATGCAGAAATTAGAAGTAAAAAATGCGGTCGGGCTTGCCAAGAGAACAATTGAGTGGAAACTGTTAGAGTAGTTAAAAGATACTTCCCGTCTGCATACAACAACAAAATCAGGTATACCCAAATAGCCCAATACACCAGGTATACTAATCCGTAAATAACTAAACTATATCCTTTTCCAATATTATTTTACCTTTCTTTGCATCCCTTTTTCCGGGAAACGTATGACAAAAAGCATAAACTTTAAAGCTTATCTTGCTTTAGCTATTGTGTCGGTAATATGGGGCACCACCTACCTGGCCCTGCGTGTAGGAGTGGAAACCTTCCCTCCTTTTTTATTTTCCGGGATCCGGCAGGCCCTTGCGGGTATCCTATTACTGGCAGGTTTATTGCTTGCCGGGAAGTTGAAATCACTTTCCCGCAAAGACATCTTCAACCAGTCCATTACCGGAACACTTATGATCGCATTGGGCAACGGGGTAATAGGCTGGTCGGAACGGTATATTCCCAGCGGGCTGGCAGCGCTTATCGTTTCCATCCTTCCTGTATATATAGTAGCCGTAAGCTACCTGAGTGGTATCGACAAGCAGCCGCCCAACCGGAAAGTGATCAGTGGCTTAATACTCGGATGCTTGGGTATAGTGCTCATCTTTCGCGATAATATTAAGGATATGATCAATCCGGAATATTTTGCAGGCATGATAGTCGCTTTCGCAGCATGCCTGGCCTGGGCCTGCGGCAGCATTTATGCCAAACAGAAACCGTCAAAGGCGAACGTGCTTACCAATGCCGCCCTGCAAATGTTCAGCGGAGGCGTAGTGTTGCTCATTATGAGTATATTTTTAGATGATTTCGGCGAGCTAAAAACCATAACGGCCGGGAGTATATGGGCACTTGCCTATCTTGTCGTATTCGGCTCGTTACTGGCCTACACCTGTTTCGTTTACGCACTGGAAAAACTACCTGTAGGCATTGCCTCCTTATATGCTTATATCAATCCTTTTATCGCTCTTTTATTAGGTTACTTTTTCCTGCAGGAGGAGCTTACGGTAATCACCTTCCTGGCCCTGGCTGTTACCCTCACCGGTGTATACTATATTAACAAGGGATATAAAAACAGGCCTGACCGGATGTGAATACCAGGCCGGTTAGAAAGAACAGAAATACGTTAGATTACCGAAAGTCGCCGGCCTCTGCATATTAATGATGGCCTCTATAACACAGTTTCCTACCGGGCTGACACCTGGTTGCGTATGGCCTCTTCCAGGCGCTGAAGACGCTTCAATGGCGGATTAAACCAATGCTGGGGATTAAATGTGGCGGCAGCGTTCAGCTGCAACTGAATAAACTGGGGAATATCTTTAACCATCATACATCCCTCTTTCCATTCCCGGAGCAGGATAGGATGCGTTTCAAAGAACACTTTAAGTCGCTCTATTTCATTTAGCACTTCGGGAGATTGTGGTACACTCTGTTGCATACTGCAAATATAATATCTGTATCTCAAAACAGACAGACCTAAAAGCAAAACAACCCACATTTCTTAACATACATCAATTTCACCGGTACCTATCTGTGGTATCTTTGTGTCATAAAACAAAAATGAAATGAATAAAGTAATAGAAAGGATCATTACCAGGCCGGCACAGCCGGGAATGGTGGGCGATGGCTTCAGGGTTTTTAACTATATACCCAGAGCAGGAATAGATCAACACAGGATCAGCCCGTTCCTTATGCTGGACTTTAATGCGGCATATGATTTCGGACCATCCGATCAGCCCAGAGGTGTAGATGTACATCCGCATAAAGGTTTCGAAACGGTAACGATAGCTTATAAAGGCAGTGTGGCTCATTACGACAGCAGCGGCAACAGCGGGGTTATACATCCGGGAGATGTTCAGTGGATGACAGCGGGCGAAGGCATCCTTCATAAAGAGTTTCACGAAGAAAGTTTCTCACGCCAGGGCGGACTATTTGAAATGGTACAACTTTGGGTCAATCTGCCCCAAAAATACAAATCTGAAGCCCCTCACTATCAAGCGCTGACTTCAGACAACATTCCACAGGTACATTTACCCGAGCATTCGGGTATTGTAAGTGTTATTGCCGGAAATTATGAGAAACATAACGGCGCTGCCAAAACATATACACCGATAAATCTCTTTAATATTAAGCTAAACGAGGGAGGAAGCTTTTCAACAGCTGTCAACCCCAAACACAACACAGCCATATTAATCGTTAATGGCAGTGCAGAAATTAATGGAAGTGAAGTAAGGGAGCATGAATTTGTTCTATTTGGCAAAGAAGGAGAAAACATACAGATTACAGCTAAAGAAAACAGTATGCTATTGCTGCTGAGCGGGGAACCTATAGAAGAACCCATAGTAAGTTATGGCCCATTTGTGATGAATACGGAAGCGGAGATCAGGCAGGCCATATATGATTACAATATGGGTAAATTCGGGGTATTAGACTAATCAACTAACGATTCAGATCCGGGAAAAACTTCGGATACCTGCTTCAGCCTGTGGGTTACCTATATTTAATGAAAAATAAAACGCTATTTTTAGACTTTAAAAAGTCTAAAATGGCGTTTTCATTTAAGCAGTATATACAAAAGCATACCCGGATCACGGAGGCACAGTTTGATCAAATAGCAGACAGATGGGATCTGGCACCACGAACATACACAAAAGGAAGGATACTCCTACACCAAGGCGACCTGTCGGGCTACATCTATTTTGTCACGAAAGGAATACTCAGATCTTATCTGGTAGATGTCAATAACAAAGAACACATTATACAGTTTGCTCCGGAAAATTGGTGGATGGGAGAGCGAAACAGCTCCCTGTTTAATGAACCTGCCGCATATTATATCGACGTAGTAGAGGATGCGGAGGTCGTACGTCTTGAAAATCAGTTTATTGAGAACGCGCAAAAAATATGCCCGGAATTTGTACAATTGAATACCTATTTATTGAATAACAATATTCGTCATCTTCAAAACAGGATTTGCCAGTTACTTGGTGCATCCGCTGAAGAACGGTATCTCAATTTCATCCACCTTTATCCTGATTTGACGCTCAGGGTCTCACAAATAATGATCGCCTCTTATCTCGGTATCACCCCCGAGTCACTGAGCCGGGTACGCCGCGAACTCGCATCTAAATATGCTAAGCATTAAAATCAATATCACCTCTTTGCAAAGCAGATTCTTTGAACCGGACAACGGCAGTCAAAATAACCTGTTCCAGCTCTTTCATCCCGGGCTGACTTTTCACCACAGGATCTAAGGTGCACTTATAATGTATATATTCCTGGTCAAGAGCGGTAATATTCAGACGGAGATGCTCATCTCTGACGGTGCTGTCATATTCTTCCAGCACCTTTACTATTTCCGTTTTCAGTTGCTCCGGTGTTCCGGGCAACGTTAATGGCAGGGAAAACCTGACATTCAGTTTAAAGAAACGGTTTGCAGAGCGGTTTATAAAAGAGGAGGTAAAGACCTGGTTATTCGGAACAAGTATCAGGTCGTCTTCTTCATTTTTCACTACGATATTGGCCAGGGTAATATCCACTATTTCCCCCTCGTAGCTATCCCATTTTATCCAGTCGCCTAACGAATACTGGCTGGAGAACATAATAATCAGCCCGCTGATCATATTGGTTATGTACTCCCGGAAAAGGAGCGCTATAGCCATAGCTACAATGGTAATGCTGGTAAGAAATTCTTTAGGGTTAATGCCCAGCACCAGCATCAGGCCTATCACTAAAAAAACAGCATTAATTATTGTTCCGATACGGCTTACCCCCAGCACAAAGTTATTACGGTCGCCCATATCCCTGTGACGCCCCCTGTACACCGATAAAACAACAAACCTGCCGATAGAAACGATAATACTTACGCTTACAATAACATAAATACCGGATAGCAGATTAGATACCGCACGATGCAGACTCAGCCAGTTTTGCTGATCCACAAAAATATAGCTCAGCACGAGCCATATAATGATCCGTACAACAAACAGGAAATAGCGTTTCTTATTACTGTTATTCTGACTGGGCATAGCTACAAAACTAATATTATTCGCTGCAAAGAACAATAAAGGTGCTCAAGAATATAGCAGATGGGCTCCCGGCAACCGGGCAGACAAACCAGGCATTACACTTACCTCGTGTTTATACCTTTAGCGCAATAAATATCAGATCCCGTCATCCCTCCTGTCCGATTCTTAAAAATTAGGCATTTATGCCCTGTTTCCTGTTCTTTCCGTTCCCTATTTTCGTTATGGGTATACGATTGATTTAATAAAAAGATCAACTTCTGTTTTCCAGTTTACCCGACTACCTTAATTGACACATTTAACTATCAACAAAAAAGCAAATTATGAAAAAATCGTATTTGGGTTTAGGCTGTTTGCTGTTTTCCTCACTACTGTCAGCACAGTCCCGCCATGGAGCATCTTCCGGAACAAACGGCTTTGTTTTGGTGAAAGAGTTCAGCTACCAGACCTCTCCGGCATCAGCAACAATAGTTGACGCAGGCGGAAAATTCATTTATAACATGTATGACTTGAACGGAAACCACTCCAAACATCTGTTCGTATACGATGAACAGGCCGGGGAATGGGTCAAAAAGCTAAATGATATTGCTATAGAAAATGTAAAAGGTCCCCTGGATATGAATCATCAGCTGAACCCCGGAAATGAAGTCGCTGCAATCTACTGGAAAGATGATGGCAACACCTACTGGTGCGTTTCCACCACAGACAAGGTCAATAGCAGCATTAACCCATCGTCTTTTAGCGAAGCTGTGGAAAAGGGCATAAAGATAAAAGAAGACGATGGAAACGAATCAGTGATCTTAAGCATTCCTATCGGGATAGAATAATTACAAACCAAACTAAATTATTAAGATTTTTTATTAAATGGTTATAAAAAATTTACTTTATGAAAAAATATATCACGCTGCTCTGCCTGGCCGGTACCGTGCTTTTGCAGCAGGAACATACATATGCCCAACCCGATTGTAAATTACAGCTTAACCTCGACTCCGGTCAATGTTACTTACCTGCAACAGTCAGGGCAAATACAGACTACGGGATCTACCAGATAGAATGGTATAAGGACGGCAACCTTCTGCACTCTTATACCCGCGAATGGGACACTACCGGAGCAGGTGTAGTAGTGGCCGGCGGCAACGGGCCCGGAGACCAGTTAAACCAGCTTATGGCCAGAGGCCTGGAAGCAGATGAGCATGACACTTTATTCATAGGCGACAACCGTCTTAATGCAGTCCCTAAAACCAACAGAGTTTTTAAATGGTATCCCGGGAATGCCACAGGAACCGTTGTAGCAGACGGGCTGAATGCCCCGGCCGCATCCCAATGCAAACCGGGCGATATATCGCTCGACCAGAATAAAGATCTGTTCATCGCAGATGAAGACAACCATCGTATTATTAAATGGACACCGGGCGCTACATCCGGTACCAATTATGCCGGCACGCCCGGCTCCACAGGCAGCACTCTTTCTCAGTTTAATAATATAAACGGCATACATTATGATACCGTCTCAGATAATTTATACATTTTAGATGCCTTCAATTTCAGGCTGCTGGAATGGCCTCTAAATGCCTCAAGCGGCAACCTGCTCGTCAGTAAGCTGAACAGTAACCCACAGTATATTGACATGGATCTGGAAGGCAACCTGTATGTTTCCGATTTCAACAACAACCGGATAATTATGTTCCCTCCGGGTAGCTCTACAAGTGTAACAGTTGCCGGAAGCCCCAACGGGACAGGCGGTAATGCAGACTCCTTACTGAAAGCCCCCGAGGGCGTGACCGTGGACGGGTTAAAGAACCTGTATATTTCCGACTATTCCAATAACAGGGTACAAATGTGGCCTTTCGGCTCAGATAAAGGAATAACCATTGGCGGCGGAAGAGGCAAAGGTGATGCGCTTAACCAGCTAAACCTGCCGAACTCCATTACCCAGGACAGGTGGGGCAATGTATATGTCGGCGACCTGAACAATCATAGGGTACTTATGTATGCACCATTGCCCATACCGGATACGCTGTATACTATGGAAGAAGGTACTTATACCGTAGTGGTGAAAACCTTCAGCGGCTGCATCCTGACCGATTCCATACTGGTCGCTCCCCTGGTTGAGCATCCGTAAATTACAATAAACGACCAGTCTGAGCTGGGTACCGTAGGTCAATACGCAAAATATCAATGGATACTGGATGATGAGCCGATCCCCGGCGCTACTTCAAGCACATATAAAGTAACAGCTAATGGGTTATACCGGGTGGCTGTAGAAAATGAACAGGGATGTAAAGATACTTCTGATGTTTATAAAGTGAACAGCGTTTCCATCGGCTCCATCGCTACCGGCGGTAGTATACTGATCTATCCCAATCCCGCCAATAACATGGTGCATATCTCAGGAGTAGAACCTGCTCACATAACCATCAGCACTATAGAAGGCAGGGTAATAAAAACATACAATAAAACGAACAGATTCTCCGTTGAAGGTTTATCTTCCGGGGCTTATCTCCTGAAGATAACAGATGCAAACAACAATGTTATCCATATAGAGAAACTGATA
Source organism: Taibaiella helva (assembly GCA_040392805.1). GTDB lineage: Bacteria > Bacteroidota > Bacteroidia > Chitinophagales > Chitinophagaceae > Taibaiella > Taibaiella helvus_B. The sequence goes on from JBEBVI010000044.1 coordinate 16,128, forward strand.
AAATCAGAGTAAGTATATTTCGGCCTAAAACCCATTTCGGAGAAACAGTAAAAGCCCGGATTGTATGTTACATCCGGGTTTTTCTTCAGGAAAGATACAGTTCTAAATAACAAAGTCAGCAATTAAATTAAAAATTGGGTTGCAATGTTATCTTGTCTGTGGTAAGATACTTGTCTGTGGTAAAATAGGTGAGGGATATAAGAGCATTCGCGATATAAATGCTGACCTTAAAACAAATAGACATAGAATGACACGCATAATACCCAATCAATTGTTTTTACAGGAAAAATAAGTTTTAATGTAATGTACATCCACAGGCTAAAATCATAACATAATAATCAATGTCATTAACTTAAGGCTTCGTATAGTTGCGGGTGAAAACACCCGCAACGGCAACCGCCGATGTTGGTGTTTTCACCAACATCTAAAGTTAATGACATTGGTATAATAATCATTTTTAAAAACAATCAAATACAGTATCATGAAAAACACATTATTTGCCAGCATTTTATTTTGCGGTCTTTTTTTGCTTACCGGATCATTCACCGCCATCGCGCAAAAAAATTGCGACCTGGCATTAAGCATCATTTCTCCTGAGGAAGGAGAAGAATTTGAATTCGGCGATACGGCCTGGCTCGTTATTTCCATCCGGAATATAGGGCCCGATGCGGTGGATAGCGGCGATAAGATCTGGGTTCTTGTTGACGACGAGTTGTCTATTCCTCTTGTTATGCGGGATATTGCCGTAGGGGATTCAACAATTTATTCACTTGCCGTGGAAATAAACCTTCAGGATACAACTTACGCTTTTACCACCTGTGTTTTTCTTGACTCAGGCTTTACCGATATTATTGATTCCGTTCACACCAATGACACTGCCTGCGTGAATACTATCTTTAAGGGAAGAAGTACAGAGATTGTCCGCCTGGACCATCGCCAGGCACCACTACAACTATATCCTAATCCGGCCGGCTCCCGGGTTATGCTGTCCTGGAACAGGGAGCGGCCGGAAGAAGTTAGCATTATAGTAAGAGACATCACAGGCAGATACTTATTCCAGAAAGATTACGGCAAACCTGCTCTGTCTCATCAAAACTTACCATTGGAT
>JBEBVI010000045.1:0-16583 GCA_040392805.1 Taibaiella helva
TGACTAAAATTTGGTAGTGTAAATATCTTAGAATACGACCGGAGTGGAGACATCCCCCGGGCTTTGAGGCCGGGAAGTTATTGTAACACCGTTACTAACAGGAATACTTTGCCATTTTTTATTTTTATTTCTTATATTGTGCGTATGTAAAATGGAATTTCCTTAATCCCTGATTAAATAATGAAAAGGTCTTTATTGCTTTTGTTTTTTCTCTTTTTAATCCCCTCGTTATTACCGGCTCAATATACTATGGATGATATTCCGCTCTCGTGGAATGATTTCCGGAAGGTGCCGGGAGGGCCGGAAAACTATAAAGCCTACACAGCTTACATTTCAGCCAGTATTACGGGGCAGATAACCTACAAAGATACCGGTTCGGGAAGGGTATATTACCTCGTTTCGGAGTGTCGGGTCAATCGTAATAATTCCATTGTCGATGCGGATTTTATGGACAAGGCCTCTACGCATCAAAAGTTTAATTTATTACGTCATGAAAAAGGGCATCTGGCTATTACGCTCATTCAATATGCACGTTTTCTGGAGACGGTTCGTCGCCACAAATTCGGGAGTTGTATACGGCGGGAGGCGGACACTATGCTATCTATGACCTACAGGGAAATAGCGGAGCTCTATAAAGCGTATGATATGGAAACAGGCCATGGTGTTTTAGAGACGAAACAGGCCTTGTGGGAACAAAAACTGCTCAACGAGCTTAATGCGCTCTATGCAGATAGTAAGTTCTTCCAGGTGCCCCTTACTACACCCTTATATGTTAGTCCCGGCGTTAAGATAACAGACCCTTTCTTTATTGATTATTCAAAGAGCCGTACGGCGTTTAATTACCATGTTGCAGCAGCTGCTGATCTGGCTGTCGCTTCAACAGCAGAGTCATATAAATTGACCAGGGACGAACCGTTAAGTGACGGAATGGATAGCATCTTTGTCGTTGATAATATTGACTTTGACCGGGATTTTGAAATTGAAGTAATGGTAAAAATACCTAAGTCTGCCCGGCGCTATAAGGCCGGAATAGGGATTTACTGGGGCATGCATGATTCATTAGGCGGCACACCTGGCTGAGTGTGGCTCCGGCTGAGCTGACTCTGATATATTGTGTCGGTGGCGATCATGAAGCGGATCGCCGGAAAGGTATATTTGTCGGAAAGCGGCTGCGTGACGGTCTTATAAAGATATCGGTGCGCAAGATGGCCGGTGATTACGCTATTTTTGTCAATGATCATTTTGAGAAGAGCCTGCCCGTTGTGCCTGTACTTGCTAAGAGCCTGGCAGTGGGTACTTTCTTAAAAGGTTATGAAGTTGATAATATACGGTTGGCTTATTGGTCTGACCAGGCCAATGAAGCGTTTTTAAGGGATTAGGTGTATGAGAGACAGCATCTAAAGAGTGTATAAATTTCACGCAAAGACGAAGGTTCCAAAGGCCGCTATGTAAAAGGTTTCATGTCCATTTTTGTTTCGTAGTTTTCTTCGGCCGCTTTGTGTGAAACAAGTTTATAGAAAGAAAGTAATGGTTTTTAGGCAGTCTCTATAGCTGTTGTTGTTTTTTCTGTCGGTCAATTGGCAATAAGTTCCTTTGTTCAAAATATAGGTCGTGTTTCTGTCGGCACACCAGTGTTGAAAGCCTGATGTCACTTGCATTATTCTCGATACGTGAAATATAGGTTTTTGTCGTACTGCATTTTTCTGCAGGTTGCTCTTGGGTCAGGCTTTGATTCTTTACGAAGTTCCTGTATCATTACGCCAAGTTTGAATGCTTCAAATTCTTTTCATAAAGTTCTCTTTCGTCTGCCCCTCGTCAGAATACAATTTATCATACATGACTTGTAAATAAGTATCTATTCTTCCAGCTCCTTCTTCATGATTTTTATTGGCTATTACTACATGACTTTCCTGAATGTAAGATTAATTCTTGGCCCCAATGGCTTTGATGATTTAGCAATTCGATGCTCCCAGAAACGTTGCAAATCGCCTTTCATAAGCAGCAAAGAACCATGTTCCAGGATGATCGAATGCTTCTTTCTATGATCCTTTTTATTTCTAAAGTCGAAACTCCGTTCTGGGCCCAGGCTAACAGATGCGATTTCCGTTTTCAGGCCGGGTATAGTATCCTTATCGCTGTGCCAGGCTACAGAATCCTTTTCATCCCTATAATAATTTAGCAGAACGCCATTAAACGTTACAGCGGTAATCACTTCTACTTTTTCTTTCAATGCCCATAAATCACTTGTCCAGGTTATCGGCTCCCTTTTATCTCCATCCCGTATAGGTCGTTCACCATACCATGCGGAAAGCCTGGGCGTCCGTATCTCTTTCTCGTACATCATCACTTTATGCTGTTGCCAGGGAGTTGAATGAAGAAGCCTTTCGAGATAATCATCGGCTTCTGCCCTGCTTAACAGAGAGGGTCTGTAATCTATCAGATCTTCAGGCAGCATCCATTGTGCCTCGTCGTTAAATAATTTAGGTTGTTTTGTCATATGCTACCCCGACTATCTCTTATGCTCTTGCCAAACAATTTTTATTTTAATGAGTTGATCGCATAGCGTCAATATCCTTTCTTACTTCCTGGATCGCTTTCAGTACCGTTTGCAGTTCACCTGTTACCTGTGGTATCCTTACAGACTGGTAACAGTGGAAGGCCCAGATTTCCAGAACTTCCGACACAGGAACCGTGTATGGCTTATACAAGGGATTTAAAGATTCCAGGAGCAACTCCCGTCCCCGGACAGAAACCTGTTTGAATACAAAATCCTGCTCACCTTTTAAAATGACAATACAAAGAGCCTTGTCTTTAATACTTTGCCAGTCCTGTACAAACCGGCATATGATCTCACTGCCTTCAGGAATAGGTAACATCGAGTCGCCTTTTGTCGGAAACATCCTGTACGTTCCCTCCCTGGGAAGATTCGGAAGTGAAAATTTAGGTAAAGTGGCCAGGAATTTTGGATCATTATAGCCTGATCTATACCCGGCTTTGGCTTTAACCGGTACATATTCCATGTTTTCCTTATTTTCTTTATCAACAGTTATAGCCAAAACGCGGAGCTTACTGCCGGTTATATACACATCATTACCTGCTTCCAACTCCCTTAATTTCAATTCAGGAAGCTTTGAAATATCCACCTTCAGGAGGCTGTCAATACTCATTTTGAAAAACTTGGAAAAATTTATCAGATCAGCTGTTGTAGGATTTTCCGTTCTGCCTGATTCCAAAGCTGCAAGTTTAATGCGCGAAATACCAAGTTGTTGTGCGCAATGCTCCTGAGTGATTCGCTTACGTTCACGCAGAAAACGCAGGTTGCTGTGGAAAAAAACTTTTGTACCACTCATTCGTTATTGTTATTATTGGCAACAATGTTTTGTTATTAATAGTAACAAATGTAAGGAATATTTTTAAAATGGAAAGGATAGCAGACCGGAAAGAGCTGATAGCAAAGTTGCAGAATGAAATACTTTCCATCCAGGGATTCCATACTTCCATGGAAGGGCAACAGGTTCATTTTGGATGGGGTGATATCGAGCAGGCTTTTCCTAATAAAATCTTTCCTCAGGGAGCTATACATGAACTCATTAGTAACACTTTAGAAGACATGGCAGCTACTACGGGCTTTATGGCTGCATTGGCGGGCCGAATGATGCAAAAAGGAGGACTGGTTTTTTGGATCAGTAAAGCGAAAATGGTGTTTCCTCCCGCATTAAAACAATTTGGAGTTGATCCGGACAAAGTGATATTTATAACGGTAAAAAATCAAAAGAACCTGTTGTGGATGATAGAACAAGCATTAAAATGTCCTGCTCTGACTGCGGTAGTGGGCGAAATAACAGAGCTCAGCTTAGTTGAATCCCGTAGATTACAGCTGGCGGTAGAACAAAGCCAGGTAACCGGATTGTTACACCGGATCCTGCCCCGGACTATTGCCAACACGGCTTCGGTAGCACGTTGGAAAATTACGTCCCTTGCTAATGATGTTACTGATGAACTGCCTGGTCTGCGTTTCGGCAGATGGAATGTGGAGCTGATAAAAATACGTAATGGCCGCCCCGGAAAATGGCAGGTACAATGGTCGGCAGGAAAATTCGAACATCTAACGACGCCGGCACATAAAACAGCTACAAGATTGTCGCACATTGCCTGATATGGAGAAGAGATATATGGCCATATGGTTTCGCCATCTGCTCACCGATAGGTGGACGCTACAGATGCCTGAATTAAAAGGAAAGCCCTTTGTGCTTGCCGCACCGGAGCGTGGCCGGATGAAGATTACAGCAACAAGCCCGGCAGCAGAAATGCAGGGGATAGAATGCGGTATGGCTGTTGCCGATGCGCGGTCTATACTGCCGGCCTTAATGACATTTGACCATAAACCAGGGCTGGCAGCCACAATTCTTAATACCCTGGCGGAATGGTGTATACGCTATAGCCCCATTGTATCGGTAGATATGCCCAACGGCCTGATGATCGATATAACCGGCTGTGCTCATTTATGGGGCGGTGAAAGACCCTATTTCAAAGACATTGTATTCAAACTGAACGATTTTGGCTACAGTGTGCGGGCCGCCATATCCAATACCATAGGGGTATCATGGGCCGTCAGCCGCTATGGAAAAGTAACGCCCATTATCCATCCCGGTCAGGAGGCGGAAACGCTTGCCACCCTGCCACCAGCCGGCCTAAGGTTGGAACCCTCCATCTTAGAGCAAATGCGCAAACTCGGCTTTCATAAAATAAGTGATTTTATGAGTATGCCCCGAAGCATTTTGAGCAGAAGATTCGGAAAACAATTGCTCAACCGGTTGGATCAGGCAATGGGACAAGCTGTGGAACCTATAAACCCGGTGTTTCCTGTAGAACCCTGCCAGGAACGGTTACCGGGCTTTGAACCTATACGCTCGGCAAAAGGTATAGAAATAGCGCTGCAAAAGCTACTTAACAAACTATGTAAGCGACTGGAGCTAGAGCGCAAAGGAGTGAAAAAAGTTATATTTAAATGCTTTCGGGTTGATGGAGCACTGGAACAAATAGAAATCGGCACCACCAGTGCATCCTGTAATGCGGAGCACTTGTTTAAACTATTACAGCTCAAAATAGGCACTATTAAACCGGCATTAGGTATAGAGCTCTTTCTATTGGAAGCTCCTGTAGTGGAAGATATCCAGCGGCCTCAAAGTGCCTTGTGGAACCTTTCCGGCAATAGCGATTTAGTACCAATCGGGGAGCTTCTTGATCAGATGATCAGCCGCGAGGAGGCTGATATTGCACACCGATACCTTCCCGACGAACATCATTGGCCGGAGCGCTCCTATGTGGCTACATCATCCTTACAAGACAAACCTGCCTCCAGCTGGAGAACAGATAAACCCAGGCCGGTCATCCTACTTCAGTCACCGGAACTGATAGAAGTGACTGCGCCCATCCCGGATTATCCGCCATTGCTCTTCCGGTATAAAAACAAGATACACAAAATCCGGAGCGCTGACGGGCCGGAAAGGATAGAACAGGAATGGTGGATAGAAGACGGATTACATCGCGATTACTATTGTGTGGAAGATCAGGACGGTGCAAGATATTGGATTTTTCGTGCGGGACATTATGGGGAGCATAATCCCCGGTGGTTCCTCCATGGTTTCTTTGCATAAAAGAAAAGTAATTTTTATGGATTATGTAGAATTACAGGTAACATCGAATTTCAGCTTCCTTCGGGGCGCTTCCCATCCGGAAGAGCTGATCGAAGAGGCTATCGCCCTGGGGTACCGGAAAATTGCCATTACCGATCGTAATACCCTGGCCGGAATTGTCCGGGCGCATGCGGCGGCCAGGGGCAAGCCCATACAAATCATACCGGCTTGCAGGCTGGACCTGGTAGACGGCCCCGGCTTACTGGCTTACCCTACCGACCAGCAAGCCTACAGCCGCCTGTCCGGTCTCCTTTCTATAGGCAACCTGCGTACCGAAAAAGGGAAATGCGAACTCTATCAGAAAGATGTCCTCCTCCATAGCGAAGGAATCCTGTTTGTTGTGATACCGCCCGATAACTTAAACGAACATTTTGACTTCGATCCTTCATTTGAAAAATCATTGCGGCAATATAAAGATGCGCTGGGTGATAAACTATACCTTGCCGCACACCGTTCCTATGCCGGAGATGATGCTAAAAAGCTCTATAGACTCCAGAACCTGGCTGCAAAAACAAATGTACCAATGGTGGCGACTAACGATGTGCACTACCATAACCGGCAAAGACGGCAACTACAGGATATCGTAACCTGCGTGCGGGAAAAGTGTACCGTCTACAATGCCGGGTATCGCCTCCATCAAAATGCTGAACGATACCTGAAGCCCGGACGAGAAATGATACGTCTTTTTGCACAATATCCGGGCGCCATAAAACGCACACAGGAAATTGCCGCTGCCTGTTCCTTCTCCCTGGACAGCTTAAAATACTACTATCCGGAAGAAATTACCAGCGAGGGCAGAACACCGCAGGAAGAATTAATACATCTCACCTGGAAAGGGGCTAAAGAACAGTTCGGCGATTCCATTCCCGGGCATATAGAGGCCACTATCAATATGGAATTGACATTCATGGCCCGCAAGAACTATGCTTCCTATTTTCTTACTGTTTACGATTTTGTTCGCTTTGCCAGGGAAAAGGGTATTCTTTGTCAGGGTAGGGGATCGGCAGCCAATTCTGTAGTTTGCTACTGCCTGGGTATTACCTCAGTTAATCCTGCTAAGTTCAAAGTTCTTTTCGCACGTTTTATGTCCGATGCCCGCGATGAGCCGCCGGATATAGATGTGGACTTCGAGCACGAACGGAGGGAAGAAGTCATGCAGTATATCTTCAATAAATACGGACGCGATCGCGCTGCTATTGTCGCTACCGTTACCCAATTGCATAGCAAAGGAGCGGTACGCGATGTGGGTAAGGCAATGGGGCTATCTGTTGATGCTATTAACCGGCTATCTAAATCCATGTGGGAACTGGATGAAAAATGGCTTAAAGGTGAGAAAATCACGGAACATGGTTTTTCTTCCGCTGACCCGCATTTGATGAAAGTACTGGAGCTGACACAGCAATACATAGGCTTTCCCCGGCAATTAGGCCAGCATACCGGCGGCTTTGTCATCACCCAGGACAAACTCTCCCATCTATGCCCTATACTTAATGCACGGATGAAAGACCGGACTTGCATCGAATGGAATAAAGACGATATTGAAGCGCTCGGCTTCCTGAAGGTGGACGTTTTAGCCCTGGGTATGCTTACCTGCATCCGGAAAGCCTTTGACCTGGCTAAGCAGCACTACAATTTAAACTTAACACTAGCCAACATCCCCCAGGATGATCCGGCGGTCTACGATATGATTAGTGCTGCAGATACCATCGGTGTGTTTCAGGTCGAAAGCCGGGCCCAGATGTCTATGCTGCCGCGTTTAAAACCAAAAACCTTCTATGACCTTGTTATAGAAGTGGCTATTGTACGGCCCGGTCCCATTCAGGGAGACATGGTCCACCCCTATTTACGACGTCGTAACGGTGAGGAACCCATCGAATATCCATCCAAAGAACTGGAAGAGATACTCGGCCGGACTTTAGGCGTACCGCTTTTCCAGGAACAGGCTATGGAAATAGCTATTGTCGCCGCCGGCTTCACTCCTGCTGAAGCAGATGGCTTGCGCCGCAGCATGGCTACATTTAAGGCGAAAGGCAAAGTAAGCGATTGGGAAAAGAAACTGGTGGACGGAATGATGAAAAATGGTTACCAGGAAGATTTTGCCAGGCGGGTATTCCGCCAGTTGGAAGGGTTCGGCAGCTATGGATTTCCTGAAAGCCATGCTGCCAGCTTTGCACTACTGGTTTACGTTTCCTCGTGGATAAAATGCTACTACCCCGATGTTTTCGCGGCTGCCTTGCTCAATAGTATGCCTATGGGCTTCTACCAGCCGGCCCAGATCGTATCCGATGCACGCAGCCATGGGGTAATAGTTCGCCCGGTAGATATTAACCATTCCAATTGGGACCATACACTGGAGAAAACAGGCGGCCGGCACTGTGCATTACGCCTGGGCTTCCGGCAGGTAAAAGGCTTAAAAGAAGAAGAAATGCAACTGGTAACAGCCGGGCGCGACAGGCCTTACAAAGAATTACATATGCTGCGTGACCTTGGCCTTTCCCAGGCAGCATTAGAGCGCTTAGCTGACGCCGACGCCTTTCGCTCTGCAGGGCTGGACCGCAGGCAAGCGATGTGGGAAGCCCTCGCATTGGCCGATCGCCCGATGGGTATTTTCAAGGGTAAAGAATCTGCCAGTGCAACTGAAGAAAAGGTTAAGCTGCCGGAAATGACCGCGTCAGAGCATGTGGTACAAGATTATGCATCTACATCCCTTTCCTTAAAAGCACACCCCTTGAGCTTTGCCAGAAATGCGCTTGACCTTGAAAGTGTAGTAACTGCCAACAGGATAAAGGATTACGACGATGGGTTAATCCTGCGTGTGGCGGGGCTCGTCCTGGTACGACAACGTCCGGGTACGGCAAGTGGTATATGCTTCATCACCTTAGAGGACGAAACCGGTATTGTCAACCTGGTTGTTTTTCAAAAAGTATTTGAAGAATACCGGAAAGAAATACTGAACACCCGGCTACTCATGGTAGAGGGCAAACTGCAGAAGGAAGGCCAGGTCATTCATATGATAGTAAGGAAGTGTTTCGATATGTCTCATTTACTGTTGGCTATGACAAATAACAAGGAGGCGGAACCCTTACTGTCAGCGCCTTCGGGCACAGATGATAAGCATAGAAGGAACAATGGAACAACCAATACTAAAAAGGCAATCCGTAATCACGGCATACAGTTGGAGATGTTTCCGGAAGGGCGCAACTTTAAATGAATCTTTAAAAACAAATACGCTTGGCCGGAGTAAGTCATGCCGTCTGAATGTGCTGCTGAAACTGCAAGTTTCGCAGAGATAGAGCACAGGCGGCACGCCGCACTAGCAAAAGAAATACGCTGGAGCTAGCTGGGATGTCTACTTTTCCAGTTCATTAGACAATTCTTTCAAGCTGGCCAAAGCCGATTCTATATTATCAATGATCTCTGAAGCCAGGATATCTGGATCGGGCAGATTTTCCAGATCAGTAAGGCTTTCATCTTTAATCCAGAAGATATCCAGAGAAGTTTTGTCTCTTGCTATAATCTCTTCATACGTAAATTTACGCCATCTTCCATCGGGATTTTGTTCACTCCATGTTGCTTCACGCTTATAAATGTTGTTGGTATTATAACAGCGTACAAAATCTTCGAGATCTGCTTCGGTCATCGGTTTCTTTTTCAGGGTATGATGGACGTTTGTGCGGTAGTCGTATATCCAGATCTCTTTAGTCGACGCTTCTTTTCCCCCTTTTTTATTGGTAAAGAACAATACGTTAGCCTTTACTCCATTTGCATAGAATATGCCCGTTGGCAGGCGTAGTATGGTATGTAATTCTGTTGTTTTCAGCAGTTGTTTCCGAACCTCTTCACCTGCTCCTCCTTCAAATAAGATATTATCCGGTAATACTACTGCTGCTTCGCCGTCTATTTTCAACAATGTTCTGATGTGTTGAAGGAAATTCAATTGTTTATTAGATGTTGTTTCCCAAAAATCCTGACGGTTATAGCTCAGATCATCTTTTTCGGCTTCTCCTTCATCATTAGTAACTATATAGGAGCTTTTTTTGCCAAATGGCGGATTGGCCAGGACATAATCGTGTGTGTTATGATCTGGTGCAATGAGCGCATCACTTGATTTGATCAATGGTTCACCGTCTATTTCTCCTATCCCGTGCAGGTATAAGTTCATCAGACACATCCGACGAGTATTGGCAACAATTTCGTTGCCATGAAAGGTTTTATCTTTTAAAAACTTCTTCTCTTCTTTATCTAGTTTATTATGTTCTGTAATATAATCATAGGCGGCCAGAAAGAAACCGCCAGATCCACAGGCCGGATCTACGATTGTTTTCATCGGTTGAGGTTGTACACATTTTACCATTGTACGTATTAAGGCACGAGGTGTGAAATATTGTCCTGCACCAGACTTGGTATCTTCTGCATTCTTTTCTAATAGACCTTCATAGATCTTACCTTTGATGTCAGCACCCATCAATGCCCAGTTTTCTTTATCTATGAGTGCAATAATCTTTAATAATTTTGCCGGATCCTGGACTTTGTTCTGACTTTTAGTGAAGATCTGTCCCAACATACCCTTTTCTGTAGACAGTGTTCGTAACAATTGGGTGTAGAAGTTTTCTAATGCCGCTCCATTCTTTGAGCGAAGATTTTCCCAGGTACAGCGTTCTCCGTCTTTTAATTCATTTCCATCTACATCTTTGATAAATGGCAATTGAATCTTCTTATCATAGGGTGGCTTATTCAATTCTTCCACCATTTTCAAGAATAAGAGATAGGTTATTTGTTCCAGGTAATCGCCATAACCAACTCCGTCATCACGCATCACATTGGCAAGGTTCCATATTTTTGATATTATTGTCGCTTCTGTCATTTTCTTATTTTTACTTTATTAGTAACTGATTATTTACTGCATCATTGATGCTCTTATTGCATCAACAGTTACTAATATTAGTTTCTTATCGCATCAAGGTTTTGTTTTATCGCATCATTTAGATCATATTCTCTATACTTATTGGAGCCTATTAACTTTAACAGATGATGCGAGTTTAATAATAAAAGATCTCTTTGCATGGTAGCTCTTGACACATTCAGGCTATCCATCAAGGTTTTGAGTGTTAGGGGACCTTCTGTATAAAGTAACTTTACTACAAGTATAAGTCTATCACTTACTGCATCACTTACTGCATCACTTACTGCATCACTTACTGCATCACTTACTGCATCATTAAGTCTTTTTATTGCATCATTATCAAGAAGAGCTCCCGCTTTAGGAGTATCTGTTTTAGGACCATGAAATGTAAGTATTACTTCTCCTTTACTTTGCTTCCAAACTGGTGCTGGAAGACCAGCTTCTTTACATTCTTCTAAAATCTTTAATGTCCCACGTCCCAGCTTATCAATATACCCGATCAAAAATACCATATGAGCAATGTCCGGATTTACTGGAAAAGAACGGTGGTTGGTCTTAAGATCTTTAATGTTAATATCATCGGGTAGATTTCCGCTGTTGGCAATGGTCAATTTATCCGGATAAACCGAAAGTGTCATTTGACTGTTAAAACGGCTATAGTCCCGATGTATCAAAGCATTGATAATTCCTTCCTGCAATGCTTTTTCAGGATATGCAAAATCCACCCGTTGCCAATGTTTTTCATCGAAAATGCTTTTTGTGCCTAGATTCTGAACATATTGTTCTAAGCGTTCCCGTATAGAGAACAGGTTTCCTTCCAATACTTCATCACGAATCAGTGATTTATCTGTTTTTCCTTCGGCATATTCCGTAAGTCGTACCCGGGCCTGTGGCAGAAAACGAATAGGATTTTTGGCAAACAATATTACACAAGCATTGGTATAAGAGCCGTTATTAAATAATCCGTAATGATTCAAAAATTCTAATAAATCCTCTCCTTCATAATTGCTACGACGATTCTTTTGTGATGTCTGCATAATTTTACGGATCAGCTTTTGATCAAGATCTTCCTGTTCTACACCAAAAGATACCTGACGCTCCCAATGCAATTCATTTTGCTGTCGGGTATGGATTAAGGATGCAATTTCTTCGGAGGTTGCTTTTTGGGTATGAATACCTCTTCGGAAATAAATGGTTCCTTCAAAAATATAGGGTTGTTTAGATCCTTCCCATACACGGACAATCATAAAGTGCTTTCCATTATAAGTTTCTATATTTGCATCGAAAGGTGTTTCCGGGACAATATGTTGTACCAGATACTGCTCTGCTTCTTCTACCGAAATATCATTCGGAATACCAACCAAGTTTTTGTTTTGATCAATTCCTATAACTAATCTTCCGCCTTTTGCATTCAAAAGGCCGCAGATTGTTTGCGCAATTTTTTCCAAATCAAAGGACGAAAGAAAAGCTAATTCTTCGTTCTCGCCCTTCGCAATCAGGTTTTTGAATTTTGAACTGTTATTCTCCATCTCTTAAATTTTTTAAATCTCTTATAAATCTCTCATCCTCAAATTGGCTTACCACAAAAGGAGCTCCATCTAAAGGATACTTATAAAATTCCTGTGTCCATCTTCTATTACCTAATGGTAACCCTTCACCTATTGCCATATTGTAAATATCAATAACTCGTAGATCGTCCAATACATTAGTCTTTTTCAATCTGAAGTTTTTACGTCTACCGTCTCTATAAAACATTTTTTGTTTCAGAAGCTGTTTTGCAAATACAACATGTGAATGTGCTAAAAAACCCCTGGGTTTATCTAATTCTATCGCCTTTTCAAACTCTTGAAAAGTTATTCCTGAAACATAAAAAGGCAAGACAATTACAAAAAAGAAATCAAAGTCTTCAACTGATTTTAAACAAGAGACCAAAGGTGGTTGTCCAGGAATATTATATATTGTTCCCATGTGAGAACACAAAACTTCATACCCCATTCCAGTTAAGGTTGCATATATCTGTTCTATTTCATTTTTAAAGTGATAAACAGTTGATGATAACATAATTTTTATAGGTCTTTCTGCTGGCATAGGCTTACTTTTTCTTTTTAGGAAAATCTACGAGTGTTCCATATCCGGTTGGTATAAGATTGACGGTGTCTTTTTGCATCCACTCAATGGCTTTGTAAAAACGATGCTCTTCCAATCCCAGTTTCCGGTCTGACCAATTGTAACGGGCCTCTTGTACAATTTCCTCATCTGTAGGTCTCTTCTTTCCTAAAATTAGCAAATTATTCCAGGCTGCATATATCGTGGCTACAATTTCAGCTTGTTCCAGATCGAATGTGAGGAATAAATGGAGTAATTGATCAACTCGTTGTTTCTGTTCTTCTGACAGATTCTTTTCGAATTGTGTAATTGCTTTTTCGATTCCTTTGCCCGAAACATAAGTATGTCCTATTTTATTTTTCTGTACGGAAAAATAGCCGGCCATTTTGGCCCGGTGTTCTACTTTTTTCAATCGTGGATAATCATCTGGACCTGCGGCATCCTTTACCGGCTGTCTGCCCAAAGGGATTTGCAGGTGGTATTCGACCAAATGGGAGAGCTTTTCACATTTGATATGCGTCAATAATGTATGATGTTGCGGATTGTCTTCATGAAGCCGGATTACTTTGGCGATCAGACCTGCCTGAATATCAGCAGATATTTTTTCTATTGCTGCAACTGCCGGTTTGGCCGGAATAATAGCTTTTTCTTTCTTTGTATTTTTCTTGCCGGTTTGTTTCTCTGACTTTATCTTTTCTAACAGCACCGAAGCCGGCTCATAATCCGGTTCTTTTCGACAGGCTTCCAATTCTGTCTGTGTCAATAATGCTCCGGCAAAGGCTTTTTTCAAGATACTTTGCCGTAAAGCCTCAGCTTTATCCAAGCTGGTTTTAATCTGCTCTTCTACTGCATCACAAACTGATAAACGGGATTCGATTTCTTTGACGATTTGATGTTGTTCTTCGAAAAATGGACATGGTACATTGAAATTTCGTAATGAGTTTAAAGATACCGTTTTTTGTGCTGTTCCAGTTGCACTTGCACTTGCTTGAGAATAAATTTGTGGGGTTTGTAGCAAATAAAACAACCACTTAGAATTAGTAGTAATTAAAGGTCTAATTAATCCAATATGACGTTGAAAACAGAAGTCTTTTTCATAATCTATCAAAATTGGAATTCCAAAAGAACCAGTTACAGTATATAAAACGTCACCTTTCAACGGCCTTCTGTTCTCTTTTAAATTAGAAAAATAGTCACTTTTAACTTTAAATGTATTTTGGAAATCAATTTTGTTATTTGATTTGTCAACATTTGAAATTGTAATAAACGGAATACCAATTTCGGATTTAGGCGGAGGCTGGTGATCTCCATCGGAAATACAAATTGATATTTCTTTAAGTTTTTTATTAAATTCATAGCTTTCAAACGCTTTTTTCAAAACGGCTTGTCGATAAATTTTTAATTGTCCCTGTGCTTTTTTAAGGTATGTAATACTGGCATCTAAAGAAGAGAATAGTTGTTCTATTTTTTTGACAATGGCACGTTGCTCGGAGAGAGGAGCAAGTTTTACTTTAATAGTATCAAAGTTGCTCTTGTTAACGAGAGCAACGGTTGTAGAAGTGCTTAACTTTTCTAGCTGAGCTCTAAACGAAAGGTTTTGAGCTTGATAATATATATATATTGGATGTATATACAGCGATGGGTAAATGGCATTAATTTGCTGATTATAAGCTACTTCAGATTTTGTGTTAATCCCCACTCTGCCTAAATTGCCAATACAAGTTACAAGAACTGAGTTAACAGGTAATATTCTGGCTTTTGATTTACCAACGTCTGAGATAAATTCTTCACTACTTTTGATAATAGAATTTAATATATCAGGAGGTTTTACAAATGGAATTATTCCTCCATAATTTTCTGGATTTTTCTTTGAAGGAGTATTTCCAGTTACAGTAGTAAATATATCACCTATCTTAATTTCTATCCAGTCTTCTCTCATTATGCCGCTAACGCTTCATTTAGTTCATTAATAATTTGCTCCATCTCCTTTCCAAAGAGCTGGTACATTTTGCCACGACCACCCCGGGCATCAAACGGCGTATAATCCAGATCTTCCAACTCAATATGGTAAGAGCTGATGATATGATTCTTGATCATACAAAAATGTTGCTTATGTCGTAGTAAATCTTGTATATTATTCACAAAACATTCATTTTAAGCACTTTACATTTATTTTAACATCTTGCTTAATCCTTCCTGAATCTTGCTTATTGTTTTTTAAACCGGTATAGCGCATTTTTGTCGCGCTGTTTTTCGCTTAGCCGATCCAGCATACCATCGTCTATCATTTTGTTTAAATAAGTGCGCACGGTATTCTCATTGATCTGAACATAATCCACAATTTCTCCCAAAGTAGCGGTGTGCCGGGTAAAGAGGTAAAGCAATATTTTCCGTTGCGTATCATTATACTGTTTCCAGTCTTTTTCGATTTTTTCCATCACTGCGTCGTGAATGGTCTTCGAGTGCCGACTAACCCTGTTTCGTAATACCAGGTACACATTGCCGTTTTTTTCACTGTATTCTGGTACGGAAAGCATTGATTTTTCCATAGACTCGTAAATCCTGGAAACACCTTCATTCAATTGACGTACATAACCCAGATCTTCCAGCACCCGGGCTACTCTAGGATTCCGGGCAAAACGTTCTGTTTTTATATTGTCAATGGTCACCTGTGCAGGCAAAGGACCGCTGTTGCTGATTTCCAGCCGGTCGTCAAAATGCTTGATGTATATGGCATTGCCCTGTACATTGTAAGAGCGGTGGCACAAGGCATTGACAATGCCTTCGAGCCAGGCTTCTTCCGGATATTCGGGAACCTTAATAAACCTACCGGTGTCCATATCCAAAAAGTAGTAATCTTTAAAAGAGGCTTTTAAAAATACTTTGATCTCTTCAATTAAGCGGGGTATATTGTTTTCGAAACGCTCATCTTTGATCACATTGTGACTGGTTCCTGTTAATGCAGTAACTCCTTCATAACGGATATAGCGCACTGATGCGGATGGAATATATTTTTCGGGATCTTTAGCAAATAACAGTACTGTCGCATGCTTAAATTGGTAGGTGCTATCTTTCTTATGCGCTAAATGTCGCTTGACCAACAGATCATAAACATCACCTTTATAATTTAATTTTTGCCTGTATTCGTTCAGCAATTCCTGATCGAAATCATCGACATCAAAATTTTTTGTGGTTTCTTCTTCAAAACGCCTGATGGATTTATCATACTCCAGTTTCTTGATTCTGTCCCGGTCTAAAAGCCGATTCGTATCCAAAACTCTCAAATACACGTTATCATTATCTCTCTGGCAAAATACCCGTTCCATATCCTGCTCTACATGGAACAGGAATATTAACTTACCGTCTAGGTTTATTTCTTCCAAATGGATATTACAAGGAGGCTTGATAAAATCAAAAGCCAGTTTGCGATAAGCATCAAGTTTATCTCCCAGCGTAGTCAAATCCTCAATTGTTCCGTTATCGGCTACACCAAATGCCAAAATCCCGCCATCGGCATTCAGCATACCGATTAATTCCTCGGCTATTTTTACCGGCTTAATGTCCTTTTCACCCAGCCCCTTTCGCTCAAAGTATTGATTTTCCCTTTGTGTTTGCAGGTATTCCCGGGTAACTATTGTATTTATTTTGGAAAGCGGAGTATTCATTCTATGCTTGCTTATTTCCTTAAAAATCTTGTTTATCTGTTTTAAAGTGTTGATTTTCAGTTATTTTATTATTTTTTTGACACCTTGCTTAGCAAAAGAAAAATCTTGCTTAGATACGATGCTATGCTGCCAAGGCTTCATTTAATTCATTAATAATCTGCTCCATCTCATTCCCAAAGAGCTGGTACATTTTGCCACGACCACCCCGTGCAT
>JBEBVI010000046.1:0-16576 GCA_040392805.1 Taibaiella helva
CCTGGAAAGGAAAAAAATTGAGAAAGATCTGGGTTTACGTTTCCCCGGGAAGTTTAATTCTGTGTATGAGATGGTATCGTTTTCCCATACTCCGTATGTTTATGCCCTTAAATGCACGAATGCCCAGGATACCCTTCTTGGTAAAATCATGGCGCAGGGCGACTATTTTAGTAATGTAAAAGAAGAAAGCTTTGTGAGCCGCCTGAACGGATGGATGGACGAATATATGCAGATGATCTCCTGAGGTTAATTTGGGTATTATTGGTGTGTTTAATTTGTTGAAAATCTATGTGTTGAGCTCATAACTGTGGCCTATTATTTTTTACAAAAAAATGACAATATGGCCTAATTCCCGTGAAAGGCCGTACTTTCGCAGTATGATATACCGGTTGTTTTCCTATATGAGGAGAGCATTAAGCGTGACTTAGTTCGCTATATGATGAAGACGACAACTACAGAAAATAATATTACATGCAAATTGTTCAGCAGGTATTGTTCCTTTTATTACTTCTAACGGCTACCATACTTTTTGCCCGTAAGGTGGGCGCTATACGGCGCAATATTAAATTGGGCAGAAGTAAAAAGATTAATGATCATCCATCCTTACGCTGGAAAAATGTGCTCCTTCTTGCTTTCGGGCAAAAGAAAATGTTTAAGCGCATGACACCGGCTATACTTCACTTCTTTGTGTATGCCGGTTTTGTTATCATAAATATTGAAATACTCGAGATCGTCTTAGATGGCCTTTTCGGGACACACCGGCTCTTTGCTCCTTATACCGGGAATTTATATGCTGTGCTTATCGGCTGTTTTGAAATACTGGCGGCGCTGGTTTTAATTTCATGTGCTGTTTTCCTGGTTCGAAGAAATATTTTAAAGCTGAAACGGCTCAGCCAGAAAGAGCTGGACGGATGGCCTAAGACCGATGCCAATGCTATACTGGTTACGGAAATTGTATTGATGATTTTATTACTGACTATGAATGCGGCTGATTATAACCTGCAGCAGCTGGGTGCAGCGCATTATTATAATACCGGTAAGCCGTTCTGGGTATCGGGCCTGATAGCGCCCTTATTCTCCGGCATGTCTGAAGGCACATTGGTGGGTATTGAGCGGACTTGCTGGTGGTTGCACATCGCCGGTATATTTGCTTTTCTCAATTACCTGCCTTATTCCAAACATCTGCATATTGTACTGGCTTTTCCCAATGCCTATTATGCCAAGCTTGTGCCACAAGGGCAGATGGAAAATATGGAAGACATACAGAAGGAAGTGTTGTATATGATGGAGCCCGATAAAGCGCCACCGGCCACCGACAGTCCGGCCGAGCCGCAGCGTTTTGGTGCTAAAGATGTGCAGGACCTGAGCTGGAAAAACCTGATGGATGCCTACAGTTGCACGGAATGCGGACGCTGTACAGCGGTTTGCCCGGCTAATATAACGGGTAAAAAACTTTCTCCACGTAAGATAATGATGGATACCCGCGACCGGTTGGAAGAAGTGGGCAGGAATATCGATAAGAATAAACAGTTTGCAGATGATGGTAAATCTTTATTGCATGACTATATCTCTACCGAAGAGCTACGTGCCTGCACGACCTGTAATGCCTGCGTGGAAGCCTGCCCGGTGAGCATAGATCCGCTGTCTATTATTTTACAACTTCGCCGTAACCTGGTGATGGAAGAGAGCAATGCACCTCAGGAGTGGAACAGCATGTTCTCCAATATCGAGAATAATATGGCACCGTGGAAATTCAGCCCGGATGACAGAGATAAGTGGATGGAGGAAATGCAGACAAGTTGATTCTTGTAAAAACCTCAATCAAAAATTTAACCCAATGAAAACCGGTTTTTCTTCGATAGGTCTATTCATACTTTCATTCATCAGTGTAATGAGTTGGTATAGCTGTGATAAGTCTGCAATGGGCGTGTCGGGAGAATATAATGTTCGGGTAGATTATACTTATGATCAGGTTCCCCAGCGTATGTACGATACCCCATTAGTGCATATAGATTCTTCTTTTTATTCGGTGTTGTCCATAAAAGAGAGCGGAGATACCATTTTTGTTAATCTTAAAGGAGTTATTTCCAGAGCGCAATTGGTACATTCCGGAAGGCAGGGCGATACCCTGATCTTCCTTGAACGATATCCTGCAAGTGTCTTTGGTCCGACTAAATTGAAAAGGGTTCCTTCATCAGATTATATTTGGTTTGAACAATATGAGGGGAACCGGCATGGATCTAAAATAACGTATACAGCATATAATTACTGATTAAATAAGTACATCGTTTGATTGCCCGGAGTTCTTTAAAGATAAATGAATGATTGTTATATGGATGTGTTGGGCGGTATGTTTAAGCCGGTATTTCCTGAAATATACAGGAAGTAAAATCAAGTTAATAATTTTGAAATCATGCAGATAAAAACAATGGCTGAGTATATGGCCGAGGGTAAGGAGCCGGAAGTGTTATTTTGGGTAGGCTGTTCCGGAAGTTTTGACCAGCGGGCTCAAAAGATTACAAAAGCTTTTGCAACTATATTGAATAAGGTAGGTATCCCCTTTGCTATTTTAGGTAAGGAGGAAATGTGCACCGGCGACCCGGCCAGGCGATCCGGCAATGAATTTTTATTTCAAATGATGGCCTACAACAATATCCAGTTGTTGAATGGCTACAATGTCAAAAAGATAGTTACTGCCTGCCCCCATTGCTTTAATATATTTAAAAATGAATACCCTGCATTAGGCGGGTCGTATGAAGTAATTCACCACACTACCTTTATCAATCAGTTGATAGCAGAAGGCAAGATTGTGATGCAGGAAGAAGGAGCTTTTAAAGGACGTAGAATTACCTATCACGACAGTTGCTATCTGGGGCGGGGCAACGGTATTTACGAAGCGCCCCGGGCTGTATTGGAAGCTTTGGATGTAGAGCTGATAGAAATGAAGCGTTGTAAGTCCAATGGGTTATGCTGCGGTGCCGGTGGGGCACAAATGTTTAAGGAAGATGAACCTGGTGATAAACGCATTAATATCGAGCGGTCTGAAGAGGCCCTGGCTACAGGCGCTTCTGTAATTGCCGCTAACTGCCCTTTCTGTACAACTATGCTTATGGATGGTGTTAAAAATAAAGAGCAGGAAGATCATGTGCAGGTATTAGATATTGCCGAGATGGTAGTGCAGTCAATGAAGTAGTAGTGTAACTATGTTCCCGTTTCGCCAATTGTTGTTATGCTCATCTCTCCTTGTTTCGTGGGACATCGAGGACTCGGCAGACTGTCCCACAGTCCCCAATGTCCCACGAATGATAGTGCCCACAAAATACCCCAAAGTTGGTATTCTCGTTCAGAGAATTTTTATTGATAGCCTGGCTGGCATTTTCTTTTTCCTTCAGATTGCTGCTCAATCGTTATTTGCAAAGTTTACACAGGCTTAATAATGCCTTAATCTTCTGTTTACACTACCCCGCTACTTTTGTGCAAAATTGAAAAATTTAAAACACGATTATGAAAAAGCTTATTATTCTTAGCTTTGGTGCAGCTGCGCTTTGGATGACTTCCTGTAAGGATAAAGATAAGGTAGATCCTAACCCACCTGTTGTTGTGGATCCTGCCGATTCAGGCACGGTAGTTGTTACCGGCGATATCTCAACCGATACGGAATGGACATCTGATAAAAAGTATCTTATTAAGGGGTTTGTCTACGTAACCAATGGCGCTACGCTGAAAATTGCCCCGGGTACGATCATCCAGGGAGATAAGGCAACCAAGGGTACATTGACCGTAACACGGGGAAGTAAGATTGATGCTGAGGGTACAGAAGATAAACCCATCGTATTTACCTCTGCACAAGAGCCCGGGGCGCGCCGGGAAGGTGACTGGGGCGGTATTATCCTGCTTGGAAAAGCACCGATTAATCCTGATGGCGGAGACGCTAAAATAGAAGGCGGCCTTGTAGCTACACAAACAGATAAAGAAAAAGAATACATCTGGTACGGAGGTAATGATGCATCCGACAATTCCGGTATATTAAAATATGTACGTATCGAATTCGGAGGTATTGCCTATACACCGGATAATGAGATTAACGGCCTGACCATGGGTGGAGTAGGTAATGGTACTACTATCAGCTATGTGCAGGTGTACCGTTCCGGAGATGATGCATTTGAGTGGTTTGGAGGTACAGTTAACTGCGATCACCTTGTTGCTTCTTATACTTGGGACGATGACTATGACACAGATTTCGGCTATTCCGGTAATGTACAGTTTGGTGTGGCATTAAGGGTTAAAACCATTGCTGACCAAAGCGGCTCCAATGGCTTTGAATCGGACAACGATGGTAACGGTACTACTAATAATCCGAAGACAAGAGCGGTGTTTTCTAACATGACCATAGTAGGGCCGATACAAGGTAAATCTGCAAGTGGCATCAATGCTAACTACCAGCACGGAGCGCAAATACGCCGCAACTCTGCCATGTCTTTGCATAACTCTATCGTAATGGGCTTCCCTATCGGACTGTATATTGACGATACTAAAGGTGAAGCTTCATCTAAAAATGCTTTAGACGGCTTGCTTAAATTCTCCAATAATATTATAGCAGGATGTCCTACACCGTTAAAGAAGAGCACGGAATCTTTTGATATCGCGGCATGGGTAGCTGCAGGCAATAACCAGATATTGGATAGCACTCAACTGGTAGGCCTTTCAGATCCTTTCAAGTTTGCAGCAGCGATCTCCAGCCAGGTCGGACGTCCGAATTTCTTGCTGGTGGGCAGCTCACCTGCTGTATCCGGAGCCAAATTCGACGGTCTTCCTTCCTTCTTTACATCAGTAAGTTATATAGGTGCATTTGATGCTTCCAACGACTGGACTGCTAAATGGACCACCTGGGATGCAGAGAATACTGTTTATTAATAGATAAATCACTTTGTTTTTTAGTTATCGGGCTCCGGCAATATATGCCGGGGCCTGTTTGTTTTTATTATTTTGTTGTGCATTGTTACGGCAATGCTGTTGACAGGCTATCGCTCTGAGCACGCACTATTGAGTGACCTTGCTCTGTAAGAGAGAAAATTCTCCATGCCTCGGAATGGCAGTTGTGTGGTAATATATGGAAGGAGCAATGAAATGTTGTCTTGATATAACTCCCTATTGACGGATAATCATATTTATTCTTATCATGCTGATGACAGGAATATGGATTTCTTGTCAAGCACTAAGCGGGTATGATTTTTTGTTTTTACGTAATTGTTATTATTTTTACTTTCAATAAAATTTCCAGAATAAATGAAGTTTACCATCTGAAAACTTTTACCGAAAAAGTAAACTGATAACGCTTATCCGGTCAGACCCAGATATACATCATGCTCATCAAACAACTTTCTATTACGATACTGATATGCCTTTCCGGGTTGATCCCCGGCGCCGCACAGGTTATACCGCTGGCGAAAGGCAGTTATCACATAGGTGCCCCGGACTCAGCCAACCGGCTAAAATTTGATTTTATTGATCCGTACCTCAGAGGTAAAAGAATTGTATTGTTAGGCGAAGATCATCCTATGGTTTCGGAATACAATTATCTTAATCGAACCTGGTTGAATATTTACATGATCATCTTCATTTTGATGTTCTCCTTTTTGAAGCACCTATAGAGTTCGGCTACTATGGGTTTAAAGAAAATGAAAGCCTGACCTTGTTTCGTATAGCCCAACGTGCCGGTATAGCATCCCATTGGCGGGTAAAGGAGAATATACGTTTGTTCGAAAAGGTTTGTAGCGTACCAACAAGCCTGACTGTATCGGGTCTTGATCTGTTAGCCGGAAATATTTTAAACAACCGCAACCTGTATAGAGAGCAATCTGTGTGCTACCACTGGATGAACCCTCATCCCTATTTACGGCAGGAGCAAAAGGAGCGGTTGTTTCATTTGGATTCGCTGTGTGGCTACTATAGCGGCATAAAGAACAGAATAAGAACCACAAAGTATGAAAAGGGCGTATGGAAAGATCACTATACCGATACAGTTGCGTACAATGGATTTATTGCCGTTTTAAAAAGTATTCAACAGGAGTATGCCAGACTGGCACTCTCGTTAGACCGGCCTGTCACTGTTGAAGAAAAAATAATGTACCAGGTCATTAAAAACCGTGCCGTAGCAGTGTATAGCCTTTTCGACGAGAATTATATTGCTATAGCCCGGGATAGCATGGTGGCGCAAAATCTTCGTTATTATGCAGATTCCGTTTTCCCGGATAAGAAGATCATCGTCTGGGCACATGACATACCTATTGCAAAATCTGCCTTAAAGTCCGGGGGTATAAAAAGCAGCATTGGGGCGTTTCTTTCGCCTGATTTTAAAGAGCGGTGTTATGCCATATCGCTCAAATACAGCGAATATGAAAACAATGATTCAGTCAATAAGAAAGCAGGTTTATTTCACAAATATACTATTGAGCATAATCTGGAAAAGCTTGGTGATGCCTTTTTTATTGATGTTGGAGCAGCGAGAGCCGCTAAATTATTGAATAAAAAGTTCAGGCATGCCTACTGGTGGCCTCACCTTCGATATCCGTATGGCGGTAAGTATCCTATCGAAGAAGTATTTGATGCCGTTATTTATATCAGGCGGGTGCACAAGCCGGTTTATGTATTGCCTCATGATATTGAGTTTTACAGGGATAAACCTTAAGCAGCTTAATACGTAAAATGTTCAAGCCGTTCGACACCGTTGTTGATATTATCAAACAATAAGGAATACAGACCTGATTTTATTCGTACTTTAGCCATGCAAAAGTTGGGAATTTTACTGGTAAAGACTGGTTTATGAATAAGTTTGGGTTTCTTTTTAGCTGTATTATAGGGCTGTATATACTTTCCGGGAAAAATATGTACGGGCAGAACAACCCCGGAACAGATATTACGTTGGCGAAGCAATACCTGGAACAGAAAGAATATGATAAAGCTATCCCTATCCTGAAAAAGGCTTATGAATTTGCCCCCTTTGATAAAAATGCCTATGATAACTATCTGGGGGCATTAATGGCCGGGCAAAAATATACGGATGCCGAACAGCTGGTTCGGTACATGTCGGGTATACGAAGGGAAGACCCGGCAATGATGGTTGACCTCGGAAGGGTGTTGGAACTGTCGGGGCAGAAAAAGAAAGCAGAGGAACAATATGAAGCTGCTTTGCTCAAAATAAGCGGCGATGATTTCCGGACGCGTCAGCTGGCCGATGCGTTTATCCATATACAAAAGGAAAAGTATGCCATAGCTGCTTATGAAAGAGCGCGACAACTGGTGCAAAACCCCTACGTGTATGCTACAGAGCTGGCCCTTCTGTATGGAAAAGAAGGAAAGACGGAAGATGCAGTGAAAGCAATGCTGGATATACTGGTCATGCAGCCTCACGTACTGGACGATGTGAAAACTTCCTTGTTGCAAGTGACCGGAGAAGACCCGAAGAAGATATCGCTGGTACAGAAGCAGATTAATAAAAGAGTAACATTGCAACCTGATAATCCTGTCTGGGGAGAGCTGACCACCTGGGTGTATACGCAGCAGGGAGACTATACCGGCGCTTATAACAATATCGTCAGCCTGGATAAGAAACTGGAAGAAGAAGGGCAACGGGTGATACAATTCAGCAGGTCCGCTTTAAAAGAAGAGCAGTATGATATAGCCCTGAAGGGCTATGAATATGTATTGGCCAAGGGTGGTTCATCTCCCTTTAACCAGAGCGCCCGTGAAGGGAAAATCGAGGTGCTGCAATCCCGGGTAAAGAAGAGCAGGCCGATAGACGCCAGGCTGCTCGAAAGATTATTAAAGGAGTATGATGAATATTTTTCCGTCTATCCGCAACAAAAGACGTCACCTTTTATCCGCGATTATGCAATGGTGCGGGCTCGCTATGCGCATAATACAGATACGGCCATAACATTGCTGGAAGCGGCAATAGAGCTGCCCAACATGCGGAAAGACCAGATAGGATTATGTAAATTAGACCTTGGCGATTATTACCTGCTCCAGGGTAAAATATGGGATGCCTCCTTGATTTACTCGCAGGTGGACAAAGCCTTTAAAGAAGATGCCTTAGGAGAAGAAGCCCGTTTCCGCAATGCGAAGCTGGCGTATTATCGAGGTGATTTTAAATGGGCGCAGGGACAGCTTTCGGTTCTGAAAGCTTCCACCTCTGAACTTATAGCCAATGATGCCCTGGCCTTGTCTGTACTGATTACGGAAAATATCCCTGCCGACAGCAACCTTACGCCACTGCTCTGGTTTGCCGCTGCCGATCTTTTACTTTTTCAGAATAAAACCGGGGAATCGGATGTATTGCTGGATAGTATAGCTACCGCATTTCCCGAGTCGGAGTTGCTGGATGATATCTGCCTGCTGCGGGCAAAAATAGCAGAGGAAGAAGGGCGATACATGGATGCAGTTACATTTCTCGAAAAAATACTGGCGGATTATGGCCAGGATGTTTTGGGAGATGACGCAGCCTTTCGCCTGGCACAACTTTACGACGAAATATTAAATGACAGGCAAAAAGCCCTGCAGTACTACGAACTATTAATTACCGATTATCCGGGTAGTACATATATTCAAACGGCAAGAAGCAGGTACCAGAAGCTAACCCGGGAGAAAGGGAAGACCTCTTAAGGGAAAGAAAAACGATTCAGTCCGTTTTATCTTTTGATCTCGTATTTTAATATTTTCTGAAGGGAGATAATCGCCTCTTTCAATATTTCTAATTCCGTATCTGCCTCCTTACGTCCCTTGCGGGTCAGTTGATAGTACTTTCTTACTCTTCCGTCAACGGTTTGCTCCTTCACGCTAAGAAACTCTGCTTCTTCCAGCTTGTGCAGGGTGGGGTATAAAGCCGCTTCTGTGATCTTAGTCTTTCCTTTGCTGCCTTCTTTTACCGCACGGGTGATTTCATAACCATACATTTTCCCGTTGTTTAACAGGAGCTGAAGGATAACCGTGCGCAGGCTTCCCTTGATGATTTTGTTGCTTTCCATAATTCTAAATAATTAATGTTCGTTAATATGGTTAAATATATAACTTTCTTTTTTAAAAACGATATTTCCTGCTCTAAATCTCCATATTCCATAAGTCCCATGCTGCTTCTGCCTGTGCAATAAGCATCTCATAACCATTCTTTACCAGAGCTCCCTGTGCCTTCCCTTTTTGCAGGAAGAGTGTTTCTGCCGGGTTATATATCAAATCGTATAACAGGTGATCTTCCCCTAAATACCTATATGGTATATCCGGACATTCGTCTGTTTGCGGATACATGCCCACCGGTGTCGTGTTGATGACGAGCTTATGACGTTGGATACAGGCCTGATCTATATCCTTATAGGATAAGGAAGATATCGTTGGTGAACGGGATACCAGCTTGTAGGATATCCCTTGCTGTTTCAGTACAAAGGTGACGGCCTTTGAAGCCCCGCCGGTGCCCAATACCAAAGCATCTGTATGATGCGCTCTGAGCAGGGGTAGCAATGTTTCTGAAAAACCGATTATATCTGTATTATAGCCTTTGGTATATCCGTGCTTTACACATACACAATTAACGGCGCCTATAGCTGCAGCTGTTTCATCAACTTCATCCAGCAAAGGCAGGATACTTTCTTTATAAGGAATGGTAACGTTAAATCCCTTTAGTGCTTTGTTCTCGCTTAATACTTTGCCAAGCTCTTCAATGCTTTCAACAGAGAAGCTTTTGTAAACATCCGGCAAGCCTAATGCAGCGAATTTTTTATTAAAGTACGCCGGAGAAAAAGAATGACTTAAAGGATAGCCTATAATACCATACATTATCTGAGGAAATTCAAAATTCAAAAGTGAAAATTCAAAACAAGAATGTTATGTAGCCTTATCGTATACATTATGCCAAATTACACTCCGCAACCGTCAGTCGTACTATATAGTTTCCTCGTCATGTCGGCCGCAGCGATAGCGGATTGGAGACATCTCCTTTCGTTTTATCACCTTGTGCGAATCCTATTACTCCTGTCCGCGACAAGGGGAGCTTTTGCACCAAATTGTGGGCATTTGTTCCCTATAGGAGAAGCGATTAATCGCTTCTCTGCTTAGGATACCGTTCCCGTCCTGCCTCCGTCCACCGGTATGCTTACACCATTGACGTAGGCGGCTGCGGGTGTAGCCAGAAATGCGGCTACAGCAGCTATCTCTTCCGGTTGCCCGAACCTGCCCATCGGGATTTCGGACAGCATTTCCTCTTCTATCTCCTCCACCTGTCGTCCCGTAGTACCGGATTTATTGTCGATAATAGACTTTAGCCGGGCAGTAGCCGTAGCTCCCGGCAAAATATTATTAACCGTAATTCCGTGTTTGCCCAGTTCGTTAGACATCGTCTTGGACCAGGAAGCTACTGCGCCCCGTATCGTATTGCTGACACCCAGGTTCTTCAGCGGAATCTTCACGGATGTTGAAATAATATTGATAATGCGACCATAACCTGATGTTTTCATAAAGGGTACAACCAGGTGGGTAAGTAAATGATTACAGATCAGGTGCTGCTGAAAGGCTGTTAAGAACGCTTCTGCTGAAGCTTCTGTGACGGGCCCTCCTGCCGGCCCTCCGCTGTTATTGATCAATATATCTACGGGCCGTTCTTTTATATATGATGAAATGAGCTCTTCCAGTGCGTTATAATTATTGTAATCGGCAATTAGATAGTTATGTTGCTGCCCTTTAGGTGAGGGCAGTTCGGCTACAGCGCTTTTCAGCGCCTCCTCATTTCTTGCCAGGAGGGTGCAGCTGGCGCCCAGAGCGGCTAATTCTACAGCTATCGCTTTACCTATTCCCTGCGAGCCGCCGCCAATAAGAGCGTGTTTACCTTCTATGGATAATTGCATATTGTGTTTAAGTCAAAATTCAAAAATTAAAAATCAAAACCGGGACCTTATGCCTCTCAAAGTAAGGGTATCCGTCCTGGAAAAATGATACGTCCTTTTTCGAAAACCATCATGATAGTATAAGATAATCTGGCCGGAAAGCCTGTCAGGGAAATACATTTAGCCTGCAAGCCGACATACGCAGCTATAACCTGCTTATATATTACTGACTCTTCTCCTCTAAAGAAGCAGCTATGTCATTTTGCTTTTGTAGTTTTACTTCCCGGCTATTATACGATACAAACATATATAAATAAAGCACTCTCGAATAGCGCATCAGAAACGGTTGCAATAAAATGAGCATGAAGACAGTAATGCCCAGGTACCAGAAGATACTATTGTCTTTCCAGGAGAATCCGAAAATCAAACTGTACCAGATGATATTAAATATAGCCAAAGCTATCGAAAGCCCATAGCTGACATAGCCTGTGCCGTAATAAAAGCCGACTTCCAGTTCAAATTTCTGTTGGCATACCGGGCATCGCTCGGGCATATCCATCATATTTTTTAAAGGGAAAATACTTTTGTTTTTGTACATATGTCCTTTACGGCAGTTCGGACATTTCATACCGAGTATGCTGGCAAATATATTGGGCTTCTCTGGCATTTGTCTGATTATTTTGACCGCAAAGTTACCATTAATTGCCATTTTTGTGTGACTTTTGCCTAAAACTATTAAGTAAAGCACTATGGCCGAAGAGCAAATTGTGGCATTGGGCAGCAAGAGCGAACAGTATCAAGCCCTTCTGCCTCAGATAGCAGCCCTGTTGCAGCAGGAGCATGATCTTATCGCTAACCTGGCTAATATATCTGCAGCCCTGAAAACACAGTTCGGCTGGTTCTGGGTGGGGTTTTATCTCGTGAAAGGGGAAGAGCTGGTGCTGGGGCCATTCCAGGGGCCTCTGGCCTGTACCCGTATCGTTTATGGAAGAGGCGTGTGTGGAAAGGCCTGGCAAAATGCAGAAACGATAATTGTGCCGGATGTCCGTCTTTTCCCGGGACATATAGCGTGCAACAGCAACTCGATGTCTGAAATAGTAGTGCCTGTTTTTAAAGATGGAAAGGTAGTTGCCGTATTGGATGCAGATGCAGATGTACTGAATGCTTTTGACGAAGAAGATAAACGGTTCCTGGAGCAGCTGGTTTCCCTGATTACTATGTAATAAGATTATTTGTTTATTCCTTTTCCTGTCATCTTAATATTCCTTTTCCTGTCATCTTAATATTGCTTTTGTATTTGTTATCTTAAAATAAAGTACAGCTACATGCGTTATACTGCACACCTGATGAAAATATGCAATCATTATTTTTCATTGCCTGGTTCCTCCTCCGTCCGTTTCCCACTCCTTCGAAGGGGCGCTAAGGCAGAGGCGATGGGGGTAAGGGGAAAGCCTGGAAAAAAATTGCACAAGAGGATCAGGCGAGAAGTATATTTCCAGCTTTTTTTATTTTCCCTTATTTCCTTTTTTTCTGCCGCACAAGATGCTCCGCCTGTTCCTGATACAGTTGCGCCTGCCCCTGTTCAGATCAGTATACTCACCTGTGGCCTGGGCGATGAGCTGTATGCTTCTTTTGGTCATACAGGGGTCCGGGTGATCAATAAGATCGACGAAACGGATCATGTATATAACTACGGGACCTTTAATTTCAGCGATCCGGATTTTTACCAGAAGTTTGTATCGGGTAAGCTGCTTTATTACCTCGATAAAAGCACGTATGCCGATTTTATAGAAACTTATGTATACGAAAAGCGGTATGTGAAGGAACAGATACTGGATCTGAACGGGAAAGATGCCGGGACATTTGTTGCTTTTTTAGAAAAAAATCTTTTGCCGGA
Organism: Taibaiella helva; assembly: GCA_040392805.1. GTDB lineage: Bacteria > Bacteroidota > Bacteroidia > Chitinophagales > Chitinophagaceae > Taibaiella > Taibaiella helvus_B. The sequence continues at coordinate 12,766 of JBEBVI010000046.1, forward strand.
GAACAGAAGCTATAAATATGACTTCCTCTTTGATAATTGCGCCACACGGGTCAGGGATCTTTTCCCCGGAGCACTGGGTGAGGAGTTTTATTTTGGTGATGCACTTGACGATAAGCTGGTCAGCTACCGCGTTGTTATTAATCAATACCTGAGCCATAAACATTGGGAGCGCTTTGGTATTAACCTGCTTCTTGGTAGTAAGGTGGATAGTGTAATGACCAATGAAGGCAGCATGTTCCTCCCGGATTTTCTATATAAAGGACTGGTGCATGCGCATTATAAAGGAGCACATCTTGTAGCATCGGAGCATACTATACTCGATTATAGAACGACAATTGGCCGTACGCTGAATGGTCCTATGTGGGCCATGGTGGGCGTATTGATCATCGTGATCCTGGTATTTCATATACGCTCGTTTTATTACCTCAGGTCAGCTGTCCGCTTTATACTGCTATTCGTTACGGGGCTGTTGGGTATACTGATGGTATATATGTGGGCAGGGACAGATCACCAAAGCTGCTCCAATAACTATAACATACTCTGGGCTATCCCGCTGAATGTTATTGTTGCCTTTTTTGCCGGGAAAAAGAAAACCTGGCTGAAGATATATGCGCTTGCTGCTATAAGCTTGCTGATCGTGGCGCTGTTTATTCATGTAATAGGTATCCAGCGGCTGCCTTTGATAGAGCTTTCGCCGCTATTGATAAGCCTGATGTATATTTATGTGGATATTTATAAAACAACTGTAGCCCTTGCCGGCGCCAGTGCTAAAGAAACAATTGAGTAAATACTATGATTCACTATACAACTGAGGGTGAAGGGCATCCTCTGCTTTTATTGCATGGCTTCCCTAACGATGGAAGGGCATGGCATACGATCAGCCCGGAGCTGGCAAAGTACTATAAGCTGATTATACCCGATCTGCCGGGTGCGGGGAACAGTGCATTACCGGAGACACCTCTTTCCATACATTATATGGCCAAAGCAGTAGCGGAATTGCTTGACCGGGAGCAGGCGGATAAGGTAGTCGTTGCGGGGCATTCTATGGGCGGCTATGTTGCTATGGAGCTTGCGTCCTTATTTCCACAGCGGGTTAAAGGTCTTTCTATGGTTCATTCCCTGGCTTCGGCAGACAGTGAAAGCAAAAAGGAAAACAGGAAAAAGTCGATCGCCCTGATACAAAAAGGACCGGCAGAGAAAAGGATGTTCCTGAAAGGGATGGCTCAGAATCTTTTTGCAGCGGAATTTGCCCGACAGAACCCGGATGCAGTGCATCAGGTGGTGGATAATGGCGACCGCTTATCGTCGGATGCGCTGGCCGCTTTTTATACTGCTATTATGGAACGTACGGATAAGCTGGAGTTCTTGAAGCAGGCTGCATTTCCGGTACAGTGGATCATAGGAGAGGAGGATACCGCAACGACTATGGAGGATATGCTGAAACAGTGCAGTATTGCCCCGGTCAACGATGTGGTGATATACCCGGCATGCGGACATATGAGCTTTGCAGAGCTGCCAGACCGCCTGATCGGGGACCTGGTCCGGTTTGGGCAGTTTTGTTATACTTAACCGGGGCCGCGGAAGCCCGGTACAGGTTATTTTTTAAGCAAATGTGAATAAAAGTCTATATTTTGTTAAGCTGTGTCAATCCGGTTACATTTGTTTGGTAAATGAAGAATGCGACTATCAGATTAATACTTGTGCTGGCGCTGTTATCGGCTATAGGCATTATTGCCACACAGGTGTATTGGGTAAAAAAGGCATACGACTTAGAGGAGAAGGAATTTAACCTGAATGTCAATAACGGGCTGAGGAGCGTTGCGCTGAAAATATGGGAGATGAAGAGAATTCAGCCCATGGTATCTAACGTAGTAGAGCAGATCCAGCCGGAGTATTTTATTGTTCAGACCAATGTGCATATAGACCCGGATGTGCTTCAGCATTTTTTAAGCGCCGAATTTGAAAAGCGAGATATTATTACCGATTTTGAATTTGGCCAGTACGATTGTGAAAGTGATACCCTGTTCAGCTACCACTATGTGCATATGAGCGGCAGCAAGGACGCTTTCGAACCGGTGATGAATTTTCCCCGTCTGTCTAAGGAAAACTATTATTTTGGCGTTTATTTCCCACACCGGAAAAATTACCTGGCCGCTCAGCTGTCTATCTGGATACTGTCGTCGCTGGTTTTGCTTTGCGTTCTGATCTTTTTGGGCTATGTGGTGTTTGTTATTTTGAAGCAAAGGCGGCTGAGTGAAGTGCAAAAGGATTTTGTCAACAATATGACTCATGAGTTTAAAACACCCCTGGCTACGATCCAGCTGTCGGCCGAAGTATTGAAGAAACCGGATATTATCCGTAATCCCCAGCGGCTCTTAAACTATGCCACGATCATTGACAATGAGGCCTCCCAGCTGGTGCTGCATGTAGAGCGGGTACTGCAGATGGCGCATGCGGAGAAGGGGGAGATCGAGCTGCGTAAGGGACCGCTGATATGGCAGGAGCTGATACAGGAAGTGGTGAACAGCTTTGAGAGTATGTTGGCGAAAAAGGGCGCCCTGGTTCACCTGCACATGCCGGATCATGAGGTGGCTTATATGGGTGACCGGCTGCATCTGAAAAACGCCGTCAGTAATTTAGTGGATAATGCTTTAAAATATACGGAAGAAAATCCCGTTATAGATATCTATCTGAAGGAAAATAATAAACAAATTACTATAGAAGTTTGTGATAATGGTGTCGGAATAGACAAAGCCCATCAGAAAATGCTGTTTAAAAAATTCTACCGTGTGCCTACGGGCAACCTGCATAATGTAAAAGGATTCGGACTGGGACTAAATTATGTACGTATTATTGCGCGTGCCCACGGCGGAGAGGTTTTATGCAACAGCAAACCATCGAAGGGAAGTTGTTTTACTCTTATTTTTTATAAAAATTAAATTTTATCAATATGCAACAGCCTAAAGCAAAAATCCTTTTAGTGGAAGACGACAGCGCACTGGGGTTCGTAGTAAAAGATAATCTTGAAGAAAATGGCTACGAGGTTCTTTTCAGCTCCGACGGTGAGAGCGGATGGCAGCAGTTTATGCGCCATAATGTAGATATTTGCCTTTTGGATGTAATGCTGCCTAAAAAAGACGGGATGACCCTGGCTACCCAGATCAGGAAAAAAAATGACAAGATCCCTATTCTTTTTATCACAGCCAAATCTATGGATGAAGACCGTATTGCCGGCTTTCAGTCCGGCGGAGATGATTATATTACCAAGCCGTTTAACATGAAGGAGCTGCTACTACGCATTGAAGTATTCCTGAAGAGAACACAGCGAAAATCCAACGAGGCGGCAGAAAAATTTCAGCTGGGCAGTCTGACCTTTGATTATAACAATCTGTTGCTGATCGATGGTAATCATAAGCAGCAGCTAACACAAAAAGAAGCCGACCTGTTGCAATATCTTTGTATGCATAGTAATGCGGTAGTAAAAAGGGAAGACATCTTATTGAACGTATGGGGGAAGGAAGATTATTTCTTAGGCAGAAGCATGGATGTATTTATGACCAAAATAAGGAAATATCTTAAAAATGTAGAAGGCGTAGAGTTGCAAACAGTCCATGGTGTAGGTTTTAAGCTTATTTTATCGAAGTAGGCTTTCTTTTTATACTTTTGCGTCTCAGTGCCTTTATGATAAAAAAGAAGTTTACTTTGTCTGTATTGCTTAGTAAAATAGTCAGAATAAATTCCTCAAGTACCGTCATGCCTTTGGACTTTAAGAAGAGAAAATACCTTAAAACAACATATTAATATTATTGCA
>JBEBVI010000047.1:0-16567 GCA_040392805.1 Taibaiella helva
GTATTTCCTATGGAAATTTATTGCAGTTTTGATGGGTTCCGGCCCGCCACTATTAAAATCTATTCCCGCCATTCTGCCGAAAGCCCATACACTATTGGCTTTTAGAAATTCCGGCCGTTGGTTGTAATAGGGCTGTTGTGCATAGCAAATAATGCTGCTGCATAAAAGGAGGATTAGAAAATGTGGATACTTTTTCTGCATAATCAAATAATTTTTAATGGTTAAATTAAGAAATAATAAATAACAATAAATCTTTCAAGGCGGGCAGCTCCATAATTGCTGAATTCTTACTACAATAGTAAAGTGTAACAAAACCAAAAGCAAACAGGTAAACACTCAATGTAGAAATTTTGAGTGTAAACACTTACCGGGTTATTATGCAAAAAAGAAGGTGTTTTTTGTGTAAAAAAACATTTCCAAACCATCTCATTGCCCGGGCATCTGTATAAAAAGTTTGTATATTTATAGCTTACTTGTAAAAAGTTGACTTTCCTGATCCGATAATGAAAAGTGTATTATGCATATTGTTTTCTCTGCTACTCCCCTCCGGCCTTTTGGCACAGGATATGCTGCTTATCAACACCCAACAGGCGGGGAAAGAGCATACAATACCGATAGATACATTGATAAGAAAAGCAAACGGGATAAAAGAGCAGTATCCGGATAGTGCAATCCATTTATTAAATAACCTACTTCTCGAGGCAGTAAAACTTAAATATAACCGGGGAATAGCTGGTATATTAATGTCGATTGGGGGGACATACGTTGGCGTAAAAAACGATATACCCAAAGCCTTGTCTTATTATAAAAAGGCTTATCCCTATTGTATCAGCAACTATGAGTTACTTGCCGTATGGTATAATGGTATGGGGGCTGTTTTTAGTTCGCAGGGTATGGCGGACAGTGCTATTATTTATTACTTCAAAAGTATGGCAATGAATGCACTGCAGGTTAAGAAAAGATATGACATTATAGCAACAACAAACAGGCTTATCGGAAACACATACCTGACACTAAAGCAGTATGATAAAGCATTGTTTTATTTCAAAAATGCCGGAAAAATTGCTCTGGAAAAAAAATTACAATCAGAACTGATAAACAGTTATCATGGGCTTTCGGCTACTTATCTCGAAAAGAACGAATTGGAACATGCATTTTTATATTTGGAAAAAATTAGAAATCAAAACTTTCCTTTGACACCCAAAGCAGAAGCTGAGTTAAATTCACGCTATGGTGTACTTTACCTTCAGAAGAAAGAACCCCGGAAGGCGCTGTTTTATTTTAAAAAACAATTTGAACTTATTGATGACCCTGAAACCAACTCTTATGCTGGCAATTTAATAAATACAGCTTGTGCTTATAACCTGGCCGGGAATTACGAAAAAACGGTGCATTATTTAGAGTCTGCTCTTGCTGTACTGGAGAAAAAAGGAAGGAGCTATATGCTACCGGATATTTATCATAATCTTGCCGAAATGTATGGTGTCTTAGGCAAATACAAGCAGGCCTATCATTACCGGACGCTCTCGGCTGCACTTCAGGACAGTATGAATAATGCCGGGAAACTCAGGTATAGCAATCAGTTAGAAACCCAATACCGCACAGCGCTGAAGGATAAAGAAATCACTGAACAACAACTACAGCTCACCACTGCTGAAAACAAACTCAGTAAAAAGAACCTGTGGATAGGCGGTATTGCTTCAGGTGCGTTGGTGCTTCTGTTATCAGGCGCTTTCCTGTTTCAGCGGCAGCGGTTGAAACTACAGCGGGCGAAAACCAGGGAAGAGCAACAAAAAGTAGATCGGCTAAAGGCGGTAATAGAAGCCGAAGAAAAAGAACGAAGCCGTATAGGCAGGCAATTGCATGATGATGTAATGGTGGAATTTTCCATCGTTAAAATGAATCTTGCAGCCTTGCCTTATCAATACCCGGAAGTAAAAAAGATAGCAGATTACAAAAGCATTGAGCAGCAGCTCAAACATGCCAGTATAAAGTTGCGGCAAACGGCGCATAACCTGATGCCGGACGCACTGCTGGAAGAGGGCTTATTATCTGCCATAAATTATTTCTGCACCGGTGTACAAAAGACCTCCGGGATATGCATTCACTTTGAACCCGACAGCCCTGTTCCCCGCCTGCCTTTAGACACCGAGATCAGCCTTTACCGGATCATACAGGAGTTGATACAAAATGTGATCAAGCATGCGTCCGCCATGGAAGTCGGTATCTTCATCAACTATAACAAAGATCGCCTGAGCATCGTCGTTGAAGATAATGGAAAAGGTATTGAGAACCGGCAACTGGCAGAAGAAGGAATGGGTTTAAAAAGCATAAGAACCCGATTGCAGGCCCTGAATGGAAAAATGGACATACGGGATGTGGAACCTCAGGGTGCTGCTGTGCATATGGAAATAATAGTATAAAGGAGCACTACTTTAAACCAAATAAGATCTTAATGAATTCCACAAATAGTTGTGCAATCAGTAAGAATGTACTAAATTCGGAAGTGAAATTATATAGTATAATCAGGTAATGCCAAACGATAAATCCATGAGCAAAATAAACATCGTCGTTGTAGATGATCATCCCATGGTACTCACGGGGCTGACCACTTTGCTGAAACCTTATAAGCATATTAAAGTCACAGGAGCCTATGCCACGGCTGCTGAACTTATGGCGGGCCTGGAGCAGCGTCTGCCTGATGTGCTGGTATTGGATCTGGTATTGCCTGACGGGTCAGGAAAAGACCTCGTGCCGGAAATTTTAAAGAGCTATCCCGGGCTTCCTGTTTTAATACTGACCAGTATAGATGTACCGGCAATGGTAAGCAGCATGATGCGCCGCGGTTGTAAGGGCTACCTGTTGAAAGGTGCGGGGCCGGAAATGCTTGTCGAAGCTATTGAAACCGTATATAAACAGGAAGAGTACATAGAACCGGAGCTAAAAGAACAGCTATTGCAAAACGTAATCAAATATAAAACTGCAAAACCGGATCTGCCTCTGTTACCGGAATTGTCTGAGCGGGAAAAGGAGATATTACAACTGATAGCCAATGAAAATACAACCCGGGAAATTTCGGAAAAGCTATATATCAGCTACAGGACAGCAGAAAATCACAGATATAACCTCATCCAAAAATTAGACGTAAAAAATACAGCCGGCCTGGTAAAAATTGCCATTCAGTTGGGGTTAGTTTAACTTGTAGAAGCATGCTATTTCCTTTGTCTGCAACCAGCTATGCAAAACTTATAGCTTATTATATCTCTTTCAGCGATAATCTGTAACAGATGTTCCCCCGGAGGACTATGCGCGACCTTGGGGCAAAAGAGCCGAATCAGTGCAGACCATATCTCCCGAGTCCCATAGTGCCCCCTGACTATATTGCTATTCTGTCAAAATAAGCTTCAACGGTTCAGCATAGAAATGCTTTTTACCCGAATCGTCATACGAGGAAAGTATATTGCTGTATAATACGGTATCTCCGGCCTTGCTTTTTTCTTTGATGCCTTTAACCCAATAGTCAGGCAGCTTACCATCGTCGCAGGGCAGGGAAAAGTTGTCGGACATAATGCGTAGTTTTCCGGTGCTGTCTTCGAATACGCCCCGCTCTGCGTACATGAATATGAAGGCGTGGACGGGGTGGTTCACCTCTGCTGTGTCGCGGGCAATAAGTCCTTTGTCCAGTAAGGATTTAAACTTTTCTACCGGAATGTTTCCACTACCGGTTCCGTCTGCTAAAAAGCTTTTGCCTTTATAGACTACTTTCTTCTTAGCATTTTTATTTTGCTGTGCAAAGCTATTGCTGAATACAATAAGTACTGCACCTAATACCAATAGCTTAATATAATGTTTCATCCCCGGTATTTTTTAATCTTAAAAGAAATCAGCTATTTGCAAGCGTAGGGTTAACTCCAATGTATTATGTCACACCATTTAATACAATGAATGGGTCATTGAATTTGTTCCATTTTTTATCCTTGAGATACCACTTATCTAAGTGACGGTGTTAAAATAACTTCCCGGCTTCAGAGCTTGAGAGATGTCTCCGCTCCGGTCGACATGACGGTACTTCGGACAGGGTGAACTCTTTAAATTTGACTTAACTTTAGGTTTATAGTGAAGCCAGGCTTTCAGTTAACACTTTAATCTTCGCTTCCGCGTCTGATTTTTTCTTCTGCTCGTTGGCCACTATTTCAGGTTTTGCATTCTGAACGAATTTTTCATTGCTCAGCTTCTTATCAATACTTCTTAAAAAACCTTGTAAATAATCCAGCTCTTCCTGCATTTTTTCTTTCTGCAACTCCTTGTTTACTTCCGCATGACTTTTTATGTAGAGCTTTTCCTTTCCTACAACTAAGGTAAACATATCCGTTTGCGGTTCGTTGACCAATTCTAAACTGTCGGCATTGATCTGGCGTTTTAATATATCCCCTATTATTTCGTACAGAGCATTGTTGGCTCCATGTATATAAAGAGAGATTTGTTCCTTAGGCTTTAACTGATTTTTATTCCGCACATCCCTTATCGAGGTGATTAGCTGCTGTAATTGGATACCTTGTTCCAGTATGGAGTTATCTATACCTTCAACAGGAGCAATTTGCTGTATCATCAGGTCCTCTTCCCTGTCTTTGAGTAGATGATATATTTCCTCGGTAACAAAAGGCATGAAGGGGTGGAGTAATTGCAATAAAGAGTCGAACAGGTTCAACGTGGTATTATAGGTATCCCTGCTTATAGACTGCTCAGGTAGAGGTTTCACCCACTCCAGGTACCAGGAACAGAAATCATCCCATATCAGTGAATAAATGGTTTTTAGTGCTTCACTCAGGCGGAACTCTTTGAATTGTGCATCTATTTGTTGCTTTACCTGGCTTATTCTTTCATTCATCCAGGCAGTGGCAAAGCGTATATCTTTTTCCTTGTCAGGCTCTGCGGTATCGGGGGCGACCTTCTGCTCCCACATTTTTACCAGCTTCAGTGCATTCCAGAGTTTATTGGTGAAATTTCTGCCTTGTTCCAGGAAGGCTTCATCAAACAGAATATCATTACCTGCCGGAGAAGAAATAAGCACGCTGAACCTTACGGTATCTGCACCATAGTCATCTATCATTTTCAGCAGATCGGGAGAGTTGCCCAGCTGCTTACTCATTTTTCTGCCTAACTTATCCCTTACTATTCCGGTAAAATATACCTGTTCAAAAGGTTTCTGATTACGGTACTCATAACCGGCCATTACCATTCTGGCTACCCAGAAGAAGATAATATCGGGACCGGTAACTAATGTCTTGGTAGGATAATAGTAGTTGAGCTCTGCATTATCATTATTCCCGTTCCATTCAAAAACCTGCATAGGCCATAGCCAGGAAGAAAACCAGGTATCTAATACATCACTTTCCTGGGTGAGCTTACCCTGTGCTTCTTCTATACTGATACGGTGTTTTTTGGCATATTGTTGTGCAACGCTTTCTATATTTTCGGCTACATAAATATTATGGTCTTGATCGTACCAGGCCGGTATTCTTTGCCCCCACCATAATTGCCGGCTGATGCACCAGTCTTTTATGTTGCTCATCCAATGGCGATACAGGTTCTTAAACTTATCGGGGAAAAACTTTATGTCCTCATTCATCACAGCGTCTAATGCAGGGCTTGCCATTTTTTCCATATTGCACCACCACTGCATAGAGATACGGGGTTCTATGGCCACATTGGTACGCTCGCTGTATCCCACCTGATTTTTATATTCTTCCTGCTTTACGAAGTTGCCGGATGCCTTCAGATCTTCTACTATTTTCTTTCTTACGGCAAACCTGTCTTCTCCAATGTATAGTTGTGCGGCTTCGCTTAAGGTTCCGTCTTCGTTCAGTGTATCTATTATTTCTAATTTGTGCTTTTGTCCGAGATTGTAATCGTTAATATCATGTGCAGGGGTTACCTTCAACGCACCTGTTCCGAATTCAATATCTATGTAGTCGTCAAAGATGACAGGTATCTTCCTGTTGATTAAGGGCACAATAGCATACTTACCTTTAAGATGCGAATAGCGCGGGTCTTCGGGATGTACACAAATGGCGGTATCGCCTAATATGGTTTCCGGACGAACAGTAGCAATGGTAATGTATTCCCCGCTGTCTGCTATCTTATACCGGATGTAGGTGAGCTTAGAATTTGTTTCCTTAAAGATAACCTCTTCGTCGCTGAGCGCTGTTTTTGCAGACGGATCCCAATTGATCATTTTAGCACCGCGGTAAATAAATCCTTTGTTATACAAATCAACAAATACATGTATTACCGCTTTGTAATAGTCATCGTCCATAGTAAAATGAACCCTGCTCCAGTCTAACGAGCAACCTAATTTTTTTAATTGTTGCAGGATAATACCGCCATACTCTTCTTTCCATTGCCAGGCATAGTTCAGAAATTCATCTCTTGATAACGTGTTTTTATCAATGCCTTTTTCTTTGAGCGCTGCTACTACTTTAGCTTCTGTTGCAATAGAGGCATGGTCCGTACCCGGTACCCAGCAAGTGTTGTATCCACTCATGCGGGCGCGGCGGATCAGTATGTCCTGAATGGTATTATTTAATGCATGACCCATGTGCAGCACCCCGGTTATATTGGGAGGCGGCATCACTATTGTGTAGGCAGGCCTGTTGTCCGGTCTGCTGGTAAAGTATCCTTTATTATTCCAGTGATTATACCATTTCTGTTCTACGGCCTGCGACTCGTAATTTCTGCTAAGTTCCATCGTTATAAGTAAGATTGCAAAAATAGGAAATTGATTAATGGAAAAGCACCGGGTAGGGCAGTTAAATGGAGTGAGAAAATATCTTTATTAAATCTTATCTTTGAACGGTACTAAAAATTTTGAATAACATGAAAAAAGTAGTTTTCATATTCGGTTTTGCGATGTTCGCGGGAGCCGCTTCATTTGCCTGTGATACAAAGAAGGAATCTTGCTGTAAAGCTAAAAAGGAGGTAGCAGCCAATGAAAAATCCTGCAGTGGTAAGGATAAACAATGCTGTAAGAAAGGAGAAGCCAAGGCATCAGCCAAAGAGGTAAAGGCCAAAAAGAATGCTAAAAAAGCCGCGGCTGAAGAAGTTCAGTCGTAAGGCTGTTGGCAAGGTTATTATTAAAAACATGCAGTATCCGGAAAAAGATACTGCCTGTTTTGTATTTGTTACGTATAAGGTATTTATAATATTCAGGCTTCCTGCATGTACGACTCCGTAGGCTCGCAGGTACAGATCAGGTTCCGGTCGCCTACTGTATTGTTAACACGGGCTACCGAAGGCCAGAATTTTGCTACAGCAACGTAAGGTAAAGGGAATGCAGCTTTTTCGCGGGAATAGCTGTGCGCCCAGTCTGACTGGATAACCATTTTCTGAGTGTGCGGTGCATTTTTCAGCGGGTTATCTTTAGTGTCTGCCTTTTGCTCTTCTATTGCCCTTATCTCTTCCCTGATGGCTAACAGTGCATCGCAGAAACGATCCAGCTCCGCTTTGTCCTCACTTTCTGTAGGCTCGATCATTATTGTTCCGGGTACCGGGAAGCTCATGGTAGGAGCATGGAAACCGTAGTCCATAAGCCTTTTAGCAATGTCTTCAGCTTCAATTTCGGCAGTCTTCTTAAACGGCCTGAGATCCACGATAAACTCGTGTGCACAGGTTCCGTTGGCTCCTGAATACAGTATCGTATAATTATCCTGCAGGCGGGCTTTCATATAATTGGCATTGAGAATGGCATACTCTGTAGCTTTCTTCACGCCATCAGGCCCTAAGAGTCTTATATAAGCATAGCTGATAAGCAATATGGATGCGGATCCGTAAGGAGCAGCCGAAACACTATGGCTGTTGCCTGCTTCATTTTCATTGCCGAGAATATGGCCGGGCAGGAAGGGCTTAAGATGTGCTGCCACACAAATAGGCCCCATACCGGGACCACCGCCACCATGAGGTATGGCGAAGGTTTTGTGCAGGTTGAGGTGGCAAACATCTGCGCCTATATATCCCGGAGCGGTCAGACCGACCTGGGCATTCATATTGGCACCATCCATGTACACCTGTCCGCCGTTCTCATGTATAATGGCGATGATCTCTTTTACGCTTTCTTCATAGATGCCGTAAGTGGAAGGGTAGGTGATCATGATACCTGCAAGGTTGGCTGCATGTTGCGTTGCCTTTTCTTTCAGGTCGTTCACATCAATATTGCCGTTCTCCAGTGCTTTTACCACCACCACTTTATAGCCGGCCATAACTGCAGATGCGGGGTTGGTACCGTGGGCAGATATGGGTATCAGCATAATATTACGATGCTGTTCTCCCTTGCTTTCGTGATACCGGCGTATGGCCAGTAGACCGGCATATTCACCAGAAGCCCCGCTGTTGGGCTGCAGGCTGCAGGCGTCAAACCCGGTTATTTCGCACAGGTATTGCTCCAGCTCCTTTACAATTCGTAGATATCCTTTAGCCTGGTGAGCCGGTGCAAAAGGATGGATTTTAGCCCAATGGCTCCAGCTTAAAGGCATCATCTCGGTAGCTGCATTAAGCTTCATCGTGCAACTGCCTAAGGAGATCATGCTGGTGTTCAGGCTCAGATCTTTGTTTTCCAGGTGCTTTATGTACCGCATCATTTTCGTTTCGCTATGATGGGTATTGAATACCTCATGAGTAAGGTAAGCAGTTGTTCTGGCTGAACCGGCAGGTATGCTTTGTAACATATTTTCTTCATCTACTTCGTAGCTTACCGCTCCCTCTACCAGGTTGACCGCATTAATAATGTCGGCCAGATCTTCAAAATTTACTGTTTCATCTAAGGATATGCCTATCAGTTCCGGGTTATCATTAAAATAGCGGAAATTGATATTGCGGGATTCGGCTTTTTCACGGATGGCATCGACCTGGCTGGCTTTGATCACTACCGTGTCGAAGAAAGAAGTGGAAACGAGGTGGTGCCCGGCTTCTTCCAGGGCTTTAGCTAATGTACCGGCCAGGGTATTTACCCGAAGCGCTATTTTCCTGAGCCCTTCCGGCCCGTGATAAACAGCGTACATGGCGGCCATATTAGCCAGTAAAGCCTGCGCCGTGCAGATATTGGAGGTTGCTTTTTCTCTTTTAATGTGTTGTTCCCTTGTTTGTAAAGCCATACGGAGCGCTCTTTGCCCGTTGGCATCTACGCTGATGCCTATGATACGGCCCGGTATGCTGCGTTTGAATTCGTCTTTACAGGAGAAGAATGCGGCATGTGGTCCGCCGAACCCGAGGGGTACGCCAAATCTTTGTGCAGAACCGAATGCCACATCTGCGCCTAATTCGCCGGGAGGTGTGAGTAAGGTCAGTGCCAGAAGATCTGTTGCCATACCTACGTATGCGCCTACGGCATGTACCTGGGCTATGAAATCCCGGTAATCTTCCACGGAGCCTTTATCGTTGGGATATTGTACCAAAGCGCCGAAATACTGATCGTCGATTACGGCTGTTTTATAATCGCCGAATACGACCTCTATATTCAGGGGGGTAGCGCGTGTTACAATAACATCTTTTGTCTGTGGGAACATTTCCTGATCCACAAACAGCCGGGCACGGTCTATCTTGTCATGGCTTTTATTCAGAAGGTTGAAGAACATAGACATGGCCTCTGCAGCGGCTGTTGCTTCATCGAGCAGCGATGCATTAGCAATAGGTAATGCGGTAAGGTCGCTGACAACTGTCTGGAAATTCAACAGGCTCTCTAAGCGTCCCTGTGCAATTTCCGCCTGGTAAGGGGTGTATTGTGTATACCAGCCCGGGTTTTCAAAAATGTTACGCAATATCACGCTGGGTGTGTGGGTGTCGTAATATCCCTGGCCTATATATGTTTTTGCCACATTATTGCTGAGCGATATGCTTTTCAGCATCCGGAGGTATTCCGCCTCGTTCAGTGCGGGAGGAAGGTTGAGGGATCCGGGTCTCCTGATAGCCTGAGGAACTGTTTTTTCAATCAGTTCGTCTATGCTGCCAATACCGATGGCCTCCAGCATATCGATAGTTTCCTGTTCATTGGGGCCGATATGGCGTTGGAGAAACTCGTGCTGCGACTGTGCAAAAAGATTCATATTTTGATGTAAAAAAGAGAAAAATAAAAAGATGTGCAAAATTAGTAAATATTCGGACATGAAATGAGTAGGGATAATCTCAGGGTTATTTCATTTTCTTCATCAGGGGCCACACAAAAGAGCTCTTCGATGAAAATTAAAATTGTCGAAATAAAAATTTGTGCGTTGTTCTGGGGGCAAGGAGATACATAAAATATTGGCAAGGTTCTCTTGCCCCGGAGTAGCCGTAGTTCTCAGCGCAGTACTGAATGTGGGACTATACAGCTATAAAATTATAAGGGCATGTTGACTTCTGATGATTGCCAAAGGCTATAAAATGAAACCCGGTTCGCAGTTCGGCATAGCCTCTGACTAAGTCGTTGCGGTATTCAGGCTCCAGACTACATTTTATTATATCTTCCCCGTTTTTTATGATAAACACCTTTATGGCGTGGCAGGCTGCTGAAAACAGGAAAAATAATAAAAGCAATATGCCGACCGGATTGCCGGGTATTATTATCAAATAACATAACAATATCCGGAAAGAAAAGGGTTTAAAATAAGCCTTCTCCGGTATGGGAATGTTATGCTATATGACGAAAAGGAATAAGTTATAAATAAACATCACGTTTTGTGATTTTTTTTCATGTTTTTATTTTACTTTCGGATATTATTTCATTTTTTATTTAAACACAATGCAAGAAGGTACAGTAAAATTTTTTAATGATGCCAAAGGATTTGGTTTCATTAAACCCAATGACGGAAGCCAGGATGTTTTTGTCCATGTTTCTGATTTGAATGGTGTTCAAATCCGCGAGAATGACAAAGTAACTTATGATGTACGGAATGGGAAAAAAGGATTGAATGCGATTAATATTACCTTGATTTAATTATTTAGAGTAATATTTTTTGTCAGTTGACAAACGGGGTGACTGTAACAGTCTACCCCGTTTGCTTTATGTTAAAGTCTAAAAGTGCTCTATTGCGCTTTCCGCCCGAAAACGGATACATTGATATATTTTGTCGGGTGCTCTTTTACATCGGACAGCAAGGTATTGAGGGTGCTTAACGTAGTTGTCAGGTTGTTGTATAAAGTTTTGTCGTTAAGCATCATACCCAGGCTGCCGTTGTTTTTATCTATGCTGTTGACGATATTCTGCAAACCTGCAGCGGCAGTATGTAATTCATTTAAAGTTTGCTGTATGGGAGCCTTATTCAGATCGTCGGAAAAACGTTCCAGGTTGGTCAGCGTATTGGTGATCCGGGCATTGCCGGCAGCCAGGTTCCCGGTAATGCTGTTTGCATTGCTGATGACGCCGGCGAGGTTTCCGCTTTGTGCGTTCAGGCTGGCCGAAAGTTGGGAAAGCTGTTGCAATACTATTTCTAAGGAAGCGAAACTGGCATTCAAATGCTTCCGGGTATCTTCATTGATCAGGTCGTTGATCGTATTGATAACGGTGTCCAGTGAGACAAGAGTGTGCTGCAAGACGCCGAATATGGGACTGGCCTGCTCTCCCAGGTTGTCTAATATGCCTGTTGCACTTTTGCCTTCTATATATCCGTCCTCCTTTATATATTCTTTCCGGTCGGAAAAGCTGAGGCTAATGATTTTGGTTCCGGAGATCAGGTCGTTGGCTGCAAGCTGGGCAATAGATCCGACGGGTATTTTGATGTCTTTCTTTACCTGGAAAATAACTTTGATCTTTTGATTATCTAACAGTACAATGTCGGAAACTTTTCCAACTTTATACCCGTTTAGCTGGATGGCTGCCGCTTCCTGGAGCCCCTGGATATTGTCATAGTAAGAATAGTACTCTTTATCTGAAGAAAAGAAGCCTTTTCCTCTCAGGAAGTTGAAACCCAGAATGAATAATGTGATCGCTACCGCTACGAGAATACCGATTTTTAATTCGCTCTTTGCTTTTACAGCCATATGGAGATGAATATATTTGTTTGTCAAAAGTAAGTAATAAACAATTACCAATCAATTAAGTTGCATAAGGAAAAAGGCGGCATCCGTTCTGTTTATTTGTCCGCAGCATCTTCTAACTAAGTTTTTTAATGCTTAATTTTGCGGCTCAATCTTGAAAAACATTTTATGACAGAGATACATTCAGATTCAGGTAATACTACAGCGCAGAATACAGGTGAGCTGATCAGGATGGGAGCAGGTGGAAAATTGCAGGTGCCCCATCACCCTATTATACCTTTTATAGAGGGAGACGGTATTGGCCCCGATATATGGCAGGCATCCGTGCGTGTAATTGATGCGGCGGTGAAAAAGGCGTATGACGGAACACGCAAAATACACTGGAAAGAGATACTGGCAGGTGAGAAGGCTTTTAATACAACCGGACAATGGCTTCCCCGGGAGTCGCTGGATATTGCAGATCAGTACCTGGTTTCTATTAAGGGGCCGCTGACCACACCTATAGGCGGCGGTATCCGTTCGCTGAATGTAGCATTGAGACAGACTCTGGATCTGTATGTTTGTTTGCGCCCTGTACGCTGGTTCCAGGGGGTGCCATCGCCGGTGCGTCATCCGGAATGGGTGGATATGGTTATCTTCAGGGAGAATACCGAAGATATTTATGCCGGTATCGAGTATATGGCCGGCACGCCGGAAGCGGATAAAATAAGAAACTTCCTGATCAATGAAATGGGCGTGACGCAAATACGTTTCCCCGACAGCTCTTCCTTTGGTGTGAAACCAGTTTCAAAAGAAGGCTCGGAGCGGCTCATAAGGGCTGCCATTGAATATGCCATACAAAATAAAAAACCAACGGTAACGATAGTGCATAAGGGTAATATCATGAAGTTTACCGAAGGTGCATTTAAGAATTGGGGCTATCAGCTGGCCCGGAATGAATTTGGAGATCAGGTATTTACCTGGGACGACTGGGAGGCCATAAAAAAAGAAAGTGGTGAAAAAGAAGCGAATGAAGCTTTGAGAACAGCAAAATCGCAGGGTAAAGTAATAGTAAATGACGTAATTGCTGATAACTTCCTGCAACAAATATTGCTTGCTCCGAAAGACTATTCCGTAGTGGCTACTTTAAATTTAAATGGTGATTATATTTCCGATGCGCTGGCCGCGGCAGTGGGCGGTATAGGAATAGCACCGGGAGCCAATATCAATTACCAGACCGGGCATGCTATATTTGAAGCTACACATGGAACGGCACCCCGTTTTGCTAATACGGATTCCATGAATCCTTCTTCCCTGATTTTAAGTGGTGTAATGTTACTGGAATATATAGGATGGCAGGAGGCGGCAGACCTGATCATTGCCGGGCTGAGCGCCACTATTATGCGCAAAACGGTAACTATTGATTTCTATAACCTGATGAAGGATGCTACTTTATTGAAAACCAGTGAGTTCGCAAATGAGATTATCCGTAACCTTGGCGCCCATACCGACCCGGTGCATCTGGCTAAGGCAGAATAATGTATATTGATGTTTTGTATGTGATAAAATCCGGTTTTTTATAGAGTTTCCTGATAAATTCAATTTCCGATTCTTGGCACATAGTCTTATTTTTGTGTATCAATAATATTAAAAGGGTTAGTAGGTACCGTCCTGTTTTTCGGGGCGGTATTTTTTTATGGGAGGCCACGAAGGCACAAAAGAAGAAATTTAGTACCTCGTACCTTCGGGGCAAAAAACTTAATTTGCAGACTGTAAAAATTATAGCAATTGAAAAATAAAACCGCTTTTTTCTGTCAGCAATGTGGGCATGAAAGTCCGAAATGGGCTGGTAAATGTCCTTCATGCGGCGCATGGAATTCGTTTGTGGAAGAACCAGTCACGCCAAAGACAAACAAGCCTCTGGTGCAGGAGGAATGGGGAACGGTACCGGGAGAGCAAAGAAAAGCAAAAAATATAGGATCGATCGTTACAGATGAGGAAATACGGTTGTTATTGCCCGACGAAGAGCTGAACCGGGCTTTAGGAGGTGGATTGGTAATGGGCTCGGTGGTGCTGATAGCGGGAGAGCCGGGTATCGGAAAGTCTACATTACTTCTGCAGTGTGCTTTGCAGTGGAATGGCGGCAGGGTACTTTATGTATCGGGAGAAGAAAGTGCGCACCAGATAAAGATGCGTGCCGACCGTGTCGGCATAGGAAATGAAAATCTTTTTTTACTTACGGCAACAGATACGTCCGTGATCTTCCAGGAAATTAAAAAGATACGGCCTCAATGGGTGATTGTCGATTCTATTCAGACGCTGGAATCACCTTATATAGAAAGTGCTCCGGGCAGCGTGGCACAGGTAAGGGAATGCGCTGCCGAACTGCAGCGTTTTGCCAAGCAGACCAACACGCCGGTCAGCATTATAGGGCATATCAATAAGGAAGGTAACATAGCCGGCCCTAAGATATTAGAGCATATGGTTGATACGGTATTGCAGTTTGAAGGTGACCGTCATTATGCTTACCGTATTTTGCGTACGCTTAAGAACCGTTTCGGTTCCACTTCCGAATTAGGCATCTATGAAATGACATCGGGTGGCATGAGGGGGGTGGCCAATCCTTCTCAAATATTGCTGAGTCAGCATGATGAGGCATTGAGCGGTATTGCCATTGCTGCGGCCATAGAGGGCTCAAGACCTTTAATGATAGAGGTACAGGCTTTAGTAACACAATCGGTATATGGAACACCGCAGCGTACGACCAATGGTTTTGATCTCAGGAGGTTGCAGCTATTGCTTGCCGTACTGGAAAAACGTGGTGGCTTTCATTTCGGCATGAAGGATGTTTTCCTGAATATTGCCGGTGGATTAAAAATTGACGATCCGTCAATAGACCTGCCTATTGTTTTTGCCTTGCTTTCTTCATATGAAGATGTAGCTTTACCATCGAATATATGCCTGGTAGGAGAGGTAGGCCTCAGTGGCGAGATCAGGGCGGTGAATCGCATAGAGCAACGTATTGCTGAAGCTGCCAGGATGGGTATGGATGCTATCATTATACCTAAAGCCAATGCAAAAGGATTGGATACCGGGAAGTTTGATATCAGGGTGAGTACGGCTTTTAAAGTGGGGGATCTTTATCAGTCTTTATTCGGAGGATAGACGGAATAGTTTCTCGCAGCGTACGCAAAGGAAGCACAACGGGCGCGAAGTATAATCGTCACAATAACTTACTCACTTGTACTGAGCCGTGCCGAAGTACCTGTACTGAGCTGCGTCGAAGTAAGTACCGTCATGTCGCCCCCTTTCGGCTATGCTCAGGGCAGGCTCCGTGGAGACATCTCCCAAGCTTTGGAACCGGGAAGTTATTTTGGCACGGCTGCTAAGGCATAAACCCCCAAATAAAATCACCTACCGCTTATCACCCATCACTTATAATATTCTTAAAAAATGTCTGGTAAACTAATCAATTTTAACGCAGGCCCGGCGGCTCTTCCCGAAGAAGTTATTCGTGAGGCGGCTGCTGCGGTGATCGAATATAATAACAGTGGGCTTTCCATCCTGGAAATTCCACATCGGGATAAGCTATTTCTTGATATCATCAATGAGGCGAACCTGTTGGTAAAGGAACTATTGCATCTTAATGATGATTATGACGTATTGTGGCTGCAGGGTGGCGGGCGTTTGCAGTTTAGTATGATCCCGATGAATTTTTTGGGGGAGGAGGAATATGCCGGTTATATAGATAGCGGGCATTGGGCGGCAGATGCCATAAGTGCGGCGCGGATGTATGGCCGAACCGATGTTATTGCTTCTTCAAAAGAAAATAATTACCGGAATATTCCTTCCTGGACAGAGATACCTGATCATCTTTCCTATTTGCACATCACAACGAATAATACCATTTACGGAACTCAGTTCCGGCAATTGCCCGATACATCTGTACCGCTTATAGCCGATATGAGCTCTGAATTATTCAGCCGGGTAATAGACTATAATCAATTCAGTCTGATCTATGCTGTAGCACAGAAAAATATAGGCCCGGCCGGAGTTACACTTGTGGTGGTACGCAGGGCAATGTTGAAACGGAAAAGAAGAACGCTGCCGGGGATATTGGATTATGCCGCATTGAGTAAAAATAATTCTATATTAAATACGCCTCCTGTCTTTGCTATTTACTGTAGTCTACTTACTCTGCGATGGATCAAAAAGCAAGGGCTTGAAACTATAGAAGAGCGCAATAACCAAAAGTCGGCAGTGCTTTACCAGGCTGTTGATGAAAGTCGTTTATTTTATGGCATAGCCGAAAAACAAAGCCGGAGCAATATGAACGTATGCTTTCGTATGCACGAGGAAGAGCGGACGCAACAGTTTATTGACTTTGCGTTAAGCCAGGGCATTACCGGAATAAAAGGGCATAGAAGCGTAGGCGGACTGCGGGTTTCGCTGTATAATGCGATTAGGTTTGAAGATGTACTTCACTTAGTTCAGGTAATGAAGGAATTTGAAAGGTAAATTAAGGGCGGGTTAAGGCTTCGTATAGTTGCGGGTGATAACACCCGCAACGGCAACCGCCGATGTT
>JBEBVI010000048.1:0-16438 GCA_040392805.1 Taibaiella helva
ACGCCCGCTTTCAAGAAGTGGCTGTCTGAACAGAAGGGGCGCAAAGCATGAGCGCCCATAGCGCCTACGATAACGCCGATAACGGCAAAAATGATAGCGGCGCTTAATGCTGGTTTGTACATGATCAGATGGTTTGATTTAAGAAAGACTTGACCTGTTCCACAAAGGTACTAACCGAAACGGTAGCAGATTCTATTTTCAGATGTGCAAGCTCGTAAAAATTTTTTCTTGATGCCAATAGCTCAGCTAACTGTTCCTGTAATACCTCCACATCATCGGTATGTAGTAAAGGACGGTCATTCGGCCTACCGGTTAAGAACTCCGCAATTTTCTCTACCGGAGTAGAAATATAAACGACGCACCCGGCGCTCCTGAGCAGCTGTATATTGTTTTTATAAGCAGGTAATCCGCCACCTGTTGCTATTACTACGCTCTTTTGGTCTTGTTGTATTATTTCCCCAAGCGCTTTCCGTTCTTTCTCTCTGAATGCCGTTTCTCCATCTGCAAATAATTCCCTGATGGATTTCCCATGGTGCTGTTCCAGGTATTGATCCGTATCTATAAACAGGTAGTCTAATTCCCGGGCAAGCATTTTCCCCCAATACGATTTCCCGCTACCCGGCATACCTGTAAGAAAAATACGCATAATAACACTATTTGAATACTCCTGCAATAAGAGGTATATTTTGTTCCGTAAGTACATTATGACCACAATCCAATAAATGAATATGTGCCATTTTTAACCTTCGTGTAAAGTGCTCAGCGTACGATACGGGAAAAAGAGGATCATGTTTCCCGATAAAAATATCAACACCGACTTTATACTTGTTCAGTCTCCATTTAACAACATCGGGATGTGTAACCAACTTGCTGGTCACCGGCCATACATAAGCTGCTTTTTCTCTGGCGGCCGTATCAGATAAGTAATGTTGAATGAACCTGAAACGCGAAGGAGCAATGATCTTATACCTTTGCAGCGGATTCAGCAGCTTTAGCCACATTTCCGGTTTGTTAAGCACCGATTTAAAAATGGCTTTCCCCAAAATATTCCTGGTAGCGAGGCGGTACCAACGGTTTTTATCTAAGCCATCAGGTGCCAATAATACCATTTTATCGACCCAGTTGGGTTGTTGCTCCGCTATATTAAGACATACCCTGCTGCCTATACTATTGCCTAAAAGAGAAAACCGCTCCACGGCAAAATCGTTCTTTATCCCTTCTACCACAGCCATGAGGTCTTTCTTCCTCATATACTTGTCCTTCCAGTTGCTCCGCCCATGACCGGGAAGATCTATGGCTACCAAGGTATAGTCGTCCGGCAGATGACGGGACAACGGCATAAATGCTGCGGCAACCTGCCCGAAACCGTGAAAGGCAATAATAACTTTAGGCCCGTTACCGGTACGCAGGCAGTGTATTTCGTTATCGTGGTACTTCAGTATTCCGGATTGTACAGACATTGTTTATAAGTGATGGGTGATAAGTGACAGGTGATTGTATCACTCACCACCTATCTCTTATCACTTATTTTTGCAAAGTTCCCACTCCCCTTAACAGGCGCTTCCATCTTATTCCGCTTGCACTATAAGGATTAGACGGATCACCATTGCCATAGCTCAGCCACACAAACGATGCCTTCCCGACTACGTGATCTTCCGGAACAAAGCCCCAGAAGCGGGAATCTGCAGAGTTGTGCCGGTTGTCGCCCATCAGCCAGTAGTAATCCATTTTAAAAGTATACTGCGCTTCTTCTTTTCCGTTAATGAAGCACTTCCCGCCTTTGGTGTCGAATTTATTTTTTTCATACACCTGTATCGCTCTTTGGTACAAGGCTATATTTTCCGGTGTAAGCGGGATCGTCATTCCTTTTTTAGGAATAATTACAGGCCCCATATTATCCTGGTTCCACTGGAAAAGCTCCAGGTTCTGGGGATAGATGGCCACAGCGCTTCCATGAATATTGCCGGCAGGTTCTACAAACGGCTTTACGTTAAGCACACCAGGTAGCTTGCGGACAGCGTCCACGGTTTCATGTTCCATTTCAAATACCAGTTCCCCGTTGGCGGTACGCTTAACAACGATATGATTTTCCTCGGTAAAATCCTGCGAAGCGAAAAAGCCCGGCGCGGCCTCGATGAGATAATCAATTCTCTGATGCGGAAATATAGTGCCCGGCCGGTCATTAACATATAAAATGCCGTCTTTGATCTGGATCTTATCTCCCGGTATACCTACACATCTTTTGATGTAGTTTTCTTTTTTGTCAACAGGCCTGGTGATGATATGAAACCTATTCCATACCGCTTCCCTGCCATTGGCACGAACTGCGGCATAATAATCATTGGACGGATCTTCCGCCATAGCCGTATCGTTATTGGGAAAATTAAAAACCACCACATCATATCTTTTAATAGAACCGAACCCCGGAAGGCGACGGTATTTCCATTGTACCGCATCGGTATACGATTTGCCGCCAAATACAGGCATGGTATTGTGCACTAAAGGCAAGGCTACCGGGGTCATAGGCAGCCTGGGACCGTAAGCAACCTTACTTACAAAAAGATAATCATTCACCAGCATGGTGCCTTCCATTGATCCGGACGGAATGGTATAGGCTTCAATGAGGAATGTACGTATAAGCGTAGCGGCAATTATAGCGAATAAGGCAGCATCCAGCCATTCCCTGATCACCGACTTTTTCTTTCTATTTTTATCTTCTTCTTTTTTCTTTTTCCAAAAAGCAAATCGCATATTTAGTCTTGTTATTTGTTTTGAGTCCTTGTTTTAGACACCCGCACTTTCAGGTCAGGCTTCCAAAAGTAACAACTTCTCTCCAATAAGTTCTTTTTCGCGTATATAATGGTGTAAATAGTAGGTGAATGCCCGGCAGGAAACGGTGGCTGACTATAAAATCTCAACCACTCTAAAACAATCAACGCTCAATTTTTCCATCTTCGCGGCTCGTTGCGTCTCCTTCGCGCCGTTGCGGAAAACTCTTTAAACTTTTAAACCCCCGAAACCGTATCCACATCAGGAGGAACTACATCATCATAATCATCTGATGTATTAT
This sequence comes from Taibaiella helva, assembly GCA_040392805.1. GTDB lineage: Bacteria > Bacteroidota > Bacteroidia > Chitinophagales > Chitinophagaceae > Taibaiella > Taibaiella helvus_B. The sequence goes on from JBEBVI010000048.1 coordinate 3,071, forward strand.
TACGCTCCGCCTCCGAAACTTTTTTCGAGAAATTGATAAGCTGTAGCAGACTGTTCTCGTTAGGGTTCTGGAATAACACTTCAAACGTAAAGCGGGAACGGTTGCCTTCTGTTTTCCCTCCGTAAGCACTTACAGACTCAATAAGCCTTCTGCCTTCCGCAAAGACAGTTGTGTCTTCCTTCCCGTATAAAAGATCCAAAGGAAGGGTTCGTATAGAATTTTTAATATCCAGATAAAATCCATAGGGATTTTGCAATACCTGTGCCGGGAGCTTCCATTCGGCATTTTGCAGATTAAGGAAACCGGAGGCTGTAGCAGCATCATTTGCAATAGCAGCATAACTATCTTTAACAGCCAGGTTGATATAGGGGCCTGCCTCATACAGGTATTCTGACGACTGTCGCAGTAGCTTCTGGTCACGGGCAACAGTTAATAATTTGTCAAACGATGCCTTATCTCTGATCTTGAAGGCCAATATGGCTTTAAAAGAAGGAACCGGGCTGGTATAATTAACAGAAGCGCCGTTCATGCTGTAAGATTTACTTTCCGTTTTTACCGTGAAGTCGGTTACGCTCAATACAAAATCGCCGGTAAATGCACTTAATACTTCGTCTACACCCAGACCGGTCTGGCGTAATCCCAGGTTAGCCATGGGAAGGACACCCATTGTATCCATCAGCGCCTTCAGTCCATCAGGATTAAAATGATAAGTCAGCAGCAGGTTGAGCTGGTTGCCCGGTATCTTTTTGAGCAGGTCGTTATTGACTGCCGGAGCTTCCAGTGCCTGGCTGATCGCTTTCATGTTATCATTCATGTGGTAGATCGCTTCTCCGGCTATTTTCCCTTTCTGGAAATCTATACTTGCCGTCAGGTAAGCATCCTTTAGTAATTTTTTTTGAGAAGCGAGCACAGCGCCGGCTGTTCCTATTGTTTCCTGGGGTAAGCTGTTGGTCAATTGCTCATAATTCAGCCAAAAGCTCAGGTCATGGCCCGCTTTGATGAAATCATCAAATAATTTATTACCGGCCAGCGATTGTTCTTTAGGTAAAGAAAAAGCCTTTTGTATTTCTTCCGCCAGTATCACTGCAGGAGCGACATTTCCCGTAACATCATTCCCATATTCATAGCTGAAATTACTTAAAGCAACAATGGCAGTATTCTTATTCCAGCCTACACAGGTATGCTCATTCAGGTAAGCAAGATCCAGGCCGCCCTTTACCTCCGTACGGGACCCTGTAAAACGCTGTTGTAAAAACTTTTTAAACTGTTCCGGCCGTTTCAACGGAATGATCATCATCACCCGCGACCCGCTGGTCACCCGCTGGTCCGACATGGCATATATAAAGAAATTACTTAAAGGGTCGATCCCTGTTTCTTCAATGTCAAATCGGTTGCTATCCTTTTCGCCATTTATTATTTCCTGCAAAAGCGGGCTGCCTGATAAGGCATTCCAGGCCACTTTTTTTCCCAGCTCCAGTGTGTTGATGCACATCACCCCTACTGCATCGTTATTTATATATTTAGTGTTTTGGGTAGACGAACTGCAGGAAGTTAACAGGACCAGGGCAATAGTTATAGAAGAGAACAGGTAAACAAGCTTTTGCATAGAATCAGTTTATGCTTACAAAAGTAAACAGTCCGTCTATATTAATAAAATTTTGTGCCGGTCGGCTTTGTTAAGAATAAATGTACTGCTATTGTTCCCTGTGACCGGTTTCCCGGCTTAATCATTGTATGTACAGAAAATAATTACGGCAAAATATCACCTTGCTTTTATATTTTTGTGCTTTGTATGACATTCTTAATAAAAAATGCAAAAATTACAGATCCGCTTTCGCCCTATCATGGTAAAAAGCTGGATCTGATTATCAAAAAGGGAATTGTAGCTGAAATCGGCAAAAACCTGCAGGCCCGTTCCGCGAAAGTTATTGAAGGAGAAGACCTGTATGTAAGCCCCGGCTGGGTAGATATAATGGCAGATTATTGTGAGCCGGGGTACGAATACAGGGAAAATATATATTCCGGTCTGGAAGCTGCCCGGGCAGGAGGATTCTCAGATGTGTTCGTTGTTCCTAATACCAACCCGGTAGCAGGAACCCGGTCGGTGCTGGAATATATGCTCAGAAAAGCTGCCGGCCACGATACACGTTTGCACGTTTTAGGTGCGGTATCCAAAAATACAGAAGGGAAAGATCTGGCAGAAATGCTTGATATGAGAGCCGGAGGCGCCGTTGCTTTCAGCGATGGATGGAAGCCCGTACAAAATGCCGGATTGATGGTCAAAGCACTCGAATATGTCAAGGCATTTAACGGCATCATCATACAAGTGCCCATACTGGCTGCACTGGCCGAAGGCGGTCTGGTCAATGAAGGGGAAACTTCCGTCCGCTTAGGCATGAGCGGTATACCCAATATTGCCGAAAGCCTGATCGTACACCGTGATATTGAACTGGCAAAATATACCGGTTCAAGGATACATTTTTCAGGTATAACTACGGCTGAATCGCTTAACCTCGTAAAAAAAGCGAAGAAAGATAAAGTAAATGTTACCTGTTCTGTCACCCCGTACCACCTCGCGTTTACCGAAGAGCAGCTGAAGAATTATAATAGCGTATATAAAGTGGAACCCCCGTTGCGTACGGAGCAGGAAAGAAAACAGCTGGTCAGGGCCTTATCCGACGGTACCATAGATTGTATAGCCACACACCACCGTCCACAGGACTGGGATGCCAAAGCCAAAGAATTTGAATATGCACAACCGGGAATGATCGGCCAGGAAACATGCTTTGCCATGTTGCAGCAAGCCGCACCGGATATAGAGATGTCCCGCTGGGTGGAATTGCTGGCTGTAAATCCAAGACAGATCTTCGGTTTACCCCCCGTACGCATTGCAGAACAGGAAGCGGCAACATTAACCGTATTGGACCGCAAGGCAAAATGGGTTTTTGATAAAGAGCATAAGAAAAGCGCCGGGGTGAATTCTCCCTGGACGGGCCGGGAGCTGACGGGAAAAATATTGCCTTTTTAAAAAATAGCTGAAAATGACTGAAACTAAAAATGGTACCCGTATCGGTTTGCTATGGGGTGTGGTGGCCGGGATCGTTTATATGATATTGCTTTACTTAAGGTATCGTTTCTTTGGCAGTACCGCCAGCATGTTGAGTATTTTCTCATCAGTGGCTTACGTTATATTCTTAGCCCTCTTGGTGGTTGCTGCATATTACCGTAGGCAGCAATTAGGGGGTTATGCTACCATTAAAGAAATATTTTCATCGGTTTTTATTGTCATTCTGATTGCCGAAGTCTGTTTTACCCTGTTCAACTATATTTACCTGACCTATATCGACCCCGGTTACCTGGAACGCTTTGGCCACCAGACGTTGGAGATGATGCGGGAACAAAAGGTGTCGGAGCAGAGGCTAAAGGAATTTGCAGACATTATGAAAGACCAGAAACAGACCTCATTCGGTACCTTAATGATAGGGCTGGCGCAATCGATAGTAATGGACAGTGTTTTCGGACTTATTATTGCATTTATCCTGAAGCGGAAAAAACAGGAGGAGTACATTATTAACGGATAAAATGTTTAAGAGTTAAGTATTATCTTATTTTTGAATTTTTACATTTTACTTTTGATTTAATTATTCATTTATTTTGTCCATTTTAAAATTCCCGGAGGGACCATTATTAATATGTTGTGTTTATCTATAGTAATCCCCTTGCTTAATGAAGAGGAGTCGCTGGAGGAGTTGACAAAATGGATAGATCAGGTACTCCGGCGTCATAAGCTGCCCTATGAAATTATATTTATAGATGATGGCAGCACGGATGACAGCTGGGAAGTGATTGAACAATTGAGCGAGCGTAATCCGAATGTAAAAGGTATCCGGTTTCAACGCAACTATGGTAAAAGCGCGGCGTTGAACGAAGGTTTTAAAGCCGCACAGGGATCTGTTGTGATTACTATGGACGCCGACCTGCAGGATAGCCCGGATGAAATACCCGAGCTGTATCGTATGATCATAGAGGGCAAATATGACCTGGTAAGCGGCTGGAAGAAGAAACGCTACGATAACACATTCACAAAAAATATCCCATCGAAAATATATAATGCAGTGACCCGGCGCATGAGCGGAATAAAGCTGCATGATATGAACTGCGGCCTGAAAGCCTACCGCAAAAATGTAGTTAAAAGCATAGAGGTATATAGTGAAATGCATCGCTACATCCCGGTACTGGCAAAATGGGCCGGGTATAAAAAGATAGGGGAGAAGGTAGTGGAGCACCGGGCGCGGAAGTACGGCGTATCCAAATTTGGCCTGAGCAGGTTTATTAATGGACCATTGGACTTGGCCAGCATTATGTTTGTGGGCCGGTACGGGAAAAGGCCTATGCAGTTTTTCGGCCTGTTGGGCACACTCATTTTTCTTGCCGGGTTTATCGTGACGGCTTATATGATATTTGCCCGTTTTTATTTTGCAGATTACAGCCTTTCCAACAGGCCACCGTTTTATATAGCCCTGACCTGTATGATACTGGGTACTATGTTCTTTCTTACCGGCTTCGTTTCTGAGCTGGTGGTGCGAAATGCCCCCGAACGGAATAATTATCTTATCGAGGAAAAACTGGGCCTGTAAAAAATCAGGCAGAAGTAAATTTCCTCTAAATTGAGCAGGTTTGGTTATATTCGTTATCGTATTTAAATAAGAATGCTTAGACAGACACAGACCCAGAGGCTGGCACAGAAATTATCTCCGCAGCAGATTCAGCTGATGAAGCTGTTGCAGGTGCCTACTGCGCAACTGGAAGAGCGGATAAAGGATGAACTGGAAAGTAACCCGGCTTTAGATGTGGGGACGGATGCGGAAACGGAACAGGATCCTTATGGACTGAATGAATTTGATGAAGAGAATAAGGGTAATGAGGATGAAAATACAGATTATGAGAATGCCGGTGATGATTATGAAATAGTGGACGTAAGTGATTACCTCAGGGAAGAAGACGATGCTCAGGGCGATTATCACCTGAAAGAAAATCACGATGATGATGACGAGCCCAGGACTATACCGGTAAAGGTGGAAACCACTTTCTCCGATTATCTGAATAACCAGCTGGGGATGCTGGAGCTGGATACGCTACAACGGCAGATAGCGGAGCAGGTGATCGGCAGTATTGACGACGATGGTTATTTGAGAAGAGACGCCATGTCTATAGCAGATGACCTGGCTTTTAACCGGAATATTGAAACCAATGAAGAAGAGGTGGCAGCCATTATACGCAAAATACAGGAATTTGATCCGCCCGGGGTTGCGGCGAAAGATCTGCAGGAATGCCTGTTGCTGCAATTAAGCCGGCAAAATGAGCGGAATACTGCCGTTGCTCATGCCATCACCATTATAGACAGCTATTTTGAAGAATTCACAAGGAAGCATTATGATAAGATCAAGCAACGGATGCGCATATCCGAAGATGAGTTCCGTGATGCAATCGGTGTCATTTTGAAGCTGACACCCAAGCCGGGCAGCGCTTTTGCTTCATTCGATAAAATAGGTGGCTATATTATCCCGGATTTTTTCGTGTATAACAATAACGGCCGCCTGGAATTATCCTTAAACGCGCGTAATGCGCCTCACCTCCGTATTTCCGAAGGCTACAGGGAAATGCTTAAAACCTTTGACGGCAGCGGTAAAAAGAATAAAGAGCAGAAGGATGCTCTTACTTTTATCAAACAAAAAATTGATTCGGCAAAGTGGTTTATTGACGCTATAAAACAAAGGCAGCATACCCTTTTGGTGACCATGAATGCCATAATGAAATACCAGGAAGCGTTTTTCCTTACGGGTGATGAAGGGGCATTAAGGCCCATGATACTAAAAGATGTGGCAGATAAGATCAATATGGATATCTCCACGGTTTCCCGCGTAGCCAACAGCAAATATGTGCAAACGGAATACGGCACTTTCATCCTGAAGTTTTTCTTTTCCGAGGCCATAGTGACCGATAGCGGTGAAGAAGTGTCTACCCGCGAAGTAAAACGGATCCTTATGGATCTTATTGATGAAGAGGATAAAAGAAAGCCATTATCCGACGAAGGATTGATGGAGTTACTCGCTGAGAAAGGCTACAATGTCGCAAGGCGTACAGTCGCCAAATATAGAGAACAGCTTGATATACCCGTCGCGCGCTTACGAAAGCAGGTGTAACCGCGCTGTGCGAAGCTTTTAGCTTCGCATCACTATTATATCGCTTTCAGCGATATGCAATAACTCAACTCGTACAGCTAAACGTTCGCATACAAAGTATGCGCGCTGCTCGCTAAAAGCGATATAATAAGCCTGCGAAACTATAAGTTTCGCAGAGCATGATTTTATTTTTTTTTATGCTATAAAATATACCGTATACAGGGTATTTTAATATCATGGTATTATAAGTTCTTTTGTAGTCATAAAACAAAATATACTGCAATATGAAACAGCTTTTCTCTGTTCTGGCGCTTAGCGCACTGATGTTTTCTGCATGTGGCGATAAAGATAAAACACCCAATCCGCTGAATCCTTCAAGTGGTAGCATGGAGGCAAAAATAGACGGTTCATCCTGGAAGGCGGCACTCGCAGTACAGGCTGTTAAGTCAGGCGGCACGTTCCAGGTAACAGGTAGTGATAACTCCGGCAAACAGCTGAATGTCACTATAATGAACTATAACGGGCCAGGCAACTATACTTTGGGTGGCCCGGCAACTTCCGGTAATGGCAGTAACGGCCGCTGGACTGCAGGCCTGAGCTCTGATCAGACATACAGCACTATGGTGGGGCAGGGTGAAGGAACCTGTAACATCAGTAAAGAAGAGGGCGGAAAGGTAGAAGGAACTTTTAGCTTTACTGCAAAGAATACGGAAGGCAAGCAGGTGACTGTGACGGACGGCTCTTTCAGCGCTAAATTGTAGCAACCGGTTAGCATACCCATACATGCGGGCACTTCGCCTTTATTCCGGGGGCGGTGGACAGGCGAGGCGTGAAATGTCAACAATGTCCTACTGTCCCCTAATCGCTAAAGATGTTCTGCAAACTACGTTCTGTTTTCATGTCACGCTGATCGCTGAAAGCGATATAATAATACTGCCGAAACTGAAAGCTTTGCAGAGCAGTGGTTTGTGTTTTATTCTTTCTTTGCTTTTGAGAAAAAACGGTTTTATACCATATTGCCTGTTATATTCATTACTGCTGAGTAAGGGCTGATCTTATTTTCAAGCACGGCCTGCTCTAACCGCTGCAGCTGGTCTGTGAAGCCCTTTTGAGCGTAGAATATCTGTTTCAGCTGCTCATCCAATAGCCGGTGAAAGGCAAATTGATTTTGCTCCTTGCGTTTTTGGTCAAAATACCCGTTTGCCGACTGGTGACGAAGAAATTTTTCTATCATTTCCCACACCTCTTTTATGCCATATTCTTCATAAGAGGAACATATCTTTACTTCCGGCTGCCAACCGCCGGGTTGTGGAGGCAGAAAGTGCAAAGCCCGGGCATATTCAGTGCGTGCGAGCCGGGCCTTATCCACATTCGAACCATCGGCTTTGGTGATGACCAGCCCGTCAGCCATTTCCATAATCCCCCTTTTGATCCCCTGTAATTCATCGCCGGCTCCTGCCAGCATAAGCAATAAAAAAAAGTCGGTTATATGGCTGACCTCTGTTTCGCTTTGGCCTACACCTACAGTTTCAATAATAATGGTATTGAATCCTGCCGCTTCGCATAGGAGGGTGGCTTCACGGGTTTTGTAGGAAACACCACCTAAGCTGCCGCTGGAGGCCGTTGGTCGTATAAAGGCATTGTTGTGAACGGAAAGCTTGGGCATACGTGTTTTATCGCCAAGTATGCTGCCTTTGCTTTTGGAGCTTGAAGGGTCAATTGCTAATACGGCAACTTTACGCTCCTGACCGGTAAGATGCATCCCCAGAGATTCGATAAAGGTACTTTTGCCTACTCCGGGCACGCCTGTAATTCCGATCCGGACAGAGCGCCCTGTATAAGGCAGTATGCTGTCAATGAGCGCTAAGGCCAGCTCCTGGTGTTCTTTCTTAGTAGACTCTATAAGGGTAATGGCCCGGCTCAGAATGGTAATATTGCCTTCCAGTAAACCTGCTTTATAAGCCTCCGGCGTCAGTTTGTTTTGCATGCCCCTTTATTTCAAGTATGTAGACGTATATTTATGGCTATTCCCTTATTTTATTCTTCCCTTAGCCGGTCGTCGGTATAAGTGATCTGCGTTTTGCCGTGTGGTGTGGGGACCCCGTTTTCATCCACGCTGACAAAGACCATTTTGTCGATGGTGAGTATCAGTTTGTGTGTGATTTTATTGCGTACCTGGCAGGCTAAGGTTAAAGAGGTTCTGCCAAAATGTATGGCCTTTATACCTAACTCAATGATATCTCCCTGCCTGGCGGAGCTGATGAAATTGATCTCCGACATAAACTTGGTAACGCACCGGTTGGTACCCAACTGTATGATCGTATATATAGCTGCTTCCTCATCGAGCCAACGCAGTAAACTGCCGCCGAAAAGAGTATTGCCTGCATTAAGATCTTCCGGTTTTATCAGCTTCCTGGTATAAAAGTTCATTTATAACAGCATTTAGAGTGATGAATATTTATTGTACAATCTCATTCCGGTTATCAGTAGGGCTTAATAGCTTTTGCAGAATCTCCTGAGCACTTTTGGATATTATTGTCCCGGGGCCGAAGATAAAAGAAACACCTGCTTTATATAGAAAATCATAATCCTGCTGGGGAATAACACCACCTGCAACAACCATAATATCGTTCCTGCCGTATTGTTTTAACTCCTCTATGACCTGCGGCACCAGTGTCTTATGGCCTGCTGCAAGACTGGACACCCCAAGGATATGCACATCATTCTCTACAGCTTGTTTGGCTGCTTCCTTCGGAGTTTGGAATAAAGGGCCGATATCCACATCGAAACCGAGGTCGGCAAAGCTGGTGGCTATTACCTTGGCGCCCCTGTCGTGGCCGTCCTGCCCCATTTTAGCAATCATAATGCGGGGGCGTCTTCCTTCCTGATCTGCAAATTCATCTGCCAGCTTCCTGGCCCTTAAGAATGATTCATCCATACTGATTTCTTTTGAGTACACGCCGGAGATGGATTGGATACGGGCCTGGAAACGTCCGAATGTTTTTTCCAGGGCGAAGGAGATTTCTCCTAAGGTAGCTCTTGCTCTTGCGGCATCTATGGCTAATGCTAAGAGATTTCCGCTTTTGCTCTTCGCAGCTTCAGTCAATGCGGCTAAGGTTTCCTGAACACGTATCTCATCCCGTTGCTCCTTCAGTTGTCTTAACCTTTCCAGCTGTTGTGTCCTGACCCTGGCATTGTCTACATCTAATATCTCAATCTCTGCTTTTTCACTACTTGTATAATTATTAACACCTACGATCACATCTTTACCGCTGTCGATTCTTGCCTGCTTCCGTGCAGCAGCTTCCTCTATACGCATTTTGGGAATGCCGGTTTCAATAGCCTTGGCCATCCCGCCAAGCTGTTCAATTTCTTCAATCAGGCTCCAGGCTTTTTGCGCAATTTGTTCTGTAAGGTATTCCAGATAGTAAGAACCTCCCCAGGGATCTACCGTTGCGCAGATATCTGTTTCCTGCTGCAATATGATCTGGGTGTTCCGTGCAATTCTTGCACTGAAGTCGGTAGGCAGGGCAATAGCTTCATCTAAGGCATTGGTATGCAGACTTTGGGTATGACCCATAGCTGCGGCCAGGGCTTCAATGGCGGTTCGGGTTACATTGTTGAACGGATCCTGCTCTGTAAGACTCCACCCGCTGGTCTGGCAATGGGTGCGTAACGCCATGCTTTTTTCTTTTTGCGGATCAAACTGCCTGACTATTTTCGCCCACAACATCCGTCCCGCTCTCATTTTGGCCATCTCCATAAAGTGATTCATGCCTATTGCCCAGAAAAAGGAAAGCCGTGGTGCGAAGTCATCTATTTTGAGCCCTGCTTTGGTACCCGTGCGCAGGTATTCCAATCCGTCAGCCAGCGTATAAGCCAGCTCTATATCTGCCGTAGCCCCGGCTTCCTGCATGTGATAGCCGCTGATAGATATAGAGTTGAACTTAGGCATATTTTTTGAGGTAAATTCAAAAATATCTGCAATAATCCGCATGGAGGCTTCCGGTGGATATACATAAGTATTGCGCACCATAAACTCTTTCAGGATATCATTCTGTATCGTACCGCTCAAAAGCTCCATACGGATACCCTGCTCTTCGGCAGCTACGATATAAAAAGCAAGTATCGGCAATACGGCTCCGTTCATGGTCATCGATACACTCATCTGATCCAGCGGTATCTGATCGAAGAGTATTTTCATGTCAAGTACCGAGTCGATAGCTACCCCGGCCTTTCCTACATCACCTACTACTCTTTCGTGATCGCTGTCATAGCCCCTGTGCGTGGCCAGGTCGAAGGCCACGGAAAGCCCCTTCTGACCGGCAGCCAGATTACGCCTGTAAAAGGCATTACTTTCCTCAGCCGTACTAAATCCCGCATACTGGCGTATTGTCCAGGGGTTCTTTACATACATACTGCTGTAAGGCCCCCTCAGGAATGGGCTTATACCGGCAACAAAACCGGTATGCTCAGCTTCCTTGATATCTTTAATGCTGAACGAAGTTGCTACATCTATACCTTCTGCAGTAGCCCAGTGCTCACCAGTGTGCGTATCGGCAGCTCCGGTAGCAGCAGCTTCTCTTTTATAATGGATATGCGAAAAATCTTTGCGCATTATTTTTATGTTTTTATAATAACGTATATAGTCCTCACACAGATACTTCTAAAAAAGCAGTTACCTAAGTGACTTGGTATAATGATCAAAATAACTTCCTCGCTTGTACTGAGCCGTGTCGAAGTAAATACCGTCATGTCGATCTCTGCGGCTATGCTCAGGGCTTGCTCCGTGAAGACATCTCCGAAGTTTTAAAATGGGCAAGTTATTTTGACATTGTTCCTTATATAATTTCTTCTTCGAGATTTATCGCCTTTATTCCCGAATGGCCATTCTCCTCACGGACTTTCTTTACCGGAGGATCATTCGGATTTGGGAATTTGTTTACACCGGTCAGCACTTTTTTCCCTTCTTTATATTCATTGATCAGGCTTTGTGCCTGCTCGTTGATCTGTTGTTGCAGAGTGCCGTTTTCGTATATACGGATCAGCCCTCCGTCTTTTTCTATGCTTTTAAAAAGCGCCCAGGCCTTTTGTCCTATTTCATCTGTCAGTGTTTCTATATAATAAGAGCCGGCCGCAACATCTGCCACTTTATCTAAGTAGCTTTCTTCCTTAAAGATCAGCTGCTGGTTACGGCTGAGCCGTTTGCCCAAAGGGTCACCATGCTGACTGCGGTCATTAAACGGGTAAATATACAGGCTGTTGCAACCGCCTAATACGGCAGACATCCCGGAAAGAGTATCCCTCAGCAGGTTGTTGTAGCTGTCGTATGTAGTACGATAGATATTGCTGGTTGAAACGTGTAGGTGTAGTTCGGGATTGATGCTATAAGCGGAGCACAGCAGGTTGAGCAGGTTGCGGAAAGCACGAAGCTTAGCCACCTGCTCAAAGAAACGCGTATCTGTTGCCAGTGCCGCATATATCCGTTTAATACCGGTGATATCCTTAGCGGGGTATAATTGCAGGTATTCGTTCAGATGAGCCAGGGCACAGGCTATTTCATAAACAGCATTGGTCCCCGCATTCTGAAAGCATTCACTGTCGGTTCCTAAGCTGATTTCCTGATGTGCAGCCATTTGGCGCCAGGTTTCCAGCTCGTCCTGTTTACCGGTATTCCAATAGCCTTTTTTCAGAAAACCACCGATACAGTCATAAATAATATCGCATTTTAAATCGCTTCGGGACAAATTATTTTTGGCCAGGTAATCCCGTAGTTTATTTATGAAAGCTGTAGCCGTAGCGGAAATCCGGAAGCAGGTACAGATATACTGCAGCTGGATACCTTCGAGCAATATTTCCGGGTTAGTATCCTCTGGTATGATAAACAACAGCCCGGATGCGCCATTGGTCAGCTCATGGAGCGCTTCTTTATTGGCTGTACCGGCATCCTGTACCGTTATCCGGCTGCAGATGTCCCAGCCGTTTTGCTTATATACCGGTTCATAAGAACCGGTAAGACGCTCTTTGGCATAAAATGGCTGTATGGTAATGCCATTCCGGTCTGTAATGCTTAGTTGATCAAATGTTGTGCCTTTCAGATCTTTTTCCAGTCTGTCCATCCACTCTTGTTCGTTTGCCGGCCTGAAGGCAGTAAATAGCTTTTCCATTCTTCTTGTTGTGGGCAGCTCTATCCGGTCAGACGGAGCTTTGTTACAGGCACAAAGATACGGAGCTCGTTTTTAAATTGAGGCTTTCAGATCCGGAGGATGGGGAAGGATAAGTATTACAGCTTAGGGCTGTAGTGCATTGTAAACGTTATCGGGCTGTTTTACGGATTCAATCCGGTCTACAATATACTGGCCCCGGTCTTTATTGTCATTATTATAGTTCTCACCTCTCCAGGGCAACGATTTCCGGTACCTGTTGTAGTGGAGCTCGACCTGCAGTCCGCTGCATTTATCCAGGGAATCGGCAATAGCATCGTCGGTAACGGAGAAGTGAAATTCATTTGTATTCAGGCCACCTGTACGTGCCGGTCTTAATCCAGGCTGCAGTATGACGCCTTCATGTGTTTTAAAGACGCTTCCTTTCAGGGAAAAACTGTATAAGATACCTTCTTTCTTCCCTGATTCGTATATATAATAGTACTGCCAGTAAATATACCCGGTTCCGGAAAGTAGAAGGATAAGGGCAACGAAGAAAATAACCTTGCGCATAAAATCTGTTTAAATTTTAAATATGCCATTTCTGGCACAGTTCATGGCCGGAATTAGCGTACACTTCTTCCTTTCCATTTATAGCTTCCAAATTTACCTAAAAATCCCGCCATTACTATATACACTATATGCAATGGCTGTAATAACGGAAAATAGATCAATTCGTTCAGTTTATTAAAAAATCCGGCTACCGGGATTAGAAACAGCAGCTCAGTCAATATCTTAACAAAAATTATACCTAAAAATAAAAAACCATACGTCGGTTGCACAAAAACAAAAAATAATAATGATATAAAATGGAGATTGAACGTGTAAACAATACTTAAAATCCAGGTCAGCTTCTTATCATCGTACTTATCTGCTTTGGAAGACCACCGGATGCGCTGGTTCATAAAACCGGCCCATGTTGGCTGCGCTTTTGTTTCCACTATTGCTTCTTTAGCCATGATATAACGGATGCCGGCGGGGTA
>JBEBVI010000049.1:0-16369 GCA_040392805.1 Taibaiella helva
AAGTAGAACGTGTGGTAAGAAATTAAAGCTAAAGGTTATTCCATTACGAATGTTCTATTATGAGAATGATAGGTTGCTCTGTTAGAATTTATCATTAACCATTGAAATTAGATCTCCTCCGTCAGAGGTAAAGGCAACGCCAGCTCGTTTGTGCGTACAAAATTGCACCAGGTGCAGTCTTCTTTTTCACAACCTTTGTCAAACTCGTGGTTCATGATGCGTGTATAGGTATCTTTGATCTGGGTTTTCACAATGGCTACATCGTCCGGTGTGATCGGAACAATGTGTCTGATGTATTCATTTCTTTTACCCTCTTTTTCGATATAGTCAAATATACCTTCCTTCATCTTCCAGCCTTTCAGTCGTGCTTCGGGCGAGGCTTCCAGCAGGATCTTATAAAATACCATCTGCCGCCAGTAGTTGCCGCCGTCGGGCGCTTTATCGTTGGGTGGCAACAATTCTTTTTTCTGGCTGTATTCGGGGTTGCCCGTTTTATAGTCGATCACACTACAGTCGGAGCCGTCAAATTCTATTTTATCTATCTTCCCTTTTATCGGGACACCGGCTACCTGTATGTTATTAAAGTTTCGCTCTACGGAAACCACTTTGTTAAAGCTGTCTATATACTGATCGTAGTATTCGCCCAGGATATTGGCCCCCAGCTCTCTCCGGCGTTTGTACTGTAACTCGGTGAAGGCATCCTGTTCCCGCCACATCATTTTCTCAAAATCGCTGATCAGCTCTTCTTTCACCGGGAAGTGTTTTTCCGGGTGCTCCTGCATTTTTTTAAATAATTTTTCCAGGGCGTAGTGTATGGCAATACCAAAGGCAAGTGCGTCACTTTTTGCTGTCGGCACACGCAGGATCTGCTCGTAGTAGAAGGATACCGGGCATTTTAAATAGCTGTTCAGGGTAGAAGCGCTGAGCGCAAACGTTTCCAGTCTTCTATCCAGCAGCTCTTTCCTTACCAGTTGAATATTGACCGGCGGACTGGGTTTCACTGCCCATTCTATATGCTTCATCAGGCTGGCATTGTCAAGTGCGGCTATATGTTGTTCGGCATCCAGTTGGGCTTCGGGGTTTATTTCCGATACGAAACGGGATGCTTCCAGGTCTTTGCCGGCATTATCCCTTAATGCATAACTTACCTGCAGGTATTTTTTAGCCCGGGTGACGGCTACATAAAAAACACGTCTCATTACTTCTTCCGTATCGCTGGCCTCTTCTGTATTTTCAGATTGGGTAAGGTCGGCGGGTAGTGTAAACCCGCTGTTATTGCTTTTCTTTTCTTCCCAGTATTTTTTGGTACAGCCTACCAGGAATACATATTCAAATTCATGACCTTTAGCGCCGAAGGCTGTATAAAAGCGAACGCCGTTTTCCTGGCGCACTACTTTTTGTATAGGTATGGCGATATTTTCCATCGTCATATCATCAATCATTTTAAGGAATCCGCTCAGCGTTAACCTGGGCTGCCGGCTGCTTTCATCGATCACAAAGCTGAAGAAGGTATGTAATACCTGCATCAGCCATACCTGGTCGTTACTGCTCATACAGTAAGCGCCTATATGGGTCTGGTAGATCAGCTTTTCCAGCAGCATGGGCATAGTCAGTATACGGGCGTTACGCAACAGGTCGTCAATGCAATGACCTAACTGTTGCATTTGTTGCACACTTTCCAATCCCAACCCGGCCAGGGCCAGCCCATCCGATAAGGCAAAGCGAAGATTTTTGTGGCGGCTGTCTTTATGTTGCAGCCATAAGGCCAGCTCAGCAGCATCCGCAGGAGATATACCTAAGAAAGGTACATGCATGATCTGGAACAACAGCGCTTCTCCGCTTAACGGCTTATGCAGCTCGGCTTCTATATAACGGAGCATATTAATGATCTGCTGTATGAACGGGAGATCCAGGATATTTTCCGGGTTTTTTACCCAATAGGGAATGCCTTTGTGTTCCAGCAGTGAAATGATATTGGCTGCCTGTTTGTGTTGTGCATACAGTACCGCTACATTATGGAGCGCTACTCCTTTTTCCTGTAGCTGTTCTATCTGCCGGACAATGTCTGCCTCTTCATGCAGGATATTGAAATAGGCTTTGGTAACCGGCGCTACCGGCTCTTCAGCCTGAAAGCGCTTGTTGGCGGACAGGATGTGCTTATCCAGTTGCAAATGCTCCAGCTTTCGGATCAGCCTTTGCCGGTTGTGGTCGATCAGTTTCGTTGCTATGTCGAGTATTTGCTGCGAGCTCCTGTAATTCTCTTTAAGGACGATCAGTTTAATGCTTTCGGCCGGTGGCGCTACATTTGAATACTTCGTGTGGAAATCAACAATGTTTTTCAGCCTTGCCCCCTGGAACTCAAATATGCTCTGGTCATCATCACCTACTATAAATAAGTTAGGTGTCTCCCAGAAATCCATCAGCGTATGCAGCAGGTCGCTCTGTGCACCGCTGGTATCCTGGAATTCGTCTACCAGTACATACTGGAACCTTTCCTGGTAATTACGCAGGAAATCTTCGTTCTGCTTAAAGGCATTCAATACCCAGAGTATCATATCGCTGAAGTCGTAGCGACCCATAGCCTGCATCCGTTGCTGATATTCGGGAAACAGTTCTGCGGCTGCCAGGGTACGCTGCATACGGCGTGTTTCCTCATCTATTTTACTCTGCTTCAGGTCACCTTTTTTAAAGTCTTTTCCGTTCCTCTGGTAGATGTATTCCGGGTTTTCCGGCAGGGCTTCCAGGTGTGCCTGTACGGCCTGGCGGATGTCTTCCACTGTCCAGCTTTCCGTTTTCATCAGCTCAAATAAGCGGTACAGGTTACGTGCGTCGAAAAATATCTGCCCTTTTAGTTTTCTCAGTACGTTTCCTTCCGGCAGGTCTTCCAGCAGGGAATGCAGTATTGCGGTACGTTCCAGGTCGGTGACCGGCTGTACTTCGCGTAAGCCGAAATATTCTGCATTATTTTGAATGATATTGTTGCAAAATGCATGGAAGGTATATATATACACCCTGTGGGCGTCTTCCCCGATGATCTGTAGTAAACGTTTCCGCATGGCCACACTACCTTCGTCGGTATAGGTAAGACACAGTATTTCATTAGGCTTTACCTGCGCATCGCTTCTCAGGAGCTGTGCTATACGCATGGAAAGAATCTCCGTTTTACCTGTTCCGGGACCGGCAATAACCATTACCGGACCTTGCAGGGTATCTACTGCCTCTTTTTGTTTTTCATTTAGTTTCTGGTAGCGTTCCTGGAATTGAGCTTCGTTTTTGATCATACCTTATTTCAGTAAAAAACAAAAATAAGATAAGCCCGGGTAACGGGGTAGTAAAATTTAAGCCGGTGTATATCCGGATTGCCGTCATTGGGCCGGAAAAGGCTATACCCGGCGGATGTTTTGTCAGGTGTGCGGCGGATCAATATGCTAATCCCAGTTTCAGGGCTTTGGCTACGAGTGCAGCGGTATTACTGGCTTCCAGTTTTAATAAAAGAGTGGTCCGGTAATGTTTGATCGTGCCTAATCCCAGGAAGAGCGTATCGGCTATCATCTGATCGGTATAACCTTCAGTAATGAGTTGCAGTACTTCTTTTTCCCTTTCTGTAAGTATAGTCTTGCTCACTAATATTTTTTTGGATTTAATAGGATAGGCTTTTACCTCTTCTTCCATTTTTTTATCATAATAGGTCCCGCCTTTGTAAGCCGTATCTATAGCCTCGATAATAGCTGTTTCACCGGCTGTTTTCAGCAAATAACCGGAAACACCCAGGTAGGACATTTTAACAGCATAGAGGGTGCTGTCAAAATTAGTAATGACAATAATTTTCATCTGCGGATGCTCTTCGGAAAGTCGGGGGACAATGCTATCCCCTGTCTGGTCGGGTAGTTGTATATCCAGCAATAAAACATCTACCTTGCTTTGACGGAGCAGGTCGAATAGTTGCTCCGCATTGTGACAGACGCCAACCAGGTCAATATGTTCATATTTGGCAAGTATACGCATTAAACCCTCTGTAATCATGGGATGATCATCTACAATAGCTGTTTTTATCCTGCTCATATGTACAAGTTAATAAAGTTGACGGATATTGTTCCATTCATGTATGAAATTATGTTTATTCTTCCTTAAGGAACAGGAGTTTTTGTAACTCCAATACAATACGTACTATGGTATAGGCGCCGGGGCGCGATTCTACCCCCAGTGTGCCTTTGAGCGATTGTATCCTCCACGAGATATTTTTGAACCCGATGCCTCCGGGTGCTTGCAACTGGTCGGGCATACCTTTCCCGTTATCTTCAATGGTTATGGTCAGGTATCCGTTATACTCCAGTAGTTGAATCTCTATGAGGGTAGCTTCCGCGTGTTTTAATGCGTTCTGTAATGCTTCCTGCAATATACGGTACAACAACAATTCGGCTGTTTTACCCAAGGGCGTCAATGGGTAAGGCGTATGCAGGTGGATAGTGGCGGCAGAAACTTTGTTCAGCTTGTCGATCAGCTGCACCAGTGCATCCTGCAAATGATACCGGTTCAGCACATCAGGCATCAGGTTGTGCGCCGAGGTTCTTACTTCGGTATGGGTATCTTCCAGCATGATATGGATATCTTCCAGCTTTTTATGTACATCCGATGGCAATGCTACAGCGTTCAGGGCAGACATATTCATTTTGATGGCAGCGATCATGCCCCCGATACCATCATGCAATTCGCCCGCCAGTCTTCTTCTTTCCTTTTCTTCTCCCTGCATAATGCCCTTCAATACTTCTGTTTTCATCTGTTCATGCATTATTTTTTGCCGGCGACGGTAGGCCAGGTATATGCCGATGCTTAGTAACAGCAGGATAACGGCGCAGGCAGATATAGATATAATGAGCAGATTTTTCTGTGCAATGCTTTTCTGCGATTGGCTGAGGCGCAGGTTCTTCCGGGCTATTTCTTTATCTTTTTCCGAAGTGCTGTAGCGTGCTTCCAGTTCTTGTATTTTCAATAATTTTTCGTTGCTCTTTACCTCTTCTACAATATTGTGCGAATTCAGGTGGGCATAATAGGCTTTCCGGTATTGGTTGGTTTTCTCAAATATATTGCTGAGCTTATGCAGGGTATAGAGCAGGTCCGTTTTGTTGTGCACCGAATCTATCTCATCCAGTGCTGTCATAAATGCTTGTTCCGCTTTTTTGTAATCGCCTTTCAACAGGTAAGCATCACCTGCGAACATAGGTATCTGGTGTCCCGTAGATCTTTTACCCTCCTTCCGGGCAGTGTGATATTTCCGGGCCTGTTTTGCTGCCGCCAATGCGCTGTCGGGCATATCAAAGCGGTTAAAAAAATCGGCCTGCCTCAGGTATACGGTCATAACCAGGTGAGCAGCAACAGGGTGCTGCCGGACAATGGCGATACTACTGTCTAAATAAGCTTTCGCGGCAGCATAATCATTATTGCGGGCAGGTATCCTGGAGATATTCGTGTACCCGGTGACCAGCATGGCATAGTCTTTACGTTGTTTGGCCAGGGCAATAGCCTCTTCAAAATAATGCCTGGCTTTTGCATCCTGGTTTTGCTGGAATAATATATCCGCCATGTTGTTCAGTATATCTGCTTTCATAGCGGGTGCCAGCATGTGGAACCTAAGCGTTTCCGTATAAGATTTAAAGGCTTCCTTATGCCTGCCGGACATATGAAAGGCCAGCGCACGGAAGTAATGCGCATATAGGCGGCCATCCTGGTTCGTTACAGGCGATGCTTTCTCCAGGGCATCAGTCAATTGCAGCGCCTGGTTATAGTCCCCTTCTGAGTAACAGATCTGTACCAGCATCAGCAGGGCATTTCTTTCTGCGCGGCCATAACCGCTGATCCGGCTCCTTTCCAGTGTCTTATACAGTATCGTTTTGGCTTCTGCTGCCTTGCCGGGTATTACCCGGAGTGTCCTGGCCCGGTCTATATCCTGCATCAGGCCTGCCGTGTCAAAACTGCTGATACTTATGCCCTGCTCCGGTTGTGCGTAGCCGGAGACATACAGTTGCAACAGCAGGCCTATCCCGGCAAGACAGGAAACATATTTATTTTGCATAGACTAAATATAGGCATTACAGCATAAAGATACATCATTGATAGATTAAATTAGGAAGATAGATATTATAGAAAGTATTATCTGACTTTCACATGATCCCTGGTATGGTAATATTGCTTCAATTTGTGTAATGATTAGCAATCTTCGACGGCCAGGATATATTTGGGCTTACCGGTTGCGGTCTGAAGAAAATAATTTTCAACACTTTTTAAAATTTTATTGATGAAAAAGTTACATTACATGTTTGCTTTCCTGGTATTGTTCATGGGGGGAAGAGCCTTTGGCCAGGCCCTCCGGTATAACCAGTTGCCGGAATTTTTAAATGCCAATGGCTATTGGGCCTATTATAATCACATTGGCCTGGATTGGTCGGGAGGAAAGCCGGTGTATGATTCTACTGCATTGAGTTCCTGGGACGTAAGCAATATGAACCTGGGCTTTAACGGTTATAACGTTCTTGATGAGACGGGCGCTGTTTCTGTTGCGCATCCTCGTACGGGTAAGCTGCTTTTTTACACAAATGGCGGAAAAATATGGAATCAGGATCATAACATAATGTGGAATGGAGATAGTCTAAGATGGCCTGATAGCCTAAGATGGCCTGTAAACAATATAAGATGGCTTGGAAACAATAGGGAATGGAAAAACCATAACCCGACACGTGATCAGGGTACTCTAATTGTTCCATTTCCCGGAGATTCTGCAAAATATTATGTCTTTACAATAGAGTATACACAAAGCCCCTATAATGTGGGTACTATTTACTACAGTATTGTAGACATGAATTTGGATGGGGGCAAGGGGGGAGTGATACCAGGAAAAAAGAATATTTCCGTGTTAGAGAGCAACGTTTATCCCGAAGGGGCTTATACAGTAGATAGTAACAAGCAGGCTTATTGGGATTTTATTCACTTTATGCCTTGTCTTACTGCTATTCCAGGCGATAATTGTGATATCTGGTTGCTTGCTTACGGATATAAAAACAATGTGCATACTTTGGATTCTACTATAGCTATGGGCATTGAAATTTTAGATCCCACTAATCCTAATGGTCAAGATGCTTTTTATTACGCCTTTCATATTACCGAGACAGGCCTCGATACCGTTCCAGTCATATCCCCTTCTTTATTGGATATCAGAGCTGATGTCATCCCAGACGCATTTGGAGGCGGTCCAAAGTTTACGGTATCACCAGACCGGTCTCATATACTCTTAGGTAATAGATCCTTGTCGTTGCAGGGAATGAATTTGAAGATGATGGGATATAGTGTGGAATCTCCGGTTTTTCCGCATAAGAACTCTGAATTAGCCCGTTTTGACCCTGGTACAGGTGTTGTTTCTAACACTATATTTTTTGATTTTTATATCAAAAGAAATAACTTTAATCCTAGCGCTCTTCTTACAGACTATTTTAACATTGCCAGCGCAGCCTTTTCTCCTGATAACAAGAAATTATATACTGTTAGCGCTAATTATGCTACATCAGAGGTATACTTGTACCAATTTGATATAGAAAAGTATGACTCGGCTTCTATAGCCAGTTCCAGGTTTATAGTTGACTCTTTTGTTGCATTCTTTACGAGTGGTGCTTGTTTTGGAGTTAATTCGCTATCGTTAAAATCTTATAGAGATACCATATTCGCCATATGGGGTTTTCAGCCCAAAATAGGAAGTGTCAATAATCCCAATAAGTCGGGAGCTGACTGTGATTTTCAACTGGATTATTTCAGTTTACCCATCGACAAGCCAAACGGTGGCAATACTGTAAATGATGTCGTCTATCCGTTATATACAGAAAACACCTTTGTGGAGGAATGGAATACCTGTGAAGAACAAGAGTTGCATCCCCGGTTTGCCCGGGCTTCCACATACAAATGGAGCAATGGCGCTACCACAGAAACAATTAAGGTGCAGCAGCCGGGCACTTACTGGGTAAGTTACAGTGTGCTTCAGAATAACTGTATTCATTTGTATACTGATACCTTCCGCATCACTTCCGATGGTTTTGAAGTATTGGTTAATATCAATATCGACACTCTGGGTACGGTGCAGCGGTTTGCGGGTTACCAATGGCTATACGAAGATGAGATTATCCTAGGCGCCACAGGCCGTTACCATGTAGCACAGCAGAATGGGAATTATCGCGTGGTGGCCAGTGATGAAAATGGCTGCAGGGATACCTCGAACGTGTATAAAATCAGCAACCTGACCTATATCAGCAGTATATCCGGAATGAAAGTGGCTGTTTATCCCAATCCTGCACAGGATATTGTTTATATTCAATCCCATGTCGCACTGAACTTTCACCTGGTCGATATGTCTGGCCGTATGGTTATCGGCCGTACCGGGGGAGACAAGCTGGATATCAGCGCTATTGCACCGGGTGTATACCAATTAGTGATATCTGATACCGAAGGGGTGGTATTAGGTTATTGGAAAGTGGTAAAGCAATAGCTGTTCTACTTTTCTTAAACGGCATACTATCCCTGAAAAGGATAGTATGCTTACTTATTTTACTTAATAAATTGATTCTTATGTTAATCAGATCTTTTATATTATGCATCAGCCTTGTATTCGGCATTTATACTTTAGCTGCCCGGGAGCCGGAAAGGAAGAATACAGCGCTTTTTTATAAAATAACCGCTACCTGGTGCGCTCCTTGCGGCGCCTGGGGCTGGGAAGTAGCTAACGAAGTACAGGAAAACCGGGCCAACGACCAGCTTTATATGGCTATCTTCAACAGCAGCCAGGCGGATATGAACAACCGGGCTTTTTACAACAGTACTGCGGTAACCCTGGGCTTTAACTTTCGCCATAGCAGTTGGCCTTCCTTTGGGGTAAACGGTATCAACCTCACCGATAAGTACCAGGTAAATGGTCTGGATATTAGCGGTTTGAAACAGGAGTGTTACGATTCTATCGATGCTTTTGTACAGCGGGAGGTTGTGGTCAATGCGGCCAGCCAGTTAGCGCTGGAGCAGGAAGAGCTGAGGGTAAAGACTAATGTCCGTTTTTTTGAAAAGGCGGTAGGGACATATTATTTGGCCAGCTATATTATAGAGGATGGGGCTGTTAATTACCAGAACCAGCAAAGCGGCCGGGTAGCCCATAAAGGCGTTTTACGTGGTACACTCGATTCCCTGGACTGGGGTCGGCTAATGGTGGCCGACTCTGTGGAACAGGATGCCCTGTTCAGCTATGATTATTCCTTTTCGCTGGAAGGCAAAGATTGGGATAGCCAGAAGCTGGTAATCTATAATATTATCTGGAAGAAGGAAGGCAGCCGCTACCGTTATATTAACGGTAGCAAAACAAGACTGGTGCCGGCAACCAATATCAGCCGCACCGGCGCTGTAAGCGGTTTCCGTATGTATCCCAATCCCTGCCGGGATCGCCTATTTGTCCGGGATCTGCCGCCTGGCGCCCCCTCCTTACAGTATACCATTACTGATCTTTCCGGAAGAGTTGTGCAGCGGGGGGCCTGGCTGCGGGATATGGACGTGCTGGATATCAGCAGGCTGTCACGGGGCTTGTATGTCTTGTCTTTCAGCGGAATGTCCGGCGGCCGCCTGGTACAAAATTTTGTTAAGTATTAATCCCTTTAAGGATGCTCTGTAGATATATCGGATTCTTAGGCCTGTTCTTAGGGCCCCTTATGTCCATTTATGCTCAATATGATAAGGTTTGGGCTTTTGGATCCAATGCCGGTATCGATTTTAATACCGATCCGCCCCGGGCTATTGTTACCGGTATTGGTGCCGGCGAAGGCTGTGCTTCCGTTTGCAATACCCGTGGTGAATTATTGTTTTATACCAACGGGTATACGGTATGGAACCGGGAGCATAAGCCCATGCCCCGGGGCCAGAACCTGCCTGCTACCACCGGTGGCTATTTTACCAGTTCTTCGCAGGGCACGCTTATCGCTGCATTGCCGGATGAGCCTGACCGGTATTATATATTTTCGCTCGGTAGTTTTGAGAACGGCTATTACTTCGGCCGCCTCTATTATAGCGTAGTGGATATGGCTTTGGATAATGGCCTGGGTGATGTGGTAGCGGAAGAAAAAGGTATCTTGCTCGATTCGATGCTCACCGAGCATATGAGCGGCGTATCGGGCGATGATTGCGGTTTATGGCTGGTTGTATTATCGCGGGCTAAAGATGAGGTCAAATCCTTTCGTATCGACCACAAGGGTATTTCGCGTAAGCCGGTCATCTCGGAGCGTATACGGGGCGGTGGAGCTCTGAATGGCGGTATCGGCTGCATGGATATAGCAACCAACCGCAGGCGCATTGCAGTAGCGCAGGGTAACCTGGTAGTGTACGATTTCGATCCGGCAACGGGTATCCTGAACCGGCCGGTCATCGTTGATGATTTTCCATTGGGTGTTTCTCCCGGGGGGTATTATGGTGTTGCTTTTTCACCGGACAATACCAAGCTCTATGCCAATGACGTCCCTTTTTTTTACCAGTTCGACCTGGCCGCGGGCAATACGGCTGATATACGTAACTCTAAATTGAAGTTGTCGGAAACCCGTTTCCGGAACGCGGCTATTAAGCGGGCTCCGGATGGTAAGCTGTATACCGCGACCATGAGTGTGATTCATGAACCGGACCGTGCCGGCAGAGCCTGTCGTTTTGAGGACCGCGGCTTACAATTGGCTGACGGTACCTCCTCCGGCTGGGGTTTGCCTAATAGTAATGCTTTGTTGCATTACGAACAGCGGTATACGCTTCGTTACGATACCTTCAACTGCGTTGAAGAGGCCTTGTTACATCCCACGCAGACCGGGCTTCGGGACTATGTGTGGGATGATGGCAGTACGGATACCGTTCGTCTGATACGGGAGTCGGGTACTTACCGGGTAAAGTACTATGATTTTTCTTCCGGCTGTATCCGCTATACCGATTCTTTCCATGTCGTACTACGAAGAAACAGGTACTATAGTACACGGATACAGAAAGAGGGCCTTTGCTGGCAGGATACGCTATTGCTGCAGACAGGTATGGATCTGCCCGTAACGTATCAGTGGGACGATGGTGTTTCCGGCCGGGAGCGGTATGTATATCAGCCAGGTCTGTACGTGCTGCAATACCGTGATGATACTGCCTGTGCCCTGTATGTCGACTCTTTTATCGTTAAATATCCCACCGAGCCTTACCGGGTATCTTTTACTGTGGATACCTTCGTCTGCAGTGATGCTCCGGTTACTTTTAGAAATACGTCACATGCCCTTTTCCATGATTTCCACTGGTCTATGGGTAACGGAGCAATTTCGGCAGAGCGGCAGCCCGGGTACCGGTATACGGATACTGGTAGCTACACCGTGCAACTGGTAGGTTATCTGAATGCATCCTGTTCCGATACCGCATACCGGCAGATCATCGTTGACCCCCGGGAGCAGGTGTCTTTTATACTTTCACGGGATAGTATCTGCCAGGGCGAAAGCATAGATGTACAACCTGGCAAAAGAAATGTTACCATGATGGAAATGTATTGGCAATGGGGTGACGGCTCTGCGGAATACCGTATGCCGGAAAAAGAGATTGTACATGCCTATGAGCCGGCGGGACGCTTCCCTGTTACGCTGACAACCTCGTTTCGTGCCTGCCCGGATACGATATACCAGAGATGGCTTCAGGTTTCGGCACTGCCCGTGGTTGACCTGGGGGCAGATGGCGGGCTGTGCCCGGGCGATAAAGTATTGAACCTGCACAATCGACATGAAACTACATCAGCAGGGCAGCGCTATCTTTGGAACACCGGTGATACCACTTCTTTTATACAGGTCAGGCAACCGGGTACTTATCGTTTAACGGTAGTTGCCAATCCTTCAGGTTGCCGGGCAACAGAGGCTATTATTGTGCATAAAGACTGTTACCTGGATATTCCTAATGCTTTCCACCCTGACGGCGACGGTTATAATGATTATTTTTTCCCGCGTCAACGCCTCGGCAGCGGTATCAGCGGGCTACATATGCAGGTATTGAATCGCTACGGGCAGGTGATTTTTGAAACCCACTCGCCGGAGGGTGCAGGCTGGGATGGAAAGTATCTGGGGAAAGAACAGCCCCAGGGTACCTATATCTATATAATTAAACTGATGCTGGCCAGTGGAAGCACAGAATATTACCGGGGTAATGTCACCCTGATCCGGTAAATCATGAATGATAACAAGGGGAGGCTACTATGTGGTTAGACAAAACAAGAATAAGAATGCTGATTGCATTTTTTTTATATTTATCGGTTATGTTTCTGTGCGGTGCCTGCTCCACAGGTGTTACGGAGGCACAGGCTTTGGCCGAATACGGAGAAACTGCCCCCGGCAATAATATAAAGCCGGTCCCCGGTCCATCTATACGGAATACGGCCAACCCGGCCTATAACTATTATGGGGAACGCCCCCTATTACCGGAGGTGCGTCTGCTTAGAATGGAGCATAATGATACTATAGTCCTGGACTAATAAACTTTCCGGGCCAATGTTGCATTATGTTGTCCCGATTATACTGCTTACCCAGGCTGCAGGAAGCGTTATGGTTTGGGATAAAGAACTTAGGGAATATGCAGAAAGAAAACTGGCCAATAAGCCATATCGTACTGTACGAAATAATGTCCGGTTCAAGTTAATTTTAAGGATGTTTTCTGTGGTAAAAAGACAGGAAAAATATGTGGAAAACTACGGAAATGTAGCCTGAAAAAAATATTTTTTGACTATAATTTGGTAGTATCAATATCTTAGAATATGGGGTAAAAATATGTAATCATTATCATTATTTTTCATTGCTTGTTTGAGAGTCTCTAAAAGAGTCTGGTCCGGCTGCTCTTTAAACACACCTGTTAAGGAGGCTAAACAGAGTTGCACAAAACCATCAGGCAAGAAGTATAATTAAGTAGGGTTGTTAAGCAGAAAAAGTTTCAACATAAAGGAGGCAGGTTAAAATCATGGCCCTACCATACTCCACTCCACGGAAAGCCCTGATTGTCTACCTTGTTCACGGTTATGTAGGTAACAAAAAAGCAGCAGGGCGATATATCCCTGCTGCTTTTTAAGCTTGATATTACACTCCTATATCGTAGTAAGATAATCTGTAGAAGAATAGCCTTCTACACCATCTGCCGTTCTGATCAGGTACCAGGCATCATTATATTTGCTTAATAAAGTTACTTCCGCATCGTGGGCTGCTTTGCCTATGATGGGCTGATCGGTGCCCGGCCCTTTACGTACATTCAGGTTGGAACTTTGTGTAGTCACCTTCAGCCGGGTATTGGCGGCGCCGGGCGACACATTAATATTCATGACCACATCGCCGGAGCGGAAATCCGGGTCTATTTTATCGTACACATTCCAAAGCTTGTCTTTAGCTTCCCCGGTGGCTACTTCGCCATCTATGTATAGTACGTTATCCTGTTCGCGGACCATAAGGTTGGAAGCCCCGTTTGTATGGGCAGCTTGTATCAGTTCCGCATATTTATCTTGTAATGCCATTTTAATATTTTTTACAGATAAGAGAAAATTATTTTACAGTAAGGTTATTTTCTACTTTTTTAGGATGCAGCGCATCTAAAGCCGGTTTCAGCTTCATCCAGTCTGCCTTGCTGATGGTACCGCTCAGACTGATCACGCCGTCTGCTACATTAACAGATACGCCCGGGTACACTTCCACTGCTGCTTGTGCCGCCCTGGTCAGTTCTTCATCTGGGTTGATCGTTACTGCCGGTAAGGGTGGTATAACGGTCGTATTGTTGATTACGGAAGAAACCCCGGCTACGCCCTGAGCTGTTTCTGTAGCGGCCTCTTTGGCATGCTCATCCGTCAGTTCACCGCTGAGTGATGCTACACCGTCTTTAACATCTGCCGTTACTCCGGGAAGCAATGCTTCGATTTTAGCTTTGGCCTCCGCATCTTTTTTTGCCTGTGATGTGCATGAGGTCAACCCCCATGATAAACCTGCTGTAATGATAAGTGTCAGGCCGATTTGTTTTAAGTTCATAATGCTTTTTTTAATGTTAAGTAAATAAATTTATGTAACCAGCTAATTCTCCTGCAAAAAAGATGCCAGTAGAATGTTGGTGGGTAAAAATAACGATTAAAAGGAATTTTTGTTCACAGTAATACGCCTGTTGTTGGCAATAATGTGAGATGCCCCTTGCTGCTACGGCGGCTAAAATAGAATATTGCAAGTCAGATGTCCTAAGTAAGATCCATCTTTGTTTCCTGGTTGTCTTCGTTCAATTGGGTGAAATAAGTTTGGCAATCGTTTGGGGACTGCCTCATTTGAATAATGCGTATATGGCAATCCGATGCACCCAACTACCCGGTGAGGAATATAGGTGTCTGAAAGGCAAGGTATAAATTTCAGATAGGATTATGCCGTAATAAAAAAGTAGTGGTACAGGTGAGTTGATCCATTATACTTTCTGTTTGGATAGTTTTCTGCATTGGTTTTCATCTAAGTAATGCCGACGGAATTACTTATATATTATCCTGCTGAAATTGCCTTTACATGATGGCCAGCAGGTAACCCGTAAAAACAAGTAATAACAGGAAGTAGCAGCAGAGGTATATCCCTGTCTTATACACTGGTAGCAGTGCGTCAAAATCCCGGTAG
The DNA here is from genome assembly GCA_040392805.1 of Taibaiella helva. Taxonomy (GTDB): domain Bacteria; phylum Bacteroidota; class Bacteroidia; order Chitinophagales; family Chitinophagaceae; genus Taibaiella; species Taibaiella helvus_B. The sequence goes on from JBEBVI010000049.1 coordinate 14,682, forward strand.
AACTGCTTGCGGCCGTATAGTCGTAGCCCGGGCAGTAGCAGATATAGCAGGCTCCTGCTGACTGCTGCAAATACAAATACGACCAGCAGGTTGAAAATCAGCAGACTCCGTATGCCGGGGGCTGCTACGGCAGAGACCGGGTCAAACCGGCGTAAAAGAGAGCCGCAAAAAAGGAAGAGCAGCAGTAGGGCCATCAGGCTGGCCGGTATATGCAGGCTGCCGGTGTAGCGGGGCAACGGTGCCGTGTATGTGCCCGGACAGAATAAGGGGAGTGTAAAAGACATAAGAATTGTTTTTTGATGAAAAAAATAGAGTACCTGAAGCCGTGGTGATCTATGCCCGCCCGGCTTCAGGTAAAGCTTTAGCGTACGAAATGAGATACCGCCTCACACCAGTCGGACTTGCCATAAGTATTTATTGCCCTTACCTGCACCCAATAGCGGCTATAAGGTATTACCGGCGCTATGATATTACCACGCGAAGAGGAAGTGCTTAGCGGCTCCTGCCATTGCAGTGGCAGGCCTTCAGCCTCTTCCCGGGCATAGCGGTACTCGTAGAGCAGCACCTGGCTTTGTTTATGAAAGTCCAGCCGCATTTGTCCGCTCTGGCGGGCATCGCGCAGTAATACGCCCCTGATGGTATCAGGTACATTGCCGCTACGCGGATAGCTGGATAGTACAAAGCCCGAGCTCAACAAAACGGGAAGGTCGCCATTGGCTACCTGACTCACATAAAAGGCCAGTTGCTTTAGGGCTTTACACAATACTTCGCGACTTGCATTTTTAGATGCGGTTTCCTGGGGGTTGCCCTTACGCCGGCAAATACCCAGTTTTTCCTGGAAGTCGTCCAGCAAGGGAGCCACTGTGGCCAGCGCCGGTTCCGGAGTTGGGAAAAATGGGTTATTGCTCATGGCCTGCACTACTGTTGTGGCCCGGACGAGCAACTCATCGTCTTTATGGCTTTTAAACCCGCCGAGGGCAAATCTTTTAATGTCCATAATTTTTCTTTTTGCGTTAAAAAATACAGCCTGGGGTACCGCCATTGCTGAAACAAATGTAGTAGTGGCGGCAACCCTTTGCCTAATAATGGCGCCAGATGGCATTGGCTGTCATATATTGTCTGCGAATGGCGGTGGGTGGCAGAGCGCATGGTGCCGAAGTATCGGCTTTGTCCTGCATGTTTATCCCGGTGAAGGTTCAAAGTACATTGTTCCCGGTCCCTTGTATGGTGATGTACTACACAATAATCAAAATACGAAGCTGGAATACGCTGAAGTCTTTGTTGTATACCTTGGTGCTACCTCCTCTTTCCTCATCCTTCCTGTTCCGGAAGACCGGATAACTGTACCAGCGTCCTTTTACATCACGGGAGTATACAGGGTATCGTGCTATTACCGGTATACCATACGTCATATACGGCTGCGCGTCTGTATTAAATGGGGTAAAGTAAATGAGGTATGTTACTATTCCTGCTCTTCAGGACGGAATACAGGTAATACGCTTTTTATACAACATACCGTACAAATCCGCCTGCCGTCATTACCCCTTCCTGCCCGGGCGAAAGCGGCAAATGAAAAGAGAAAACAGAAATTGTACTCCATAAGAAAGCCCCGAATGTTCAGGCTCTCGAGACGTGTTGTTGAGGCTCTCGAAACATGTTGTTGAGGCTCTCGAAACATGTTGTTGAGG
>JBEBVI010000050.1:0-16062 GCA_040392805.1 Taibaiella helva
TTCCCGGTTCCAAAGTCGGGGAGATGTCTCCACTACGGTCGACATGACGGTACTTACTTCGACGCAGCTCAGTACAAGTACTTCGGCACGGCTCTGTACAGGTGGGTAAGTTATTTTAACGACCATACTTAGTTGTTTTAGTATCGGAGGTATATTTTACTGAAAATATTTTACGTATTTATAAGGTGTTCTGTTTTTCTCGTAAAGATGCCGCAGGGCACAGTCGCCGCAAAGGGTCTGACCGGATTCCCGTTGTATTGATCGTGCAAGAGATGTTATTGGTCACTTAGGAACCATTCTGCGTAAGAGGTGGGTGTTTCATCTAAACGCATTGCCACTAACCGGACCTCCGGTGGTAAGGTGTGTTCTATAGCAGATACGAAGTGTATCAGTAAATTTTCACAGCTGGGCTGAAACGGCGTTCTGATCAGCTTTTCACCGGAAGGTATACTCCCGGACTGTAAAAAAGCAGATGTGTCTTTTAGCACTAAGGAGTGGTCGAATTTATCAAGAATCTCTTCCCTGACAAGTTGCTTTAAATTTCCAAAGTCAATAACCATTCCATTATCGGGCTGCTTATCATCGTTGTGAACAGAGCCTGAAACAGTTACCCTTAAGTGATAGGTATGGCCATGAATATTTTTGCACAAGCCGTTATATCCGTCAAGGGCGTGCGCCATATCAAAGATGAATACTTTCGTAACCCGTATTTTCGACATATTATTATAGAGTTGCATTTTTTCCCGCAACGGTGCAAAGATTTTTATGGGTATCTGGCTAAGTCCGGTAAAAGTAGGTTTATGATCAGAAGATGGTTGCATCGGCTGGCCGGCTTATTTCTTTCTTCCGGCTCCTTCTTCGCTTTTCTTGCATCAGCAACTCATACGCTCTTCCTGCCTGGCCTTCTATTGATGAGTTTTCTTCTGCTCTTCGCAATAAATACGGTATGGCTTTTTCCACTTCACCATAAGGCACATATTTAGATGCATTAAAATTGTGTTGTGCTAAGTTAAAGGTTAAATGATCACTCATGCCAAACAATTGAGAGAAGGAAACTTTTTCGGCATGGTCGGTTATATTCAGCTCTCCGATCAAGCTCAGTGCTAAAGCCACACTTTCCTGATTATGTGTGGCCAGGCAGGTATATACAATGTCGCTGTTTTGAAGGCAGATTTCCACGGCTTTGTCATAGCTGCGATCTGTTTCTTCTTTGGTGTCAAACACCGGGCTTTCCACTCCGCTTTGTGCGGCATATACTCTTTCTTTTTCCACATAGGCGCCCCGTACCAGTTTCATCCCGATCATAAACCCTTTTTGACGGGCATCGGCAATAGCATATTCCAGGTAGGCCATCCGGTCTTTCAGATACATTTGTAATGTATTAAAGACAATTATTCTTCCCTTGTTATAGCGGAGCATCATTAATTCAACCACCTGGTCAAATATATCCTGCGTGGAGTATTCTTCCGCATCGATATAGACAAATACATTTTTTTCGGCAGCCTGATTACAAATGGTGTCCACTCGCCCGATAAACGTATTCATCCTTTCTTTAGAATGGGTATCATCAGCCTCTTCAATGTAGCGGAACCTTTTAATAAACGCAACATCTTCCAACCCGGAAAGTTTTATCCCTATTAGTGCTTTACTTGAGTTTTCTTTCATAAAACTGATGTTGGCTAAAATGGTTTTCATGTTATTGTCAAAGCTTTCCTTTGTACTATCTCCTTCAGCAACATAGTCGAGCACGGTATTCACTTTATAGTTTTTCAGCTTTTGAATGGTTTGTGCCGCTTCGTTCCTGTTCTGGCCGGCACAGAATACTTTGAATACCGTTTTACTGATAGCAAATTTAAAGGGCAATTTGTACTGTAAAACCCAGCCGGCCATTTTCGTCAGGATTTTTACAAGAAATGGCTTTTGCAGCAATCCGAAAATAAAGATGGAATTGTACAGTTCCGGATTGGACTTATACCTGAAAGCAACTTCGGTATCGTTTAAATCAATTTGTGTTTTCATTTTCTTTATTTTTCAATTCGTATCCGGGCATCCACAACAGTCATCTGGTCTTCATTCGCCATGACCGGGTTGAGGTCCAGCTCGGCAATTTCAGGAGCTATATGAACCAATGCGCCGACCCGCATAATAATGTCTGCATATTTTTCCTTATTCAATGGTTTTTTATTCCGATAGCCGGTAAAGAGTGTATATCCTTTGAGGGACTCAATCATATTGCTGACTTCTTTTTGAGACATCGGGGCCAAAGCTGAGGAGGTATCCTGGATCAGCTCCAGTAAAATACCGCCAAGCCCACACAAAACCACATGACCAAATTCTCCCTGCTTTACCGCGCCGCAGTACAACTCTTCTCCTCTTACCATTTCCTGGATCAGCACACCTTTGGCTCCCTGAATTTTCATGAGCTGTTGGAATGTATCTTTTGCCTGTTTTTCGTCGTGTATGTTTAATATAACACCACCTACTTCCGTTTTATGAACCGGGCCTGTAACCTTCATGGCAACAGGAAAGCGGACAGCGTTATTCAATGAGGTGATTTCTTTTTCCGATGTAATTTCCTTTTGGCCGGCCAGTCGGATACCCGCGGCTTCCAATAGCTCGCGGCAGGTATCCGGATTTAAAAAGCCGTTTGATGAGGCATTGACAAGTGCACGGATAGCAGCCAGGTCCATTTCAGGTAAGAGCGTTTTTTCAAACAAAAGATCGTCTGCCTGGTAAGCATGTGCCAGCGCCTTTCCTAAGTTGACCTCATCGGGAAAGTTTATTCTTCCTTTGGCCAGGAAGTCTTTGATTTCTTTTTCTGCGTTTATTAAAGAAGGCAGAACCGGGAAAATAGGTTTGTTGCAGGTGCGCATCTTCTCATCCAGTACTTCATAAACATCTTTTACATTGAAAAGCCCGGGACTGCCGAATACGACCGCTATACCGTCAATATCTTTATGCTCTTCACAGAAATCAAGGATATGTGCCAGCTGTGCAGCAGTGCCGGTAGCCAAAAAATCGATTGGGTTATTTACCGAAGAGCCCGGATTAAGTTTACTGAGTAACTCCCTGGTATTATCCGGGTGTAAGGAAGGAACATCCATTCCGTTCGCGGTTAAAGTATCGGTCAGCATAACTGCCGATCCCCCGGCATGAGTGACGATGGCCATATTTCTACCCTTCAATGCTTTTGTCTGGAAGACCCCTGCAACGGCAATCAGCTCCTCCCGGCTGCTGCAATAGACTATACCACACTTTTTAAATAATGCCCTTATCACCGTATCGGAGGTGGCTAAGGCTCCCGTATGCGTGGAGGCTGCTCTACCTCCGGCTTCCGAGTACCCGGATTTTATAGCAGCTATACGACATCCTTTTTTTCTTAAAGATACGGTATGCCTGATGAACTTAAACGGGTTCTTTATATGCTCCAGATACAGCAGCTTTACCTTAGGGCTGAAGGCAGGATCAAAAGCCTGATCCATGTATTCCAGTATTTCTTCCGCTCCTGTTTGGGAGGCATTTCCGATAGAATAAATGTTGGAGAACCTTAAGCCGGTTAGCAAAGCAGCCTCCATAAAAAAGACGGCTGTGGCCCCGGAGCTCGAAATCAGCTCGCATCCCTGTTTGTCATATAGCGGTATAGGGGTTGTAAATACACCTTTATAGGTTTCATTAATTACACCAATACAATTGGGCCCGATCAGCGTAGCATTTGCGCTATTGATGAGCTCAACCAGCTCCTTTTCAGTAGCGGCGCCCTCATCACCACCTTCCGAAAAGCCTGCTGAGAATATGATAAATGCTTTAGCATCTTTCTCAATCAGTTTTTTTACTGCCGGTATACACTGGTGTACAGGAATGGACAGGATAGCCAGGTCCACAGAAGGGATCTGGCTGATATCAGTGATGTATTGAGCACCTTCTATGTTTAAAGGCTTGTTATTTACAGCATAAACAATTCCTTCAAATGCTCCTTCAAGAATATTCTGAAGTACTTTCCCTCCGGGCTTACCTGTGTTTTCTGAAGCACCGATAATGGCAATGCTTTTGGGATGTATGAGTTGTGGCGTAATCATTTCCAGGTTATTTTATTTTTTCGAACCTTGCCTGGAAGAATCTCAGATATTTAGGTTCGTAAACCATTTTTAATCCCTTTATTTTATTTCTCCTGTCGTACACCATAGCGGTTGATTCCGTGATAACATCCATGTGTGCCTGTGTGTACACACGTCTTGGAATAGTGAAACGAACCAGTTCTAATTTCGGATAGTAGTTTTTTCCGTTTGGTTTTCTCCCTGCCGAAACAATTCCACGCTCCATAGTCCGTACACCGGAGTCGGCATAGATTTCTGCAGCAAGTGTTTGTGCCGGGAATTCATCCTGGGTAAGACGAGGCAGGAATGCTTTTGCGTCTACGAAAATTCCGTGGCCGCCAATAGGCTTTACAATCGGGATGCCAAATTCTTCCATGCGCTTCCCAAGATACTCCACCTGCCCGACTCTTGCCTTTTGGTGATGATCATCCAGGCTTTCTTTTATGCCAACCGCGATGGCTTCCATATCGCGCCCGGCCAGTCCGCCGTAGGTATGTAGCCCTTCATATACCACTACCAGATTCCGGGCTTCCTCAAAAATATCCCAGTCGTTGATAGCCATAAAGCCGCCTATATTTACCAGCGCATCCTTTTTGGCGCTCATCGTTGCTCCGTCGGTAAGAGAGCAGATCTCTCTTACAATTTCCCTGACAGGCTTGTGGGCATAACCCTCTTCACGTTGCTGAATGAAGTAAGCATTTTCTGCTACGCGCGTCATGTCGTGAATAATCCGGATACCATGTTGGTGGGTATATTTGCGCAGTTCTTTCAGGTTTTTCATGCTTACCGGTTGCCCGCCCGCCATGTTTACATTGGTAGCGATGCTTACATAAGGGATTCTTTTTGCACCATATTTCTTAACCAGGGTATCCAGTTTGCTGATGTTTACATTTCCTTTGAAGGGAAATTCATTTAAAGGATCATGAGCTTCATCTATGATAATGTCATGAAAGGTTCCGCCGGCTAATTCCTGGTGCAGGCGTGTTGTGGTGAAATACATATTGCCCGGAACGATATCGCCTTTTTTGATCAGGATCTGCGACAGTATATTCTCAGCGCCACGCCCCTGGTGTGTCGGAACGATATACTTGTAGCCATAATACTGCTGAATGGCTTTTTCCATAACAAAGTAGCTTTTACTCCCGGCATACGCTTCATCGCCGGTCATAAATGCAGCCCATTGCCTGTCGCTCATCGAGTTGGTACCACTATCCGTTAAGAGGTCGATGTACACATCTTCCGAGTTCAGGAGAAATGTATTGTACCCTGCTGTCTGCAGTGCTTTCAGGCGTTGGGCCCTGGTTGTCATTTTTAAAAGCTCAACCATTTTCATTTTGTAGGGCTCCGCCCAGGACCTTCTTTCCATTTTAATAGCCATATTAGTTTATTATTATAAAGGTTTGAAATGTGCTGTAAAATGCCGTAAAAACGGAGGCTCATAGATAATACCATAGCCTCTTTCTCTTTCGTTTAATTCTAAAATATCATCAAAAACATCGAGTACAGAATCAATATGGCTTTGGGTATAAACCCTTCTGGGAATGGCCAGGCGTACTAATTCTTTGGCTGCCGGAACGAGGTCCCCGTTCTCATCATACTTTCCAAACATAACGCTGCCGATCTCCACACTGCGGATTCCGCCTTTAATGTATAAGTCACAGACCAGCGCCTGTCCGGGATATTCATTCACGGGAATATTTTTGTACAATGCTTTAGCGTCAATATATACCGCGTGCCCGCCTATAGGCCATATTACAGGAATGTCTTTCGCTTTTAGGCGTTCTCCCAGATAGGCGGTACTTTTTATCCGGTAATGCAGGTAGTCTTCGTCAAAAACTTCCTGTAGCCCGATAGCGAGCGCCTCCATATCACGCCCGGCCAAACCTCCGTAAGTGGTAAAGCCCTCTGAGATGATCAATATGTTTTTACATTTAACGGACAACGCTTCATCACGTACGGCCAGAATACCACCCATATTTACCAGTCCGTCTTTTTTAGCGCTCATAACAAAGGCATCTGAAAGCGCCAGCATTTCCTTTGCAATGTCTTTATATGACGTATGTTCATAGCCGCTTTCCCGCTCATGCACAAAGTAGCTGTTCTCTGCAATACGGCACCCGTCCATAACGAGGAACAGGTTATTTTCATCGCATATCCGGCGTACGTCTTTATAGTTTTCCATACTCACCGGCTGTCCGCCCGATGAATTGTTTGTAACTGTCATAATGACGGCAGCGATCGATCCGGAGCCATGTTCTGCAATCTGTCTTTTGAGCTGTTCGATAGCAATATTGCCTTTAAAAGGGCAGGGGCTCTGATTATCTTCCGCTTCCGGGCAAACAATATCGATAGCAGTAGCGCCTGTGTATTCAATATTTGCACGTGTGGTATCGAAATGCGTATTGCTGATAAATATTTTTCCGGGGCCTCCTAAGATGGAGTATAAGATCCGTTCCGCAGCACGTCCCTGGTGTGTAGGCATTACAAAATCCATTCCTGTAAGATCTTTGACAACAGTATTCAAATGCTCCCAGCTCCTTGCACCCGCATAGCTTTCATCGCCCATCATAATACCGCTCCACTGCTTGTCACTCATAGCTCCGGTGCCACTATCGGTTAAGAGGTCGATAAATACATCCCTGGAATGTAACAGGAAGGGATTGTAGCCGGCATCTGCTAACGCTTTGTACCGGTATTCTTCAGTTGTTACTTTTAACGGCTCTACCATCTTAATTTTGAATGGCTCCGTAAGTGTCCGCATTTTATTTGTTTTAGTTTCTTCCATACTACTATATTTTGTTTTGCGGTTAAGATATAGCTGCCCTTTCCTCCCGTTTCCCTTTGCGGTGAGCGGAAAGTATAGTTACAACGATCCACGATAGCCCTGCAGACAAGGCTAAGCCTGAAATAAGAAAAGCTATGAAATAGGGGCGAAGGCCACGCATCATCTTGCTGAAGGGAATATCATGCCCGTACATTTGCCAGTCGGCTTTTACTATGCCGGCTATGATGAGGCTGATCCAGAAAACAAACAATGCAGCTAAGGATATATACAGTCCCGTCGTAATGTTCTTATTTGTTTTTTGCCCCCTGGTATCGAATATATCCACTACAAAGGACAGCAGCAGGTAGCTATTGATACCGATAGTGGCTCCCATAGTGTGCGCTACGGTGATATGTGTGCCATGTGTGTACACATTGATAGCCGGCACAGACATAGCTATGGCCAGCAGCAAGGTCAGGAATATCCACAGATCGGCAGCCAGTAAAAACCGGTAAGAAAGAATATGATAATGTTTCCGGGCTGTGCTTACCGAGGATTTCCAGTGATAAATAATCCTGCCCAGCAGGAGCAGCTCTGTCATACTGACCGCATAACTGATATATTGTACATACCGGGGTGCAGGCAGCGTGTATATATGATGCCCCCAGTTAAACATGAGATTGAAAAGCCCAAGAAAATATAGTATGAAAGCAACTCTGGAATAGCTATACTTTTTATTGTCCGATATTTTATCCATCAGGAATATGCCTGATCCATAGATCAGCATATTCCAGCAGCCTACCATAGAGCCGTAGGATTTCCACTGGATCGTCATGTCGTGCACTATATCAGATCTGAAGGAAGGGATAAGCCACAGGTATGACTCCAGGTAAGTGAACAGGAAGAAAGCCGCTCCCGTAAGCCACATCCAGATATATACCGGCTGCTTGTGAAATACTTTTATTGATTTGAATACATTGATAAGAAACAAAACCCAGGCAATGGCTACCGGTACGGCCAATGCCGGGTGAAATTCCCAGTATTCCCTGCCGCCGAAGATGCCCATTAAATAGCTGGCCAATATCAGTATGATAGTCCCGGCAAACAGGTACCACTGTACTAAAGACAAACGGCGGGACCATAAGCTTCCTGCTACCTGCCCGAGGTAACAGGTTACGGCGCCGCAGGCAGTAAGTATGATCCAGAAGACAGCGGATGAAACGTGCATGGGGCGTATCTTCTCAAATGAGAGAAGATTCTTAAGCGAACCGGGAATGACATATTGAAGCGCGCCCGTAACGCCAAACAACAAAGCAAAAAGGAATAATACCAAACCGGTAATAATATACTTTTCGCTTACCGGTTTATTATCTTTCAATAGTTCCGTCATAGTTAATATTGAATCCATGTGGCGCTGCTATGCCGGTAGCATCAATGCTTTTCAGGTAGGCAATCAGCTGTTTCGACTGTTCATCACTCAAATCAAAACCCGGCATTATGTTTGTACCCGATTTAATAAACGCTTTAATCTGCTGCTCTGTCCTGGATGAATAAATATTGGTCAGATCCGGGCCTAAGTACCCACCTAAACCGTATATCTGGTGACAGGAGCCACAGTTTTTTTGCTGCCATAATTTTTTACCTTTATCAGCCATATTGTTTGTATCAGCTTGTATACGCAATCCTGGCCGGTAGAGATGAAACGAATAACCTAAAAATGAGATGATCAATGTAAGCAGTATGGAAAATTTATTTTTGTCAGACATAAAAAGATTCTTTTTCAGCTTCAGCCACGGCAGGTCATTTTAAAGCACAAGTCAAAAATTTTATCGGGGTATAGCTTCAGCCGTAGCCGGTTCTTCTTTTACTGCAATTTTTTCTACAATGGATTTATACCATTCCAATTGTTCCTGTAACTGTTGCCATATCTCCCGGAAATGTTCTTCCACCAACAGTACTTCTTCATAATAGCGAATGCCTTCCAGCAGATTGCTTTTAAATGAATCCCATTTTTTTATTTGCACGCTTGTAACGGCACCCCGGAAACCGGCTATTTCTTTTTTCAGATACTCCACATACATCTTCAATTCTTTGATAAACATATTCGGCCGTTGAGATTGTGTCATTACATGGGCATTGCCGTATATGTGCCGTATCATTTCAGCGAGCGAAACCTCTTTGTCGAAATAAGCGAGGTTAGGCCCCGGGCATATTACTACCCCCTGCTGCTGTCCTTTTACAGGAATATCGTTTGCGAGATAGCCTGAATTAGCCAGACCTACACAAAGACAGGCCTTTTCCGTGATTTTCTTTTTCCTTTCACGGAACTCATCTGCAGACATGTACTCTTTTTCTGCGGACAGTTCTTTCAGTTTTATATCCTGGTACTTTTTTGATGCCGTACACATGCCCCGCTCATCATAGTCTTTGTTTAATGCCAGAAATTTTTTCGGGCATGAACTTCCGGCTTTACGTTCATCAATACGCTTTTGTTTCCAATAATCATTAGACACTCCTTTTACCGAGTTGAACGGGACGCCAAGCGGTGAGATATTACTTAAATAGAAATCGCTTTCTTTTGCATTAATGAGTAATTGCCGTGTATCATTATCCACCATTGTTGCTTCCGGTACCAGCAGGAACGGTGAGCCCCAGCCAACGGAATCTATATGGTAATGCTCCAGCAGGAAGCTATGTTCACCGGCTGTTCCCACGCCGCCCTGTACGGAGATTTTAAGCGGAAAGGGTTTTGGGGGAACCGGTAGCTTTTTCGCACCTAAAGCTTGTATCAACAGCGCATGAGTGGATTGTATCAGCTCTTCTTTTTTATCTTTAAACTCCTGCAGGATGGGACCTAATAAGTGCCCGTTGGTTGCAAAGGCATGTCCGCCGCAGTTCAGGCCTGATTCGATGCGGTATTCAGATACCCAGATACCTTTCTTTGCCAAGAAGCTGCCTTGTATAAATGCCGACCTGTAATCACTTACTTTAAGAATGATCTTCTTTTTTATTTCCAGGTTAGCATCCGGGAAAAAATCCTTGAAATGCTCTACATAACCATATAATCTCGGGTTCATACCTGCAGAAAAGACCAGTGAAGAATGAAGTGTACTCCCGGCAAATCCCCTGAAGGCAGCATGTGCATCATTGTATTCAATAGGAAGTTGATCGTCGCCGGAAAAATTATCTTTATCAATTTTGGTCATAATATTGACATCAATACTTCCGGGGTACAGGTTTTTATGAATGAAGGCTTTAAAGGCATCTTTTAGATGCATGCCTTCCACGATAAACTCCTGCAGCTTTTTCTTTAATTCCGATTTATTGGGCAGCATGGATATATAATGTTCCAAAGCCGGCCTGCTCTGAATGAGCTCGTTTTTGTATGCCTCAAATTTTTCTTTGACAATGATATCCACGAGGTTCAGGTAATGCATGATCCGCTCGGCCCTGTGGTTCCGGTTTTTCTTTGAGATCTCCGTATAGGGTAGCTGCAGCTTCCTGCAATAAAATGCCCGCATCTTTTCGACAAGGTCATCATCGATAATCGAGATCACTGATGAGATGCCATATTGTGCTACACGGATGGGGCTGTCTATAGTGTATGCCAATCCCATAACGGGGATATGGAAAGTATGTATTGAACCTGTTATTGCCATTCCAGTTAATTAAGCCTCATAACTTCAGATTAAAATTTATTCATCCGGTTGCTGTTTAAATCAGGCTGCTGCTACACTACGCTTGCAGATAGATTTTCGATCCGGTAAATAATAAGAGGCGCACAAAAATAGGATCGATAAAAAGGCTTCTTTATGACTCAAAGCATAAAAGACAAAATTGTCCTTAATTAATTTTGCAGTTGTCGGGATGATTTATTGTTTGTTCCCGGACACAGGTCATTCATTTCTTATCTAAAATTTAGCCCGATATGTTATTGTCAAAAAAGAACGCCAGAAACTTCTTCTTAGGAGGAACGATGGTGACATTTGCCGTTTTCCTGGTGATGTCGTTTCAGACACTTACAGCCGAAGTTCCTAAACGTACACACGAAGAGAACCTTTCGTCACAGGTTATTTCCGGTAAAAGAATCTGGGAGGCTAACAACTGTATGGGTTGCCACACCATTATGGGTGAAGGCGGTTACTATGCTCCCGAGCTGACTAAAGTATTTGAGCGGCGGGGCCCCGAGTTTATAAAAGCCGTGCTGCAAACACCCGCACCGTGGCAGCCCAGAGGCCGTAAAATGGTAGCATACAAAATGAGCGACCAGGAAGCAGCAGATATGATAGCTTTTCTTAAATGGGTAGGAGAGATGGATCTGAACGGTTTCCCTCCCAAGCCCGATTATAAAGCAACTACTCATTCTAATAAATAAATTACAATGAAATATAAAAGTCAGGAAGTCGCTTATTGGTTTTTTGCACTGGCATTGCTGTTGCTGGTGTTGCAGATCGTTTATGGATTTATTATGGGCTTTGCCCGTATAGGATACGATGTGCTGCATGATTTTATCCCCTTCAACACGGCAAGGGCCGTACATACCAATTTGCTTGTAGTATGGCTGCTCACCGGGTTTATGGGTGCAGCTTATTATATTATACCGGAGGAGGCCGAACGCGAATTGGTCAGTATAAAATGGGCTTATATACAGCTTATATCACTGGCCCTGGTAGGTGTTACCGCTATCACAGGCTATCACTTTAACTACTGGGAAGGACGAAAGTTCCTTGAGATTCCACGTCCGCTTGATTACCTGGTTGTGGCAAATGTGCTGCTGTTCCTGGGGCTGATACTGGCTACTTTGTTTAAAGGAAAAAGGCGAACCACAACAGCTTTGGTGCTGACTATGGGTTTGGTATTTGCTGCCCTGCTTTACCTCCCCGGCATGATATGGTTTGATAATCAGACTGTCGATTCGTTTTTTCGCTGGTGGGTAGTGCACCTGTGGGTAGAAGGTGTATGGGAGCTGATATTGGGTGGTATCCTTTCTTTCCTGCTGATAAAGCTGACAGGCGTGGACAGGGAGGTGATTGAAAAATGGCTTTATGTTATTATTGGTCTTACCTTCATTTCCGGTGTTATCGGTACGGGTCACCACTATTACTTTATCGGTACAGGAAAGATTTGGATTATTCTTGGCGGTATCTTCTCGGCATTGGAGCCCCTCGCTTTCCTGGCTATGGCATTATTTGCCGTAAGCATGTATCGCAAAGGAGAAAAGAAGCATCCTAACAAAATAGCTCTGAACTGGACTATTGGTACGGCCATTGTTTCCTTTGTAGGCGCAGGTTTGCTGGGACTGGCCCATACTTTCCCTTTTGTAAACAGGTATACTCATGGTACGTTGGTAACTGCCATGCACGGACATCTTGCTTTCTGGGGTGCTTATGCCATGATTGTATTTGCCTTCATCAGCTATGCTATGCCCAATCTTACCGGGCGTAAATTATATGAGACGGCAAGGGGTACTTATGCTTTCTGGCTGGCCAATATCGGTATGCTGGGTATGACGGTAGCATTTGGTGTGGCCGGTGTAGCACAGGTCTATTTGGAAAGAAAAATGGGCCTGGAGTTCGGCGATGTGCAGAATGAAATTAAGATACACTTTTATGTGCTTATCATTTGTGCTACTATGTTCGGTACAGGTGTAGGAATGTTCATTTACGAATTTGTCAAATACGGAAAACCCAATAAAGAAGCCTTGTTACCTGATCCAAATGCTAATGATGCCCTATTGGCTTAAATATCTTCAAACCGTCAGGAGCATGCTTTTTTCAATTGTAGTATGCTCCCGGACGGTTTCTTTTAAAATGGAAAAATATGAATCTTAAAAACTGTCTGGTAGTATGGATAATGCCAGCCTTCTTCTTTCTCTCCTGTAATAATCTTGCTGAAAATACGGGAGCTCCCGATACTCCCATACAAACTGCCGGACCGGAAAGTAAGGAAGAAATAAACCTGGTGAACGGTGAAAAATGGAAAATCAATGAGGAGATGAGACCGTTTATTGCCAATGGTGAGAAACGTGTAATTGCCTTTCAGGAAAATGGAGATACGGGCTATGATGGATTGGCGGAACAACTGGAAAATGAAAATAAGCAACTGATAAAAAGTTGTACTATGGAGGGTGAAAGTCATGAAGAATTGCATAAATGGCTGCACCCACATCTGGAGCTGGTAAAACGTCTTAAAAATGTAGAAGACAGGAGAACGGCAGAGCATTTGGTAAGCGACCTGAAGGCCTCTTATCAAAATTTTCACGACTATTTTGAATAATAAAACAGGAAGGAAATCATGGATATAGCGAATGAAACAATAACCGGGAGACTACCTTTTTACCAGGCAACAGGTAAGGAAGCAGATATATTTGAACATACTTATAGCAATAAGATCCCATTGCTGCTCAAAGGCCCTACGGGTACGGGGAAATCCAGATTCGTAGAATATATGGCCGCCCGCCTGGATAAACAACTTATTACTGTAAGCTGTCATGAAGAAACATCTGCTACAGATCTGATAGGCCGGTTTATTATTAAGGGCGCTGAGACGGTCTGGCAGGATGGTCCCCTGGTTACAGCGCTTAAATCAGGAGCAGTATTATACCTGGATGAGATAGCAGAAGCCCGTCCGGATGTAATAGTTGTTATTCATCCGCTAACCGACCACCGGCGGGAACTATATATCGATAAATTGGGTATTACTGTAAAGGCACATCCTGATTTTATGCTGGTCGCTTCATTCAATCCCGGATACCAAAGAGGATATAAGGAACTGAAACCTTCTACCCGTCAACGTTTTGCTGCTATAACGTTTAATTACCCTGATGCAGCAACAGAAACGGATATCCTTATTAAGGAAACCGGCGTGGATGCAGACAGTGCAAAAAAATTAGTGAAGCTGGGCGAAAAAATCAGGAACCTCAAAGAGTTGGGATTGACCGAAACGGTATCTACGCGCCTTTTAGTAGATGCGGCATTTCTGATTTACTCCGGATTGCCAAAAAGATTAAGTGTCAGAACCGCTGTTATAGAACCACTTACCGACGAAGCAGAGATTATTGACGCATTGTCAGATCTGGCCAACCTGATATTTTAAGTTATGGCATTAGACGAATATCTTTTTGGAAAATTTGTGCGCTACTTTAAGCATAAAAAGAATGCTGATGAAAGCCTGCTGATGCGTACAGTGAAATTAGAACGGATAAAGCACCGGCTAACACTCATATCAAGAGCTGTTACGGGTCATTCTATAGATGTTTTCCCGGCTGTAAAAGAAGGTGGTTTTAAAGGAAACTGTTTTTTCCTGCCGCAGCAGTTCAGCTTTTATGCAAGCTATGAGCAAAACCTGTCTTTTTATTTCTTTCGTACTTTATACCTGTATGTACAGAAAAAGCTACGCCTTAACTGGTATGAGGAGGACAAGCTAACAGATGTAGTTGCTTTACAATCGGGGAAAGAAAGCGCGCCGTTGGTACTTAAGTCTTTATTTGATGAGTTCCCGGCAGCACAGGAAATTTTTGACGCCCTGGTAACGACAAAGGGCGCCGAAAAAGAGGAGCAGCTGAATACGGCATGGCTTTATGGCAGGTGGATGCAGGACAAACCGGAGATAAATAAGAAGGGTACAGAAGCGTATAATGAAGCAACATTAAAAAATACAGTAGCCCCTTTCCCGAAAACAACACTCAAAGCAAAAGCGGTAGAGGAGATCGTCAACCTGACGATTGATACCAAACAACAGGAGGACTATGTGCTGACTCATAATTTCGAAAAAGTAGATACTGCTGATGAATTTAGCGGGAGCTGGCGCGACTTCGACGGGGAAGATGAGTTGGAAGATCATGCAGATGCTTTGGAGGAACTGACAATGAAATATACAGTGCGTACAAATGATGTCACGCACAGTGTTTACCAGGCTGAGTTTACAGATAATACCCATATTGCAGAAAGCAGTGAAGTGGCGGGCGATAGGCCATTTATCCTGTATGATGAATGGGATTGCTTTAAGAATAAATATCGTAAAGACTATGCAAAGCTATATCCCGAATCCCTTGCATTGTATGACACCGGCTATTATCATGATACCATAAAGCAAAACCAGACTTTGCTGTTGCAGTTGCGTAAAATGCTGGCCAACATGAATAACCGGCGTACGGAGCAGAGATTGCAAATGCAGGGACGGGAGATTGATATTGATATGGCCACAGACCGTTTTGCCGAGATCGTATCGAAGCAAACACCTTCTGAGCGGGTATATATTTCGGATAAAAAGCTGGAAAAGGATCTTGCTGTTTTACTGCTGATAGACATCAGCCTCTCCAGCGACAGTTATGTGGATGGCAACAGGATAATAGATGTAGCCAGGCAAACGGCTATTCTCTTTGGGGAAATACTGGATGAGTACCATATTGATTTTTCGATACAGGGCTTTTATTCACAAACACGTAATTGTCTTTCCTACATTACGGTAAAGGATTTTGGCGAAAAGTGGAATAAGGCCAGGTATAAGATCGGAGCCATGCAGCCTGCCGGTTATACCCGTATCGGTGCTGCATTACGCCATTCCGGCGCATTAATGCAGCAGCGCGACAGCAAAAATAAATGGGTGATACTTTTATCTGATGGTAAGCCCAATGATTTCGACCGATACGAGGGCAAATATGGTGTGCATGATGTAAAGCAGGCATTGCGTGAGCTGAACCAAAACCATATCAACAATTATGCCCTGGCGATAGAAAGCTCTGCAAGGTATTATCTGCCACAGATGTTTGGCCGGAACCACTACCAGGTCGTTTCATCACCAAAGGAGCTTATTTGCTCTATGGCACACCTGTATGAAAAGATCAGGTATAGCTGAGTAAGTATGGTCGTCAAAATAACTTACCCACTTGTACAGAGCCGTGCCGAAGTAAGTGCCGTCATGTCGACCGCAGTGATAGCGGAGCGGAGACATCTCCCAGGCTTTGGAACCGGGATTTATTTTGGCACGATTATTAGGGAGGTAGAGCAAATGTTTGTCAGTGGTTAAACCTGATTTTCTTTGCTCTGCTCTTATCACTTTGAACAAATGCCGGAACCATGAAAGAATGATTAAATAAGCTTTGGACTTTAGCATAAACACTATTTCTGTTCTTTGTCAAATTAAAAGTAATGAATAAAGTAAGTATAAGGAACGGTATCTTCTCGTTTCTTTTAGTTTTAATCT
>JBEBVI010000051.1:0-16054 GCA_040392805.1 Taibaiella helva
GATGGCCGGTTATATCCTTATACAGGGTGGGATAGCCTTCATACACCCCTGTATAAACGTCATACCGGGGTGGGAAAGCTTCATACCCTACTGTATGATCAATGTTCACGGTGGTGTGATCATTATACCGGGTGGGATAACCTTTATACAGTCCTGTATAAACATCATGATGGGGTACATAAGCTTCATACAGTACTGCGTCATGTCAATACACTACTGCATAAATGTCAAAATCTGTTAAAACAGGTTCTTAAAGGTTAAAATCTGTTAAAAAACAAGACGTAAAAGGCCTTTTGCTCCCTGATTACGAAGCATTTCCAATCCGGGGGAATTCAGTTTTTCTTTTTGCATTTTACCCGCAAAAGGAGCACTGAGCAATAAATTTTTTTCGTTAAAATACAGGTTTATGGTAAAGGGAGAGGCTTTTTGTAGAAACAGTTATTGGCCTGCCCAAAGATTTTCAGGATCTGTGGCCTACCAGGCCTCGTGTGGATAATCTTTTCGCATACCTGGCGGTTTATTTATAACATTAGCGATAATAAGTAAGTATAATAATCAAAATAACTTCTTCAAGTACCGTCATGCCGACCAGCGTGGAGGCATCTCCCAGACTTGGAAACGTGGAAGTTATTTTGACACAGTTACTAAGGAAGAGCAATTTTCCGGTTAGATTTTAAGGCCTCAATCTCATCGAACGCACGTTAAGATATTGGAGCGATGTTCAGATCCTTTCCGTTATGACCGCGGGGAGTGGAAAAAATAATTAGCTATATGATATCGTAGTATATATACCGGTTTTCCAAAATCTATCTGTAAGGTTTTAAGACGAAACAGGTTAAAACCCTTGCAGAGCAGGAAGCGGTATTTTTCAATTCCTTAATATTCAATATCGTGTTAGCCATTTAGTGAGCCCTGATCAAAATGCATAGAGCTTAATCCTGTTTACTAACCGCAAACCAGGGTTTAAGTATAGAACAGTTCTTATATTCCTGATCCAGCTTTATATAGTAAGTAGGAGCTTTTTCTGCCATCCACTTATCCAGGTAATGAACCTGCTTATACTGTAAGGCTTTTTGCTGGATCAATGCATAGTCATCCTTCATATTAAGCTCGTGCGGGTCTGTACGTTTCCGCATATAGAGTATACGGGTGGCGCGTGAACCTGTAGCCGGGTTTTCAACAAATACCTGCGGCTGAGAATACGATCCAACCTCCATTTCCGCTACCGACCTGGCCATTTCCGGATCCAACGCATCTAATTGAAGGGTAGAATTATTATGGTCGTCATACACCAATCCTCCGGTAAGCTTAGATTGTTCATCGGTGCTGTATTTACCTACGGCTTCAGAGAAGGTCATTTTCCCGGCAATTAAGTCAGCCCTTATGCTATCCAGCTTTTTCAGGCTTATCTGGAGATCGCTGTTCGTCACTTCGGGTACGATCACAATATGGCGAACCTTAGCTTCTTCTCCCATACGGCGTATCATCTGGATAATATGATAGCCGAATTTTGTTTTTATTACCGGCGAGATCTCACCCGGCTGCAAACGGTATGCAGCCGATACAAACTGCTGATCAAAATCCTTACGGTTAATTTCCAGCTCTCCGCCATTATCTTTTGTACCATCCATGCTGTATATACCGGCCATCATTTCAAAGCTCTTCCCATCCTCCACTATATCTTTCCTGATCTTTTCCAGCTTTTCCTTAGCCAGCTTTTCCACTTCGGGGTCTACCCGGGGTTTTATAACGATCTGCCCCATCTCAACCGTTGCGGGGAACAAGGGCAATGTGTCTTTACTCAGCTCTGCAAAAAATTCGGTAATCTCCTTGGGTGTGATTTTCACATTCTCCATGATCTTGTTTTGCATCCGCTCCGCTATTGTCTTATCCTTAAAGAAGCTTCTGAACTCATCCTTGATCTGGTAGATGGTTCTGCCGCCATTGGCTGACTCAAAGGCTTCTTTACTGCCATACATCTGCACCATTTGCCGGACCCGGTTATCAAGGATATTTTCCACTTCTTCGTCCGATACGATGACACTGTCTCTTGCAGCCTGCTCTACCAGTATTTGCTGTGCCATCAGGTTATACACAATATAGCATTTACTGCTGTCATGGATATCCGGATTGACCAGCTTTTCCTGTTCAAACGTCTGATCCACCTCGGACTGGATCACAATTTTATTACCCACCACACCGATAATCTTATCAGCAACCTGCTTTTGTGCCCATACAGGCGAAATAGCTGATATGATCAATAATATTAAAAACGATATACGAAGCATAGCCCGCAAAGATAAATATTGCTACTTGATTTATAAGGAGAAAATTAAGTAGCCGTAATTCTCTCCGATTGACGATGATAAACTTGATTTTGTACCTTTTTAGTATGTCCGCAGCATCTAAATTATTGCCCCCTGCCCTTTACTTTTTAAAATAGCGGCTAAAAGTTTTACCTTTAGCGGCTAAAATAATAGCATATATTATGGGATTTAATAAAGTTGTAGCTAATGCAGAACAGGCTATAAGCGGTATTGAAGATGGAGCGGTGATTATGCTGGGCGGGTTCGGACTATGCGGCATACCGGAAAATAGTATAAAAGCATTAATTAAAAAAGGAGTAAAAAACCTGACCTGCATCTCCAACAACGCAGGAGTAGACGATTTTGGCATAGGTTTAATGTTGCAGACGCGGCAGGTAAAAAAAATGATCTCTTCTTACGTAGGTGAGAATGCCGAGTTTGAAAGGCAGCTTTTAAGCGGTGAGCTGGAGGTGGAGCTGATTCCGCAGGGTACACTGGCTACCCGTTGCCTGGCGGCCGCATACGGTATGCCGGCTATATTCACTCCGGCAGGCGTAGGTACCGAAGTGGCAGAGGGCAAGGAAGTACGGAGTTTTAAAGGCAAGGATTACCTGATGGAAACTGCTTTCGAGGCGGATTATGCCATTGTAAAGGCGTGGAAAGGGGATACGAACGGGAACCTGATCTTCAATGCAACTGCCCGCAACTTTAATAGCATCATGGCGATGGCGGGAAAAGTGACGATAGCAGAAGTAGAGGAACTGGTGCCGGCAGGCGAATTAGATCCCAACTTTATCCATGTTCCGGGAATATATGTGCATCGCATCTACCAGGGGGAACAGTATGAGAAACGTATTGAACAGAAGACGGTGAGAAAATGATAAGTGAGAAAATGATAAGTGATAAGTGATAAGTGATGGGCGAACATTGAACCATTGATCCCTGATTCTTAATTTTTAATTCTTAATTAAACACAATGTAAACAAGTATATGAATTCGTTACAGACCTTAATTGAAGAAGCTTATTCCGACAGATCATTATTGAACGAAACAACCTACCAGGACGCGATACGCAGCGTGATAGAACAGGTAGATAAAGGCGTACTGCGGGTAGCTCAACGGGAAGAAGGTTCCTGGCAGGTGCAACAGTGGGTAAAACAAGCGATCCTGATGTATTTCGGTATCCAGAAAATGCAGACATGGGATGTACCTCCTTTCGAATTTTATGATAAGATGGAATTGAAGAAAAACTATGCTGAGCTAGGTGTTCGTGCCGTGCCTCATGCCGTAGCACGTTACGGGGCGTATTTAGGCCGGAATGTAGTGTTGATGCCTTCTTATGTAAACATCGGCGCTTACGTGGACGAAGGTACTATGGTGGATACCTGGGCAACGGTGGGCAGCTGCGCGCAAATAGGTAAGAATGTACATTTAAGCGGGGGCGTGGGTATAGGGGGCGTACTGGAACCGCTACAGGCAGCTCCGGTTATCGTAGAAGACGGTTGTTTTATAGGCTCGCGCTGCATTGTTGTGGAAGGGGTAAGGGTGGAGGAAGAAGCGGTGCTGGGCGCTAATGTGGTGCTGACCCAATCCACCAAGATCTTTGATGTCAGCGGACCGGAACCGGTAGAATATAGAGGAGTGGTGCCGGCACGGAGCGTGGTTATACCGGGAAATTATACAAAGGAATTTCCGGCAGGCGCTTACGGGGTGGGATGTGCCCTGATCATAGGTAAACGTAAGGCCAGTACTGACTTAAAGACGAGCCTGAATGATGCCCTAAGGGATTTCAATGTATCTATTTAGCAATAAAACCGGCATAGCTTTTAGCCGTCAGAAAAAGACAGTCAGCTAACCCGGTTCGCATTTTATATCAGAATGGCTGTTCCTTACCGGGAATAGCCATTTTAATGGGGATGTGATTTTGTTTTTCCGGGTAGGCAACATTCAGTCCGTTTGCGCGTTTACTTATGCATTAATAATCTTGATACAGTGAAAACTACCAGATAATATGGATTTTAATTTTTTACATGATGAATATTGGGGCAATTCTATATCTGCATATTTACTGTTTGCCGTAATCCTCATCCTGGCACTGCTTCTTAAACGGTACATCACTACTATTTTCACCCGTTTATTTTTTACTCTTTTCAAAAAATTTTCGGCAGGCTACTATGGCCAGCACTTTAAAGAGCTGTTGTTGCGGCCGGTTGAAGGTATCATCGTCACTGTATTTTTATACATTGCTTTTTACCAGTTAAGTCTGTCGTTCGATAAGCTGGTGCTGTTTAAGCGTATTAAGCCGGTAAAGGACATGCACGAACAGGTAGCTGCACCGCTCTTCACTTTAATGGATCTCATCGACCATTTATTTTTACTTACGCTCCTGGTGTATGTAAGCCTTTTATTTTCGCGTATCCTTGATTTCATTTTTCTGGTCTCAATTAACAGGGCCAAACAGAATAACGATAAGGAACGTCAGCAGATCATGCCGCTTTTACGTGATGTATTGAAGGTTGTGGTATGGACTTTCGGCGTTTTATCCATATTGGGAAGTGTTTTCCATGTGAATGTTTCTGCGCTTGTGGCCGGGCTTGGCGTTGGCGGTATTGCCATTGCCTTTGCAGCTAAAGAAAGCCTGGAGAACCTGATGGCGTCCTTCATGGTTATGCTGGATAAACCTTTTACCATCGGAGACTGGATACGGGTTAACGGTGTGGAAGGAAATATTGAAAAAGTAGGATTCCGAAGCACCCTGATAAGAACGTTTGATAAATCGGTAGTATCAATACCGAATCGGAAGCTGATCGATGAAAATCTTGAAAACCTTTCGGAGCGCGGCATGAGAAGGGCTTTGCTGAATATCGGCGCAGTGTACGGCCTGTCGAGAAGCACCCTGGAGGGGGTAATAAAAGAAATTAAAAATAAGATATTAAATACAAAAGGAACAGTAGGCAACCCGACAGCACAATTGGAAGGTTTTGGGGATTCTGCCCTTAATATACAGGTTGTCTTCTTTATCAGTGTTAACCCGGATGTGGATTTCAGCGCGGTACGCCAGGAAGTATACTTCGGGGTATATGAGATTATGTACCGGCATGCTTATGGTTTTGCCTACCCTACGCAGGTACAGCTTAATACGCCTTCTGTAAATGAAGTATTCACCCCGCCCTCAAAGCCGGAGTAAAGGATGGGCTTTACCCATTGCCGCTTAACAATTTAGTAATGTTATTTTCCTCTTAACTTAAATTAATATTGCACCTGAAATGAAACCATGTAGTAATATGGAACAGAATTTAGGGAAAATACTGATAGTGGACGACGAGCACGATATTGTGGAGTTCATTAACTATAACCTGAAAAAGGCCGGTTATGAAACAGCGACAGCTTACAACGGTGATGAAGCCATAAGAAAAGCAGCCATCTTTAGCCCGGATCTTATTTTACTGGACAGGATGATGCCGGAGAAAGACGGCTTGCAAACCATCCGGCAGCTCCGTCAGAGTCCCGATTTAGACAATACGATCATCATTTTCTTAACCGCCTTAAGCGACGAAAAATCTGAAATAGAAGGGTTGATGTATGGTGCGGATGACTACATTGCCAAACCCATTAAGCCCGAATTACTGCTTGCCCGGCTGCGTACAGCGCTCAGGAGGGTAAAAAAGGATGAGGAGCAGGATAACAAAATTGTATTCGGAGATCTTGAAATCAATAAGTATAAATTTACCGTAAGCTATAAGGGAGAAGAAATTATTTTGGCAAAAAAAGAATTTGAGTTACTCAACCTTTTAGCCTCCAAGCCTGGACGTGTATTCCTTAGAAATGAAATCCTGCAGAAAGTATGGGGTACTGAAGTAATCGTAGGCGACCGCACTATAGACGTACATATCCGCAAAATAAGACAGAAATTAGGCATAGACGTTATCACAACCGTTAAAGGCGTAGGCTATAAATTTGAGATGGATTAAATATTTCAACCATCCATACACTTCATTGCCCCGTTGCGTGAAACGTTCATACTGTTCTATACCAATGAATAAAAAAAAGTACGGGACTATCTATAAAATAATTCCCGCACCCCTCTCTTTATCATAACAGACCCGATCAGGCCCTTACTTTCAACGCTTCCCTAATCTTTTCTTCAATCTCTGCCGCAAACTCAGGGTTATCATTAAGGAAGTTCTTAACCGACTCCCTGCCCTGCCCTATCTTATTTTCGCCATAGCTGAACCAGGAACCGCTTTTGGTCAGGATGCCCAGCTCTACACCCATATCAATAATTTCACCTACTTTACTAATACCTTCGCCGAATACGATATCAAATTCAACCTGGCGGAAAGGCGGCGCTACTTTATTTTTCACCACTTTTACCCGGGTACGGTTACCTGTAGCGGTATCACCGTCTTTTATCTGGGCGATCCTTCTGATGTCCAGGCGGATGGAGGCATAAAATTTCAGGGCGTTGCCTCCTGTTGTGGTTTCGGGGTTGCCGAACATGACGCCGATCTTTTCGCGAAGCTGGTTAATAAAAATGCAGGTGCAGTTCGTCCTGGAGATGGTAGCGGTTAGTTTACGCATAGCCTGGCTCATCAGGCGGGCCTGCAGGCCCATTTTACTGTCGCCCATTTCTCCTTCCAGCTCGCTTTTAGGCACGAGAGCCGCAACTGAGTCGATCACAACAACATCAAGCGCACCGGAGAGGATCAGCCTTTCGGCAATTTCCAATGCCTGCTCACCATAATCAGGTTGTGATATCAGCAAATTATCGACATCTACACCTAGCTTACGCGCATAGCCGGAATCAAAAGCATGCTCAGCATCCACAATAGCGCAAATACCGCCTTTTTTCTGTGCTTCGGCTATGGTATGAATGGCAATTGTTGTCTTACCGGATGATTCGGGACCGTATATTTCTATGATCCTGCCTTTGGGAAAACCACCCACACCCAGCGCCACATCCAGACCCAGCGAGCCGGTAGAGATAACCTCTACTTCCTGCTGCTGCTTATCACCCAGTTTCATTACCGAACCCTTACCAAAATCTTTATCAATTTTATCCAGCGTCATCTTTAACGCTTTCAGTTTTTCTTCCGACATATTAAGAAGTTTAAATTTATTAGGAAACAGGTTTAAAAATTATCTTTTACAGGTTATGCTTTTGTGAACCATTCAATGGCATCGCTCACCTTTCGCTTCAGATCCTTACGGCTAATTACAAAATCCAGGAAGCCTTTTTCCTGTAAGAACTCACTTCTCTGGAATCCCTGAGGCAGGTCTTTCTTAATGGTTTCTTTAATGATCCTGGGGCCTGCAAACCCGATCAGCGCTTTGGGTTCGGCAATATTAATATCGCCCAGCGTAGCAAAAGAAGCGGTTACGCCTCCGGTGGTCGGATCGGTCATCAGGGAAATATAAGGCAGCTTCGCCTGGGCCAGCTGTGTAAGCTTTGCCGAGGTTTTAGCCATTTGCATCAAGGAAAAAGCGCTTTCCATCATACGTGCACCACCCGATTTGGAAATGATCATAAAGGGGAGCTTATGCTTGATACAATAATCCACACCTCTTGCAATTTTTTCACCGACCACGGAACCCATCGACCCACCGATGAAGTTGAAATTCATACAGGCTATTACAGTATTTTTC
Organism: Taibaiella helva; assembly: GCA_040392805.1. GTDB lineage: Bacteria > Bacteroidota > Bacteroidia > Chitinophagales > Chitinophagaceae > Taibaiella > Taibaiella helvus_B. The sequence continues at coordinate 7,953 of JBEBVI010000051.1, forward strand.
CCTTCAATTTCTCCAACACCTACAGACATGGCATCCAGCAACCCTGTCGATTTCTGCGCACTCTGAAGTCGCTCTTTGTAAGGCTTCACATCTACAAATTTCAGCTTATCGACTGGGGCTATATTATCAAAAAGCTCTTTATAGCTGCCGTTATCGAAAAGAATATTAAAATATTCTATTGCATTAATACGGTTATGAAAGCTACAGTTCGGGCAGACATACAGGTTCTCCTTAAGGGTTGTTTGCGTAATGGTCACCCGGCATTCGGGACATTTATGCCAGAGCCCGTCAGGCGCTTCCTTCTTTTCCTTTGTTTCAGTAGATATACCTTTTTTATTACGTTTAAACCAGGTTGATGACATGTATTTAAATTTGAAATGAAATTAAACCGATAGCACATTTCACTATAATAATTGCAAAATGCCCCTACCCTTTTCAGATCCTGAACCGGCAAAAATATAGAATCCTTAATTATTAAAGAAAACCTAATTCCAGCCTGGCTTCCTCGCTCATCATCTCTTTAGTCCAGGGCGGATCAAAGGTAAGCTGCACATGCGCATCATCCACACCTTCTATAGCCGACACTTTCGATTGAACTTCAAAAACAATATCTCCTGCCACCGGGCATGCCGGGGCTGTCAGCGTCATGGTGATATCCACTTTACTGCCGTCTACCTTAATATCGTACACCAGGCCCAGCTCATATATATTAACGGGTATTTCAGGGTCATAAACGGTATGCAACACTTCAACTATTCTGTCATGCAGGTTCATTATTAAAAATTTTTTACTTTTTACCGGATCAATTATTTAAGCTACGCATTATTTAAGCTCTTCTGCAATGCGATCGCGTAAAGTTTCATTTGTTTCAGCATCGCCAGCAGCCCGTTGCTCCGCGTAGGGGAAAGATGGCTGCGCAACCCGATCTTATCTATAAAATAAATATCTGCCGCTGCAATATCCTTCGGTGTCTGGCCGGACAGTACATTGATCATAAGCCCTACCAATCCTTTTGTGATAATCGCGTCACTGTCTGCCGAGAACAGGACTTTGCCATCCTGGTAATCCGCGTGAAGCCAAACTTGCGACTGGCATCCCTTTATCAGGTGCTCTTCATCTTTATATTGCTCATCAATTAACGGAAGGTCTTTCCCTAATTGAATAATATGTTCGTATTTCTCCATCCAGTCATTATAAAAAGAAAAATCTTCAATGATCTGGTCTTGAATTTCATTAATAGTCATCCGGTTTCCCCACTTTTTGCAAAGGTACATAATAACTAAGAAGGGTTATCTTCCCATTTGATGCCTGTGTGCATTTCAATTTTGCTCTTTTGCTCCATTCTATTGTTCATCCCCTTTACACGCCCTTGTCATCCAGATGTTTCGGCTACGCTCAACACAGGCAACAGAGGGATCCCAGGCTCTCAACAACCATCTGGTGCGGGCTGTTATAGTGTTCAAAACAAGATAATAAGCGACCGAGACCCTTCCACAGCCTGCACTGAGCTCCCTCGAAGTGTCAGGGTGACAATGGTACGTATCATATTGACTTGGCATGTTAGCACATCTCATTCTGTTTCTTAATGCGAAGATCTGAGCTTTTGTCACCGGTAAATTCACCCTTACAACTTCATACTTGTTTACAGATGCAAAAATATTACGCCGGTACGCCAATACGTGGCACACCTCTGCGTAATTTTAAAATTAGTCTATTTTTGTAATACTTTATCAAATTTCTCAATACTGCTCATGCATATACGTGCTATTTGTATCATCCTGTTTTTTCTACCTTTAGCTTGCCAGGCGCAATCTGTTTCAACGGTCACGAATGCCGGAACTGAACCCATCATACTTACGGGAGCTGATCGCCTGAAAGAATACCTTCCGGTTCTTCGTCACAAGAAGGTAGGCCTGGTCATTAATCAAACTGCACAAATAAATAATGTATTACTACCCGATACTTTATTAAAATGTGGCATTCATGTAGTGAAGATCTTTTCGCCGGAGCATGGCTTCAGGGGGAAAGCGGATGCCGGCGCTAAAGTAGCCAGCGGACGGGATAGTGAGAGGGGACTGCCGGTCATTTCCCTTTACGGCAATAATAAAAAGCCGACCACCGAACAGCTCAGCGGAGTTGATATTATCGTGTATGACCTACAGGATGTAGGAGTGCGTTTCTATACCTATATCTCTACCCTGGAATATCTCATGGATGCCTGCGCAGAAAACAAACTGCCTTTGCTGATATTAGACCGGCCCAATCCCTTGGGCTTTATTGTTGACGGGCCTGTCCTGGAAAAGAAGTATACGTCTTTTGTAGGTATGCAGCCCATACCGGTTCTGTATGGAATGACGCCGGGCGAGTATGCAAAAATGCTTATCGGGGAAGGCTGGCTGAAGAACCCGGATGTATCGCTCCAGGTTATACCCTGCTTAGGGTACAGCCACCGCAGCTTATATAACCTGCCTGTGGCTCCCTCTCCTAATCTGAAGAGTATGGCAGCAGTGTACCTGTATGCTTCTTTATGTTTTTTTGAAGGTACGCCGGTCAGCCTGGGCCGGGGTACGGATAAACCTTTTATGCAATTCGGTCATCCGTCGTTTAAAGGTTACGACTATTCTTTTGTTCCCCGCAGTATGGAAGGGGCTGGTAATCCTCCGCAGAAAGATAAGGTATGCTTCGGAAAACTATTAGCCGACAACGATAGTACCGCAGTGGCTTTACTCAATGGTCGCCTGCAATTAAAATGGCTTATAGAAGCCTACCATAAGTCCGACAATAAAAAGCTATTCTTTAATTCTTTTTTCGATAAGCTTGCCGGAACCGGTACATTGAAAGCACAAATTATAGCGGGCAAACCGGAAGAGGAGATCCGGGCATCGTGGGAACCGGAATTAAGTAAGTTTAGGGCTATACGTAAAAAGTATTTGTTGTATGATGAGTAGAGCGCGAGGCCATCTAAAAGCTATAGTTTTCTTTTATAAATTTATTTCACGTAAAGTGAACAAAGAAAACTACGAAACAAAGATGGATATTAAGCACTTTACGTAGTGATCTTTGTAATCTTTGTTTCTTTGTGTGAAATTTATGCACTTTTTAGACAGTCCATTTCTTCATTCTCCCCCATACTAAAACTGTCCTGTGCTCAGCAAAACCAAAGTACACGCACTTAAAGCTTCGATACCTTGTTGCCGGGCAAGCGTTTCCAGTTCCGGGTTCTCGGTACCGGGGTTGAAGATGATGCGCCGGGGTTTCAAGGAAAGCATATAGTCGTAATATGCTTTCTGGTGTTGCGGATTTATATATAAGGTGATGGTATGGATATTTTCGAAGGGAGGCCTTTCATTGCTGAAGGAAACATCTCCCACCTTTCCGTTTTGCTTACCTATAGCTTCTACCTCATAATGATGTGCCCTAAGTGAATGAATAGCTTTATAGCTATACCTGGAGGGATTTTCAGAAGCGCCGATTACGAGTGCTTTTTTATTATTTTCCATTTTATAATGTCGTTCGGATTGAAATATGACTGTTCGTTTCAGGACACAATTTAATCTAAATTGCTATAAAAGACTGTTAGAAAACAGCACGTCGATACGCTGGTAAATGATTTACACAGATTTTTATATCAAGCATACAGGCTGTAAAACCCAAACAAATATATTGTTTATCTCCAAAACCTTTGGCTACCAGCCTTTTCAGACAATTTCCGAAGAAGAAGTACAAAAGATCAAATGCCAAAATAAATTGTATATGCATTTGGAGAATTCCTGCCTTCTTTCTACATTTCGTGCCAGGAGATCCCGATAAAATGAAATCATTGCTTTATCTGCATATAGTATTACTCTTCGTCATTTCCACACAAGGAACGGCATTGGCTCAGGACCCATACTACAAGCAATACACGGGCCAGTATGGCAGTAATTCAGGCATCTGTCTTTTTGATGACGGGCGATTTATGTTGTACGGCTATGCGACGGCTATATTTGGCAGCTACTCATTTGAGAACGGGGATCTGCTTTTTCATCCTGATAAACCGGCGCGGTTCGATGTTTTTGCTCATCATAACAAAAGTATCGGCGACAGCTGCCGGATAAATTTTACCGGGTTTGACAATGGAGAAACTTTTATCCGCTTTGGGAACGATCATATTTACAGGGTTTTTAATGAGGACGCTAATTGTTTTGATGCACCATTCGTTTACGAAATGCCTGGAATACCTGCTAATTTCACATTTTACCATTCATCGGAACAATATGACGAGCCCGGAAAGAACGGCAAACCGGTCCATTTATGGAAATATAGTAATGATAAAGGTTACAACGACTTCTTCCTGGTATATAACCCACCCAGGGAAGAGTATGAAAATTTCAAGGCGACCCTCTCGGAGACAGGTAGTAGCAAGGTTTTAAAAATATCTGTCAATGGCAGGGAAGAAAGTTTTCGTAAGCCGAAAACGGATGAGGAAGAAAACAGCCAATGGGATGAAATACTGGAATGGAGAAGCCAATATGACCGTACGCATAAAGATACCATCCTTGCCAACAGGCATTACAAAACTTTCATTCCCGATCTGACTCATTATAATTATAACGCTTCATTTAACTTATATACCGGCAAAGACGCAGCTGCAAATGAAGCTTATTTCCGTAACGACCCATATAATGATGATCGTTATCTGCGTATATATGTAAAGCTGCAGCCCCAAAGAAGAGAGCGTCTTAGCCTGTCGAAAGATGAGATTACTGCGTCCGCTATTTTTTATACCGTGTGTGGAGAAGGTTCCGAAAGATCTTATCATTATAATGGCTACCGGGAATATGAGGAAGAAAAAAATAATAATCCGGATTAGCGTAGCCACATCCCGGGTTATAGCCGATTGACAAACAACAAAAGTATAAGGCAATATGAATAAAACTGCACTTCTATTTATCGTTTCGGGACTTACGATCATTAATGTAACTGCGCAGCAAGCTCGTACGAGAGGAGCTATTGTAAATGATTTTGTACCGGAAGGTTGGAAAAATATAATACAGGCTTCGGGCGATCTTAATAAAGACGGCTTTACCGACGAAGTAATAATTATAGAAAACACCGATCCGGCCAACTTCAGGGCACAGGATGGTTTTGGTCCGGATACGCTTAACCTCAATCCGCGTACTTTACTGGTATTATTTAAAGAACCTTCCGGTGGCTTCCTGCTTGTGGCTCGTAACGACAAAAGTTTTATACCTGCACCAAATGACGATATAAATCCCTGCCTTGCCGATCCATTGATGGAAGATGGTGGTATGGAAATAGTAAACGGAGTTTTGAAGATTGACTTTAATTACTGGCTGAGCTGTGGCTCCTGGTATGTCAATCACGCCACCTATACTTTTCGCTATCAGTACGATCATTTTGAGCTGATCGGTTTCGATCACTCAGAGTACCACCGTTCTTCAGGTGAGTCAAGTGCCACCAGCATTAATTTTTCTACTAAAAAAATAGAGAAAACCGCCGGCGGAAATATGTTTGACGACACTTTGGATAAGCCCGAAACAACACGGAGAAAGTTTGCTACAGAAAAATTGTACCGGCTGGAAGATTGTGATAGTGAGGTGTACAGGAAGATACTGGATCTGTAAAAAGGCTGGTGTAATCCAAGTGCATGAATACAATCATTGCTCAACACATCAATATCACATTCCCTTCATCATTTTCCCCAAAAGTTCATACGTCCATCTGTTGCCAAAATTCAGGCATATACAAGGGACAAAATCAAAAGTTCACATCGGCAGATAGCTGAGCTGTATTATAAAGGCCCACGCAGGAGTAAATGTCTGCGTGGGCCTTTATAAAAGAAAAACTCACATTCAATGGCATTCACTTCAGATGTTGCTGATATGATCCCTACTCTGCTTTAACCAGCTTTTCCATTTTAAGCTGTGCCCCTTTTTCATCCGTTATATTAAGCAGATACATACCTTGTGTTAATGTACCAACAGGTATAGATGTGGCATTAAACCATTCACCCATCACCCGACCTGCCATATCGGTAACCCGGACATTTACTTTTACCGGAGACTGGATATATACTCTTTCATGTGCCGGGTTGGGATAAATATTTATATTATTATGTAATCCGTATCCGGCATCATTAATACTCACGTTTTTGACTATATAAATATCTGAGGTATCTATACAACCATGCTCATCTGTTACAATCACCCGGTAACTGCCATTCTCTGTTACCGTATAAGTTCCTTCCTTTGCTCCTTCAATAAGCTCATCCCCGAATAGCCACTGATACGTAGCGTACGTGCCGGTTACACCTAAGGTGAAGCTATCTACATTAATTACCGGTTTATCCATATAAAGGATTGTGAGGTCGAGTATAACAGTACTGTCACATCCCGCCTTATTGGGATATATTACTGTATAGATCCCACTATTGGTATAGACAGTATCGGCAAAAGTGTAGCCCTCCCCACAATATGATATGGCGCTCAGATAAGTGGAAGTTGTATCGTTGCAGCCTAATTTTAACAGAAAAACATCGGCGACTCCACCGCTTATCAGTATAACGTTCTTGTCATCAGGGTTAAAATCCGCTCTTTGGGAAAAATATCCTGTAGCATAAATATTACCTGATTTATCTAAGACTAAGTCCTCGCCCTGACTGTCTGACTTGGCTAGGTTTTTAGTACTTCTTACCCAGACGAAGTTGCCTGCACTGTCTAATTTGGTAATATAATAAGCAGTAAGCGGCCGTCTGATAACGATTAGTGGTATTGGCCTGACGGTATCCGTAACAATGTCCGTGTTAAGATAATAGGTACCCGGCCCCGGATCAAAATCTACTGAATCCCGGAATGTTCCTGTAAAATACACATTCCCCACCCTGTCTACATCTATTCCGGACATAATAACCTGAGCGTTTGACGTCCCGCTGCTTTCTATATTTTTCGCCCAGATATAGTTACCGGCGCTGTCATACCTGGATATATACGTATTGGGCAATGTTCTTATAGTTGTTAAACTCGCTACGCCGCTACCCGGATTGGCATCCATAGTATCTCTAAAAGTTCCTCCAAGATAGATATTGCCCGCCTGGTCCATTGCTAAATTTCGACCAGAGACATCGTAAGTACATTCAATTTGTTTAACCCACACATATTTCCCGCTTGTATCGTATTTAGCCAAAAATGCATCACTGGATCTTCCGGTACTGGTCAGGTTCGTAGTTCCTGATCCCGGATCAAAATCTACCGTATTCGTAAAATAACCTGTTAAATACAGATATCCTGATCCGTCCAAAGCTATATCCATGACCTCGTTGTTAGCCTGGATACCCCCAATGCTTTTTGCCCATACGTAGTTGCCGGCAGAGTCATATTTAGCAAAGAACATATCACGGGTAGTTCCGGTACTTATCAGGTTCGCAGTTCCTGATCCCGGATCGAAATTTACTGTTCCTCCAAACACACCGACTACATACACATTCTGCGCCTCATAGACTATTCTAAGCCCCAAAACATCATCCCCGAATCCTTTTGCCCATATGTAGTTGCCATTCGAGTCGTACTTAGCTAAAAATGTATGGATGGCACCTGGAGTAGCTGGAAGATTGGCCATTCCCGGCCCGGGATCAAAATCAGCTGTATCCGTAAAGCGTCCATAAACATATACGTTATTTAGCTCGTCCGTTACTATATCTATACCCATGACTGTTACTTTCCCCCCAATACTTTTTGCCCATACGTAATTGCCATCCTTATCATACTTAGCAATATATATATCCCTTTCTCCCACACCCAGCAGGTTCTCAGTTCCCGGCCCCGGATCAAAATCTGCCGGCCCTTCTTGAAAATCTCCTATGATATAAGTATTCCCGCCCCCATCTACCGTTACGGCTCTGCTGTGTTGGGCGCTCATGTTACTACCGCCCATATTATTAGCCCATTCCAAGCGCTGGGCATTTGCGGCTATACTGACTGCTACAAAACAGGAAACCCACAAAAACTGAAGGTTGAAGTATTTTTTCATTATAGTTTATTTTATATTATACAATACTCCGGTAAAAAATCAAGCACAAAGCCTAGCGAAGTTTAGGCATTTGA
>JBEBVI010000052.1:0-16023 GCA_040392805.1 Taibaiella helva
AACAATGCGCTCCTAAGCCTTTCTACAAAATTCATGTCAGCGGGACAGAGGCAATAATAGGCAGCAACAATACGAAACATCATGCCGAGGAATTTTCACTGAACAAAAAATACCAGATTGCCACTGCAGAATCACGCCGGAACAAACGAATATTTGACATTTTTTTCTCATTGGCATTTTTAACTCTGTACCCGGTTCTGGTCTTCCGGGTCGAAAATAAAAAAGGCTTCTTCGCTAATATCCTGGCTGTATTATCCGGCAGGAAAACATGGGTGGGCTATCAGCCGCAGCCATCCCCTCCTCTCGCATTACCGCCGCTCAAATATCCGGTTGTACCACCTTACGCCTTGTTGAAAGAATACATACCCGATCCGTTCAATTACGAAAAGCTTGCAGAGCAGTACGCCACAGGATACAGTCCACTGGACGACCTGCGTATTGTATGGATCAATTTCAGGTCTCTTGGTGCATAAAAGGAAAAGTTTTTTCTATTTTTTTGGATGTTTAAAAAGTACTATTTACCTTTGCACTCCCTTCAGCCGAAGGGCAAACAAAAACATTCTTCCTTAGCTCAGTTGGTTAGAGCATCTGACTGTTAATCAGAGGGTCGCTGGTTCAAGTCCAGCAGGGAGAGCAAAAGAAAAAGAGCTGCAAAATTGTGGCTCTTTTTTGTTGTAGCGCCTACATACTTTTTGGTCTATAAGCCCTGATTAAAGGAGGTTTCAGAAAAAGAAGATCATTTTAACAGCTTTAGCTTTCCACAAGCAATATACTAAACTCTGATATCTAAAGGTGCCAAAACAGGTGCCTTAAGATCATTTCAGGAGGTGCTTTTTATCGTTCCACAAGTTATTGATATTCATAGACTAATGTATTTGTGTCAAAATCTAAATGCACTATTTATGGTACTTTATTCAAGAACTTTTAAAAATGGCCTGACGCCCCTTTATTGCAGACTTAGCTTACACGGGCAGCAAAAGAGATTTTCCACAGGGATATCAATATCGATAAATCTATGGTTACAGGACAAGCAAAGAGTAAAAGGGAATACCCCTATTGCTATTTCTGCTAACGCAAGAATCAAGGATATACTCAATAAAATAATCTATAGAAGCGCAATATGCCAAGACACAAGAGGAATATACTATTGACGATGTCATTAATAAGCTACTCAACAGAGATACCGGCATATTCAGAACCCTATTGCAGGTTTACGAATATAAGCATAAGCAGATGCTTGCATTAAAAGGTAAAGAATATACAGCTTCTACCATACAGAAGAGCCTTCAGATGCAGAAAGGGGTAACTGACTTCATGAATGACGTATTAGGCGTTAGTGATATACCTCTCTCTAAAGTAGATATTAAATTCTTAAATGAGTTCGAGTTTTACCTCAAAGAGAAAAGGAATATGGCGGTAGCTTCATATAATAAGATTATTCAGAAGTTGAAATCTGTAATGAAACTTGCCTATGAATACGGAGCAATTCAGAGACCTGCATTTCCTAACCATAAGTTTAGACATGAAAAAAACCCTCTGTTGTATTTCTTACAATGGACGAACTAACCCTCCTGGAACACTATAAATTTGCCCAAGACAGGCTGACTATGATAAGAGAGATATTCCTGTTTTCCGTGTACACCGGCCTGCATTATATAGATACCATGAGCCTGACCGAAAACAATATTATAAAGGGTGTGGACGGTAAATTATGGATATACCTCATGAGACAGGAAACGGGTTCAGAGGTTCATATACTTATACTCGAAAAGACCCGGGGGTGGTATTATCTTTTAAATCCAACTATGATGTGAAGAATTACCTTCTACCAAGCTTGCTCAATCAGCTAATCCCATTTTAAGCGCTTTGGCAACCAAAGATGCAGTATTACGAACATCCAGTTTGAAAAGTATATTTTCCCTATATTTTTCTATGGTATTTATACTCAGAAACATCTTTCCCGCAATCTCAGGACTATTATATCCATCTACGATCAATTGTACCAGTTCTTTTTCCCTGGGTGTAAGCGTAGGTTTGGTGGATAAAGCTTTTTTGGCAATCTGTTCTAACTGCAACATTTTATCCTGCATGCCGGGATCAATAAATATACCACCTTTGAAAACTGTTTGTATAGCTTCTATCAAGCGTTTTTCGCTGGCTGTTTTCAGCAGATAACCCTTTACGCCTAAACGCAGCATACTGTTTGCGTATATAACGCTATCAATATTGGTGAGATTCAGTATATGTATACCCGGATATTTTTTGATAATAACAGGAGCCAGCTTATCGCCGGGTATGTCGGGCATTTGAATGTCCAGCAGTAATACATCCGGTTGCCTGGTTTGCAGCATATCCAATAGTTCTGAACCGTTCGGGCAAACACCGATCAGGTCAATGTCCGTATGATCGGCAAGCGTATTCTGAAAACCTTTCAGGATTAAAGGATGATCGTCTGCTATGATAATTTTAATTTTCATTTTAAGCAATGTGAATTAATGTGCAGCCAGTCGCAAGGAATGCTCCGTGGTTAAATGATCAAAGTTAAACTCGATATATATAGTGGTACCTGTTTGGCTAACCGGCTGTATTGTAATAGAGCCCTGCATAGCCTGCACACGCAGTTGTACGTTTTGCAGTCCTATTCCGTCGCTGGTATCTTCCGGGCTAAATCCGCGGCCATCGTCTTCTATCGTTATTCTCAGGCTATCTTTAACACGTAAAACCTGTATGGTAGCAGTTGTTGCCATTGCATGTTTAATAATGTTTTGTACGAGTTCCTGAATAATTCTGTAAATACCCAGTTTCGAATCGTTGGTCAGTGTACTAAAATCTCCATAAGTATGCAGATTAATATGTAACTGCTCACCGGCATTAACGCTGTTTCTATAGATAAGCAACGCTTCCTCCAGACTTTTTTCCAGTAAGTTTTTAGGCATCAGGTTATGGGCTATATTCCGTACTTCGGCAGCCATATCATTCATCAGCTGCTCTGTTTCTTCCAGTAGGACCGTTTGCTGCTGGCTGTGTTGTTTTCTTACGGCAGCGCCCAGATTTAATTTTATTGCTGCTATAAGGGCGCCCAAGCCATCATGCAGATCCCGGGCAATGCGTGAGCGTTCATTCTCCTCACCCTGAATAATAGATTTCAGCTGTAAAATTTCCTGTTCCTGTATCAGGCTGATTTCTTTCTGCTGCAACAGAACCTGTTCGCTTTGCAGGAGCGACAATTGTTTTTCCTTCTTCTTTAGGTTTATCCTGTAAATCAGGAAAATAAAGAACGAAAAGGAACAGATACCAATGATACCTACCTGCAATAAAAGGTTCTTTTGTTTGAACCGGTTCTTTTGATCCTTTATGTGCAGCTGATTTTCGGCAATTTGCCTGTCTTTTTCCAGTGTTCTGTATTTTACCTCCATCTGGTTTACCTGCCAGGTGGTTTGGCGACTATCCATACTGTCCTTCCAGGTTATGTATTGTTCTTTATGCATTAACGCCTTTTCGTACTTTCCGGTGGCTTTGTAAAGATCTGAGAGTAACTGATGTAATTGAGGCAGGCTGGTAATATAGTTCTTTGTTTCCGCAACATTGAGTGCTTTTACCAATACTTTTTCTGATTTATGATACAGCCCTTTGTTCAGATAATACTTTCCCAATAGAAGCTCTGTGTGATTGGCATAAAATGAAGGTGTATTTTGCGTCAATTTCAGTAACTCCTCTAAAAGGGGGCCGGCAATATCTTCCCTGCCCTGGTTATAATAGTTGTCTGCTATATTGCAGTTAATAACGTGCTCTAATAAGGTAAGTTTATTATCCCTGGCAATGACCAAAGCTTTTTGCAGATAGTCTATACTCTCTTCCCAATGTGCTTTAGCACTTTCAATAATACCCCTCATCAAATGGACATTCGCAAGCTCGTTAACTCTGTTTTCCTGTTGCGCTAGTTGCTCTGCATGCCTGAGGTAATAATCCGCTTGGTTATATTGTTTTAACTTGACGAGTATATAGGAAAGATTAATCAGAACACTTGCTTTATTGAGATAAGTACCACAGTAATCAATATAAAGTACTGCTTTGAAATACATCCGGGCAGCCTGACTATAATCTCCCTCTACAGTATAAATATTTGCCAGATTATTATAGCCGGTTGATAAATATTTAGATAGTTCCCCTCCTTGCTTCAAAGCTATCCTGATAGCCATTTCGTAGTAAGCAATGGCCTGTTGGTGAATACCTTTGTCGCCATATAGATTGCCCAATTCATTTGCCGTCCACATGGTATAATTATGAAAAGAAATTATCCTGCAATCGGCCAGCACCTGTTTAAGCCCGGCTATGCCACTGTCCGGGATAGGATGATGTGCATAATAACAATACTCCCGTATAATACGGCTGCTGTCTGCTTCGCTGGAATACTTTTGCAAATTGTAGTTGTCTAAGGGTTGACTGAAGCCCGGTATAACACAGAATAGCAAACAGGCAATACCTTGCAAAAATTGGAAGGAGCCCCTTTTCATAAACCATACAGAACTCATATAGTGGTATTATTATTGAAGAAGTAGTAAAGACAAATCTAATAAAAATATCAACGAATAATTAGCATCAGATAAATAAGTAAGTAACAGTGTCAAAATAACTTTCTTATTTAACAATTTTGAATTGTTATGCTTTTTAGTACTACCTAATACATTCTTTTACGTCATGTGCCCATTCCGCCCTAACTCTTCCTTTCTGTCATGTTGAGTGGGACTCCTTCTTCAGCTTCGCTCACAAGCTTTGGGAATGCTTCGATTACACAAAAGAAGCTCCACTTCATTCCGTAACTTTTGTTCCGGACACAACCGAAAATTAAAGAAGTTATTTTTTCAATAATACTAAGCAGTAAACCTGTACGAAATAACCGGTCTGTGATTGACTTTCTGATTGTTTATAACTTTTTTGTATAAAATGAAATAGTTTTTGATAGGTTGTCTGTATTTTACATAGTGCAAAAATAATTATTAGTGGAATGCCTATGTCATATTTGTTTGTGTAAAAAATATCTTTGTAAGGAAGGCCAGACAAATAGAGAAGTCGAAGCCTATGCATGTATCAGTTACATATAGCTCGACTGATCAGGAGTGGTTGAGTAAATAAACAGATCTGAATTTGCCCTGCTTTATTGCCGAAGTTTTTGACTGTAACCATATATAGAGAAAAACTTTTCTAACAAAAATGATTATATAATGGAAACTAAAATTTACATTCAATTTGAAGGCACGAATTTCTTTCGTGTTTCAGATCAACAAATACAACTCAACTCTGAAAAAAGACGGACTTCTTTGAGTGCTGCCTCCTTGTGCTTACATTTAACGGTAGTAACCGAAATATCGTGTTGTAGCCCTTAACGCTTCTAATACAAACATCCTTTGGTAAAATATTCGGTTTGTTAAAGACAGATCATTATAGCCATATTCTTGCACCGGTAACTTTCATCACCAGAAAGGAAAAAACAGCCTGTTTATTACTTCGTAAATACAGATAGCGCGCAAATACTATATGGCTACAGATCAATTATGCAACTATCGTTTTATGAAAAAAAACTAATACTTGCAATACAATTCTTCTTTCAATCACTGGAATACTGTAAGCCGTTTTATCACTTTTCGTCTTTAACATTCAAGCATTTCTTTCAGAAAAAATAAATAGTTATGAACAGATCAACAACAAAAAATAAAGTAAGATTAACTAAGTATATTAAGTATATAAAGCTGTTGCCCGGCTTATGTTTTGTCCTGTATAATATGGTGGCTGCACATGCACAAACGCTTAACTGGGCTAAAAGTATGGGCGGAATCTATGACGAATTTGGCCACAGTGTAGCCATAGATGGCAACGGTAACGTATATATGGCGGGGATTTTCTCCTCAGACACAACTTATTTTGATCCCTCCGGTAGTGGAGTCATGCTGAAGAATGCAGGAAGCATCGATGCATTTTTAGCCAAGTATGATAAGAGCGGTAAGTTACTATGGGCTAAAGGCATGGGGGGCAAAAACACTGATTATATTTATGGTGTAGCTATAGATGGCAGTGGTAATGTATATGTGACAGGAGATTTCAGCTCAGATACGGCCGATTTTAATCGCGATGGTAGCGGCGGTAAGCTGATTAATATCGGTCTATACGGTAGTGATGTGTTTTTAGCCAAGTATGATGCGGCAGGTAACTTCTTATGGGTAAAAGGTATGGGAGGAACGAGCTTAGAAACGGGTAATGGTGTAGCTGTAGATGGTGTGGGCAATGTATATGTGACGGGTTACTTTGGTTCAGCCAGCGTTAATTTTAATGCAGGCGGTAGCGGAGGAACACTTACTAATACCCAGTCAGGATATTACGACGTTTTCTTAGCTAAGTATGATGGAACGGGTAAGTTCCTTTGGGCCAAAAGTATGGGAGGAAAAGAAGACGAGGCTGGCAACGGCATAGCCGTAGATGGCAGTGGTAATGTGTATGTGACGGGGTATTTTAGCTCAACCACGGCAGAATTTAATTCTGGCGGTAGTGGTGGCCAGCTGATTAATGCCAGTTCGGGCTTTTTTTCGAAAGATATATTTTTAGCCAAGTATGATGCAGGAGGCAGTTTCCTCTGGGCCAAAAGTATGGGGGGGAGCAGTAATGCAGATGAGGGCCGGAGCGTAGCTGTAGATGGAAGCGGCAATGTATACATAACGGGGAATTTTAACTCGGGAACAGCACAATTTAATGCTGGTGGTAACGGTGGTACGCTGATTTGTACAGGTAGCTATGATGTATTTTTAGCCAGGTATGACATGGGGGGAAAATTCTTATGGGCTAAGGCTATGGGCGGCAGCAAATATGACTATGGCCGGAGCGTGACTGTGGATGATAGCCGTAATGGCGTGTACGTAACGGGTTATTTCGATTCACCCACCGCCAATTTTAATCCTGGAGGTAGTGGTGGGGGTACCCTGACTTCTGCCGGGGACTATGATGCGTTTTTAGTCAAATATGACACGGCGGGCAGTTTCGTCTGGGCCAGAAATATGGGAGGACGTAGTTTGGACCGGGGTTATGGTGTAGCTACCGATAGATCAGGTAGCATATATGCTACTGGTTCTTTTAATGATACTGCCAACTTTGATCCCGGCTCTGGAACTCAGTTCATCACTCGTGGCCGTAGTGATATTTACCTGATAAAACTGTCAGACTTTTCAGGCTGCGCTAATGGCAGCAGCACTACCCAAAAAGCCTGCGGGAACTATAGCTTTGGCGGCGTGAGCCGTACATCAAGCGGAACCTATACCGATACCCTGGTCAATGCCAAGGGCTGTGATAGTGTTGTCACGCTACATTTAACTATCATTGATACGGCAAAGAATACCATTACCGATGTAGCTTGTGACAGCTATACCATTAATAATACAACTTATACAGCCAGCGGAAGTTACAAACAGGTTCATACCAGTGCCGGTGGCTGCGACAGCATCCTTACTTTAAACCTCACGGTTCATCATAGCTCCGATACAACACTTACGGTTCAGACCTGCGATAGCTTCTTTGTGTTGAATGATAGTCTGTATACTAACAGTGGCACCTATACACAAGTGCTGACAAACAGCTCTGGATGTGATAGCGCCATTACATTGCAGCTTGATTTAGTAGGCAGTCCGAAAGCTATAGTAACGCAGTCCGGTGAGACACTTAAAGTAGATTCCGGCGCAGACAGGTACCAGTGGGTGGACTGCAATAATGGTTATGCACCTATAGCAGGGGCTACCGGGCTGACCTTTAATCCTGATCAAACAGGAAATTATGCAGTAGTAGCGGCCTCAGGGGATTGCTCGGATACTTCGGATTGTTATAAGGTGGAAGTGGACGGTAGCAGTATGGAGGAGTTGGGTGAAGGCACCCAGGTGCAGGTATATCCAAACCCGGTTTCAGGTAAAATGATTATAGTATCGGAACGGGCCTTGCAGGGAGTAAATATCCGGCTGATTAATGTGGTAGGACAGGTGATGACAGAACAGGCAGGACAGAACGGGCAGCGGTTTGAGTTAAATATGGAAGAATATGCCAGCGGTATGTATTGGGTGGAAATAAGAGATGGGGCAAAAGTGGTGAAAAAGAAGGTGATACGGGAGTGAACGGATGGTAATTAAATAGTACCATCTATTGAGAAATTTATGCTCTTTCAACCAGGAAATTACAAATGTTTAAATTTACAGAACGAGTATGAAAAAGAAAGCTTTTATTGTAGCCATATATATATTATGCATTGCATCTACTATACCCCTGGCCGCGCAAAACCTTGTCCGCAACCCTTCTTTTGAAGATATGAATCAATGCCCCGACATTAATACTCCCGGAATGGATTTCTACGGCATGTTTCCTACGGTGGCACACTGGGGATTGCCAACGGAGGGCTCGGCTGACTACTTCACCTCGTGTGTCAATGCAAGTCCTTTTGCTTACCTCCTGAATGCAACACCAGCCAGTTCATGGGGGTATCAGGTTCCGCGTACCGGAGCATCTTATGTAGGAGCATATTGTGCGCATAACCAGGCGCCTATCAATCCACACGATTACCGGGAATATGTAGAGGGCAGCCTCATCCAGCCTATGATAGCCGGGCACCGGTACTTTGTCAGCTACTGGGTAAATGCCGCTGATTCCATCTCTTCCGCTCCCAGGGTGAATACAGACCAGTTTGGCGCCTACTTCTCAGCTTCCCCTTACCTGGATGTAAGTTCCCGTACTTATATACCGGTAACACCCCAGGTATCCACACCGGTAGGACGCATATACCGAAATAAAATAGACTGGGAAGAGGTTTCCGGAACGTTTATCGCTGCGGGTGGTGAAGAGTACATCATATTGGGAACATTTCCTCCTTATGATTCACTCACCGTCGACTCTTCCGAGTACCTGCCCTGGATGTGGAACCTTTTTCCCGGGATCGGCTATTATTTTTTGGATGATGTCTGTGTCCTGGATCTGGATAGCGGCCCGATAGCTACTTCCTTTCAAAGGAAACAGCTATGTATAGGAGATACAGCCATTCTGGAAGGGCGACCAGGCCACCGGTATCTATGGAGTGACGGGACAACCGGTTTTTCCAAGACTGTAGCTGCCTCCGGCCTTTACTGGGTAAAGTCCATTGATACCGCAGAATGCAGTGGTATCTATATAGATTCTTTTGAAGTAGCTGTAGAGAGAATGACGATGGAAGACCTGGACATCGGGAACGATACCATCTTATGTTCCACCAGCATAGTCTTGGATGCCGGAATGGAGGAACTTAAGGATTACCTATGGAATACGGGAGCAACATCAAGCAGTATCGAAGTGTCCGAGCCCGGTCAATACTATGTAACGGCCTCTAGCTCCTGCTACTTCGCTACAGATACCATAGCCGTTTCTCGCTTTTACAGGCCTTTGCTGAAACACCTCAATGATACTATGATCTGCCAGGGCGAATCGATACCTCTGAATTACAACGAAGTTCGCCTCACCTACCTCTGGAATACCGGTGACACCCTCTGCTGTATCCGGGTATCGGCATCTGGCGTGTACCAGGTAGAAGCTGTTGACGAATGTGGTAACCGCCAGTACGACTCCGTTACAGTCGTATCTACAACCTGCAAAGATTGCCTATTGATACCCAGTGCCTTTACGCCCAACAACGATGGGGTGAATGACGAATTCTTGCCGGTGCTGAGATGTCTGTTTAGCAGTTATAATATGCGGATCTTTAACCGCTGGGGACAAATGGTGTTCAGCTCCTTTAAACCCGAAGATGGCTGGGATGGCACCTTCAACGGCATACCAGCAGATCTCGGTATCTATTACTACGAAATACAGGCCCAGCCGGTAGTAAAGAGTTTGGATAAAATATATAGCAAGGGTGATCTTACATTATTAAGATAGCCGGGTTTAGCTACGTTGAATTTAGGTAGTACTATTACTGGAAGAATAACACTTCAGCAAAAGTTATTCTAACGCACCACCGTGTATACCATTCGGTATACGGTAATGTGTTAGCCAATTAATTGCTATCCTCTTGCTCTATTACCGATACTTTGTCGGGTATCGAAATAAAATTGATTCTTCGCCAAAAGTAGCGAAAATGAGGCTACAGTACTCTCCTATAAAGTTACTTAGCACCAGGTTGTTATTTGTCGTTGTCGAAGGCAATAATGTAAGATACAATAATATAAGACAGTAAACATCTCACCTTTGGACTTTAAAGAATAAAAATCGGGGTGAAAAAGTGCAAGACACAGTCATGCTATACAGAGTTTGAAAAGTTTGTATAAAGGGGAGTCATTGCAGGCCCCGACCCGCAATTTCTAGTACCATGACAAAGCATTTATGTTGCTACAGCATGACAATGGGTGGTGTATTTTGATGCAAGGCATTCCACTTTTTTATATTGCAGTATAATGCTAAAAATTCTTTTCATGGCCTTAGCTTTTCCTCGAAAAACATCCTGAACTTAAATATGTAAAGGTGCTAAAAAAGGTGCCTCAAGACAATTTCAAGAGGTGCTTGTTATTGCGTCATGATTTTATTGGAGGGCGTTAACTCAGAAGTACAAAAAAGTTTGATTTAAGCGAAAATGAGGATTGAGCTCTAGGTTATACCATCTGTATACTGGGGTTTGTAATCTAAACTGTGTATAGCATAACAGAGAGTTATTGGATGCAGCCATACAGCAGGTCCTACCCAATGAATACCTTGAAGGAATTCTTGAGTATTCAACTTCGTGTTTAGGTCTGGGTTATTTTGAAGAAATGCAAACCGGCCTCAATACAGCAGGCACTTTTGTACAGCAAAGAAGATTTGACCATTCTTCATCTTTTTCCGTAAGTTTTGTCTATATGCATATCTGCTATACGCTAATCATGTACATATATACGGGCAATATGGAGAAATTGCGGGATGCTATAAAGAAAACCGAGGAAAAAATCATCCTTTACGACAAACAGCTTTCTATAGAAAGGAAACTGGTTATTTATGTGAATCTGAGAAATGCCTATATCGCTTCAGGTACTTCCGACAAGGCGGAAAAGTTGCTGGAACTTCTACTATATAAAGAGTCAAAATTTGTACGCAGTGATGTTTATAATGACCTCTTCCTTTCAAGGGTTTTTCATTCTTAGCTGCCGGCACCTATGTGTTGGTACCGGTAATGGCTTTATCTGCATACCGGCAATACAAACAGGAAAAAAGTGGCGACAGCCAATTAGAGGTAGGGCTGAAGATTACTTCTATTTTAATGAGAGTATGATTATAAAGTCCCGTTCGTAAGAAAATCTGTACTTGTGAAAGTAAAGGAAGTTTTGGTTCGACATATAACATCCCTTAAAGGGTCAAATAATTTTCAGGAAATTTATTCTTTTTATCTTATCTGGACAGATAGTATGCTACAAAAACAACCCTTTTATATAACTGCCGCAAAATGGCATAAAAGACACGTGACAAACCTGGCAAAAACCAAATGACTTAGAATATGCAGACCAGGATTCAGAACATTTTCAAAGCTGGCAAAAAATCTTTAACAATGCCGTTTTCACAACCCTTCAAATCTTTGGGGTAACAATCTGTGAGTACATACATATCCTTATCACCTCTCAATCCACAATCCTGAATAAAGCCCCCTCCGAGCCACCCACCCACAGACTACCGTCAGGATGAAACGCCAGACAACGAAGATCGTTCTTGGTAAATTGCTTCATCTCACTCCAATGCACTCCGGCATCAGAAGTTTTAAGTAAGACACCTTTATCCCCGGCAATATAGCCGGTATTTTCATCCTTAAAAAGGACAGTCCTGAACTTATAAGGCTTCAGCAAAGGATTATCTCCGTTACGCTTTTGCTGCCAGTGCCTGCCCCCGTCGCCGGAGTACATAATGCTGCCATTAAATCCTACAGCCCATACACGATCAGCATCTACACAATAAATACTCTTAAAAAAATCACCCTTTACATTTAATAATTGCCACGATTGCCCGCTATTCTCCGTTTTCAATATAGCGCCATAACCGGCAGCATAGCCGATAGAAGGAACCGGAAATGCTATGGCCGATAGTTCATACTCAAAAGTATCGGTTTTTACTATCTGGCACAATGAATCTACCATAAAGATCCGGCCATGCCCATATCCTATACCTGCCACAATATAACCGGTATCAGATCCGGTAAATACAACATCCTGCAACCATTCCCATCCGGGCGTCTGGATATACTGCCAGGATTGCTCTACAGAAGGCTTTATAAATATTTTTCCGTCATAGCCTACCATATAAATCCTGCCCTTATAATGGCTGATACCGTATACAGATTTATGCCCCTCATTTTCTTCATGATACAACAACCAGTTTTTTCCTCCGTCTGTCGAGCTTAATATATCATGCCAGCTGTATCGATTACCTCCAATAACATAGCCCACCGAATCATTTATAAAAAGGATTTTATTAATATCTCCCCGTACGTCATGCATTAACTGCGTCACCTGTACGGGATAAAGCACATCTTTCCGGCAGGAGATAGCCGTTGTGGCGCAAAACAATAATAAAAATGCCCATTGAGTTGTCTTTTTAAAATACACATATATGTCCATATTTCCGGTTTTACGCAAGTTATCACATACTGTTATGTGCGTCACATTTTTTTAGCTCTTGACTTTTTCACTAAACCCTTAACTGTAAGGGACAAATCTAATATTTCTATCTCATCGGGCGATAAATTAATCGCTTTTTCGGCGCCGGGTAAAATTGTTTTTCTGAATTAAAGGCTATTTTTGCTTTTTAAGGCAATTTCCAGAACTTGCAGGCATGTCCGAACAATATATTGTATCCGCACGAAAATATCGCCCCCAGACCTTTGACACGGTTGTTGGCCAGCAGCATATTACTACCACGCTCAAAAACGCTATACAAAGCCAGCATCTCGCTCACGCTTATCTGTTCTGCGGACCAAGAGGAGTGGGTAAAACGACCTGCGCGCGGATATTAGCCAGGACCATAAACTGCGAAAACCCGACAGCGGATACGGAAGCCTGCGGCGTATGCAGCACCTGCCTGTCCTTCAGTGACAATAGCTCGTTTAATATTTTTGAATTAGACGCCGCAAGCAATAACTCCGTGGATGATATCCGTTCACTGACAGAACAGGTCAGATACGCACCACAGCACGGTAAATACAAGATTTACATTATAGATGAGGTGCACATGCTCAGCGCATCTGCTTTCAACGCCTTTTTAAAAACACTGGAAGAACCACCCTCATACGCCATCTTTATACTGGCTACAACGGAGAAGCACCGCATCCTGCCCACGATATTATCACGTTGTCAGATCTTTGATTTCAAACGTATCCAGACAGAAGATATAGTAGCACACCTCGCGTCTATATGTGCCAAAGAAGAGATTACCGCAGAAAATAAAGGGTTGCACATCATAGCCCAGAAAAGTGAAGGTTGTATGCGGGATGCGCTGTCTATGATGGACCGGATTTCGGGCTTTACCAACGGGCATTTAAGCTACGCGCTTACCGTAGAGCATCTCAATATATTAGATGCGGACATTTACTTCCAGCTTGGCGACATATTACTCAGTAAAGACCTGGCCGAAGCCCTTCTGTTACTGGACAAGATCTTGCAGAAGGGCTTTGAAGGCGATGTTATTCTGAACGGCTTCGCAGAGCATTTCCGGAATTTACTTCTGAGCAAAGATGTACGTATGGCGCAGCTTCTTGACGTACCGGAAGAACATAAAAAGGTTTATTTTGAAAAAGCGCAGATCATACCCGGCGAATATATACTTTCTGCCATAAGCATACTGAACGAAGCCGAAATAGGTTTCCGGTCAGCGCTAAATAAAAGGCTGCATATAGAGCTGGCGCTGATAAGAATATGCTATCTGAGCGATCTGTTGCAACCTTCTGACCCTGAAACAGGGACAGTAAAAAAAAAACATCATGACCCCCTAACGACGACGCCCGGTAGTACTCCGGCCATGGCTTCTCCCGACAGATCTGCGGCTTTACCACCCGAACCGGAACCCGTTATTGTTCAGAATATATCCCTGGAGCACAAAGCAGAAACACAACCGCCCGTTACACAGCCACAGGTAGCGGCAGTAGTGCAGGAGGTGATAGTGCAGACAGGCGGCACATTCAACAAACGCCCGAAATTAGGGCGCAATATCCTGCAGGAAATTCATGCTCAAAACGAACACACTAACGAAAACGACGAAGAAAAGCTTACCCTCTCCGAATCGCTTTCCGGAGATATGTTTAAGGAATATAAAGACTATGTACGCCACGAGCTGAAACAAATGCCCATCGCAGCACAATTAGAACTGATGAGCATCAGGCATATCTCCGACACCGAATTACAGATTGTATGTATATCAGAAGTCAACCAGATATATGCGCAAAGCCAGCGGGACTCTTTCATGGACTTTGCACGTAATAAAACCCGGCTACGGGATCCTTCAGCAAAAAAAGAAGTGGTTGTCGAAAAAAAAATGTCCCGGCTCGAAATCTTCGAGCAAATGGCCGGCACAAACCCTGCACTGAAAACGCTAAGGGATGCCCTTAACCTGCAATTAGAGTAAGAGATAAAAAGACGGCGTACTTACCTGTATCAGGTCAACCACGTTTGCTGTAATAATTGCAAGATCATTAAGCCCATTATTAAAACCTGACTGACATTCCACTGGTTAGTGCAGATCTGTTAATACCGCCTTATAAACCAGCTTCCACGTATCAACGCTAAGTTTTTGTAACTCATTCATTATTAGCTTTATTCTTCCACATACTCCAAAATACAGGAGCAGGAATGTAATAAGGACAGTCCATGCGCTTTATTTCTTTTGTTTTACATTTGCGCTCTAACGACAAATACTGTCCAGGTTGAATATGAAAGACATTAAAGAAGCTTTACCATTATTAGCAGAACCAAGAAAGATCTTTATCACCATGCACCATAAGCCCGACGGCGATGCTTTAGGTTCGGCCCTGGGATTATATCATTATCTTATAGCTATGGGACATGAGGCTGCAGTGGTTTCACCTTCCGAAGTCCCCGACTTCCTCCTATGGATGCCAGGAATAGATCATATTCTGAATTTTGAATCGGAGCCAGGCACCTGCAGGAAAGTATTGCAGGATGCCGATATCATATTCTGCCTGGATTTTAACAGGCTCGACAGGGTCAGGAATATGGAAGAGGCTTTGCGGCAGGCTACCCAACCCAGGATACTGATCGATCATCACCTGTTGCCGGAAACAGAAGCTTTCTCCTTCGGCATGTCCGATCCGGGAAAAAGTTCTACCTGCGAAATGGTATATGACTTCATCCTGTTATCGGGCGGAGCCGGTCTAATTAATATAGCCATAGCTGAATGCCTGTATACCGGTGTAATGACAGATACCGGTTCGTTCCGTTTTCCCGCCGCAACCGCTTCAGTTCACAGTATGGTTGCCGATTTAAAATCCAGAGGACTGAATCATGCGCTCATACACCAGCATGTATATGACAGCTGGAGTGCCAGGCGTATGCGCTTCTTAGGATATATGCTTTATGAGAAAATGGAAATCTACTCCAGGCAAAAAACGGGAATAATGACCATTACTACCGAAGAGCAACAGAAGTTCCGGGTCATTACCGGAGATACGGAAGGTATCGTGAACTATCCGCTCAGCATCCAAGACATATCCCTTTCCATCCTGCTTATAGAGAAAAAAGAAGAAGTCAGAATATCTTTCCGGAGCAAGGGCAATATTGACGTGAGTAAATTAGCCGGAGAACACTTTAACGGCGGGGGCCACTTCAATGCAGCTGGTGGCCGCTCATTTGAAAGTCTAGAACAAACAAAAAACAAAATAAAACAACTGTTAGGCATTACCATATAAACTCAAAAAACAAAAACCATAGTTGCACGCAAAGGCGCAAAGAAGTCACAACGACACAAAGCCAATTCGTAATTTTTAATTCTTAATTCTTAATTGAAAAC
>JBEBVI010000053.1:0-15826 GCA_040392805.1 Taibaiella helva
TCCGGAAAAGCAATTTTCCGGTTAGATTTTAAGGTCTCAATCTTATCGAACTCACGTTATTTTAACGTGAGTCCGGCAATTAAGCCGTTGGAGACTGTCTAAAAATAAATTCACACAAAGACAGAGATTACAAAAGTAACTACGTAAAATATTTAATATCAATCTTTGTTTCGCCATTTTCTTCATTCGCTTTGCCTGAAATAAGCTTATAAAAAGAAGCTGCCCCATAAGGACAGCCTCTGTTATTTTTACTTTTTACGTAGCACTCCCTCAATATGCGATCTCCACTTTTCCGCCCGGGTTAAACAGCCGTCTTAGTGAATCGACAACTTTTGTGGTATCTCCTGGTACCGTCTGCATAGGCATTACCACAAAATATTCGGAAGAATCCCTGGTGAAAACCTCTACCTTATTCCCGTACGAAACTAACCGGTTGGCACGGGCTTTAGCTTTCTCTATGTCGGCATATTGATGTAGTATAACTTTATACGCTATCTGGCCATTATCGGCCACTATTGGCTGCGTTTCGGCAGGTGATGTTGGCGTCGTAGCGGTGTCTGTATGGGTTTCCTTCTGTTGCGTTGCAGTATCGTTAGGTGGATAAAGGGCGGCAGAATCAATAAGCTCTTTATCAGTTGTCGTACTATTGCCCGAATTGCTCATATACCATACCAGGTAACCTATGCCGCCTAATACGATCAGTATAATAACGATCAGCAGAATTATTTTACCCCAGTTTACGGACGGTGCTTTGTATTCTATGGCTTCATCCGCTTTGGGTTCCCTGATGGTGGTTCGTTCGATGATATTGCTGATGGCTTCTTCTTTCCTTTTTTCTACCGCCGGGCTGTTTTTGAAGACTGGTATAGATCTGCCTTCTATCTGTAAATGAGGATCGGTAATAAATTGAATAACGCCGTTTGCGTCGCTCACAAACTTACCTATTGCCGGGATAACCACTTCTTTGCCCTCTTTCAGGTCCATTTTTGCCTGAGCGCAGAAATCCTTTAAATAGTTAGAGGCATGGGCAATGCTGATACGCTCGTTATTAGCTATAAAGTTGGCGAAAGAATCATCGATGGATCCTCCCGAAGGAATATGTTTGACCCAATATACCGGAGCAGACATCCTTTGTGACTCCTTGTCGTATACCGCGGGTTTCTTCTCCACCTGGAGACTACCCAGCCCCGGGAGGAAGCAGTATTCATTCTTTACAAGAAATAATCCGACGTATTTTGCTATGTCCATCTCGTTTGCTTGTTAAATTGTAAAATCAGATAGGGCAGATCAATATTAAAACTTAAATCGTAGTCCGCCAATAACCTGGAACCCGTATGTCTGGTACTGGTTCCAACGCTGATATTGCACTCCTAAAATATTATTGAATTGTAAAAATAAGGATAAGCGTTTAATAACACTATATTCTGCCGAAGCACTAAGATCAAGGAATACGGGCAGCTTCCTGGCCGAGCTATCCGGTTCCCGGGCATACACTCCATCCCAGAAATCGGCATTAACACTTATATAGAGCTGTTCCACAGGATGTATGTACATATTACCACCCAGTCTCAGCATAGGCTCATGGTACACTTTTTCCCAGGTTTGTGTATGGTAAAAATTATACCAGGTTCCGCTGGCACCTAAACCAAATACATTCCCTACCTGGTAGCGTATAAAAGCGTCAAGGCTTAAAGCTTCTACCTTCCTGTCGTATACTACGGAGAAATACCTGCCGTCCGGGCTTAATGAATAGTCATTGATAAACAGAGGCATGTCTTTCCACTGTTTCCAGCTTAATACTCCGCCAAATGATACATGTTTACCCAATATACTTTCAAACCCGCCATATACCTGGTCGGATTTTGTTTGTTTTATATCATAGATATTATATAAAAACGGGTTTTTACCGCTGAGCTGCCGGTATGTATTCTGAATAAGCTTTCCCTTCCAGCCCGCGTTGAGGGTAATGCTGCCATTGAACAGCCCGGCCTGCAGGCTGATATCGGGCAACAGATAGGCCGTATTGTCTTTGCCCCAGGTAGGGCTTAAGCCGATGTGGAATTTGAAGAGCTCCCACTTTATATCCAGGGCCGGATTGAACTGTATATAATTATTTCCCGTGTTGAAGGAGTCGGTTTTCAGCTGGGTGAAATTCCCTTTTAAGCCTAAAGAGAAAGTAAGGTTGGAATCAATTGTTTTACTTGCCGGTATATCAAAAGCAAACTCCCTTTCTGCCGCACTGAATTTATCAGCATACAAACCGAGCCCGATGCGAGGCTTATACCAGACATCCCAACGGTTCGATTTCAGGTTTTCTGCACCCAGATTAAGGAGTGCTCCTGTATACACCTGCTTTACCGTACTCTTGGAAAAATCATAATCATCATGATCATAGCCGTAGAAAGAGCTTCTGTTCCGGGAAATGTCCAGGTCTGCAGAAAAGGCGTGCCCTGCATAAAGATATTTGCCCTGCCCGTCAAAGCGGGTTAAGGAAGTCTGCTGATTTTTGACCGGCCCTTTCTGTGACAGGTGCGTAATATGGAAAGCTGTTTCATAATCCTCCGTTTTCACGCTGCCGATGCCTGCGTCGAGGTACAGGGTGGAGCGATTCCCGAATCCCGCTTTCACATAGTTTTGAGAAGGGATAACGACCTCCTGTCTTCCCAGAGCCAGCGGTCGTATAGGAACGGAATGGTACGTGTAGCTTAAAGTTTGCTGAGGTACTTCGTATTGAAAAACAGGCTTCGACGTATCTATTACCGGCAAAGACGGGTATAATACCGGTTTAGGCTGCCGGGTTATTTCCGGTTTATAGGATTGAATGATCTCAATAGTCTGTCCCGGTATAATGGTATCCCTGCTATTATTGCGCTGAGCCATTGCGACTCCGGGCAATAATAATATGAAGCAGCATATCGGGAGGTATTTTTTCAGCATGTTCTTTGTTCGCATATATAGCAGCTCCTTATTGATCTTCGGTTAATTTTGACTTGTTTCGCTCCAGTTGCTGTACATTCTGTAATTTTTTTGTGGCTTCATCCTTAATGTCCTTTTCTTTAGTATTCTTAATAATACTTTGCAGTGTGGCCTTGGCATTAAAGTAATCCTTCTGTTCCGTAAGGATGTCTGCAATAAGGAGATACGACCGCACCACCCAATATTCCTGGCCGCCGGATGCCTGTGCTGCGTAGCTCGCTTGTGTTTCCGCCTCCTTAAGCTGTTTCTGTGCCAACAGTATTTCCGCAATACGGTAACGCGCCTCCGCACTCGCCGATGCGGTGTTTTCTTTATCTATACGCTCATACAGCGTACGGGCTTCGTCTAACCTGTTGTTCTTTTGCAGCGATTTGGCTTTGTACAGTAAGGCTTCGTTCTTTGCTGCATTACTTATTCCGGGCAAAGCCGAAAGCGTGTCGGCATAGGCTGTGGCAGCCGTGTACTCTTCCAGTGCAAACGAAGTAGTTAACAATCCCGTATAAGCTTTCTGAAGAGAAGCATTGTCCATGGCTGAATTGCGCAAACTATTGTAGTATTGCTGAGCTGCCTGATAATCTTTGCCCTGCAGTGCTATTTGTGCTGCATGCGTAGCTGCGTCGTTAACAAAGTCGCTCCAGCCACTGTTCACGACGATGTCATAATCTTTTAACGCGCCGGCTTTATCACCGGCCTGCCGGTAAGCTTCAGCCCTGTAGAAGTGCGCCTTTGTTGCCCGGTTGCCTTTGGGAAAACGATCCAGGTATTTACCAAAACCTGCTATTGCTTTGGTCCATTGGCTGTTGCTGTAGTCGGTTTCGGCAGCCGCATAGTAAGTATTTTCAATGCTTTCTTCATCCTGGGCAGGCATATCGTTCTCTTTCAGGAAAGCATCGTATGCTTCCGGACGCCCGGCATTGATATAGAGATTCCTTAAAGCATCGGCTGCAACAGCCCTGTCCATAGCAGCAGGATAATCGGTAATATACTGTTTATATGTTTCGATGGCTTCAGTGTTATAATTGTTCACCTGGTAAGCGTAAGCCAGGCGGAATAAAGCTTTGGACCTGAGCAGCTCCGGTACGGAATTATTTTCCGAAATAGATTTTAAAATACCGATCGCTTCATCATCCCGGTCGGTTTCAAGATAGGAAACGGCCAGTTCGTAGCGGGCTTCGTTCTGGTATGCTGATGGAGGTTGCTGATTAATGATCTGGTTCAGTAAAGCGGTCTTCTCGGCAGACTTGTTTTGCAGTCCCAATATGATGCTCTTTTGAAAATGGGCATAATCTGACTGGCTGGTTTTCGCAGCTATAGCCTTATCATATAAAGCTCCGGCTTTGTCAAAGTTCTTTAACATAAAGAGAGCATCGGCCTCCCTCAGTAAAGCATCAGCATTGATTTTCTGGTTTGTGCCATTGCTTTTGCTTTGCTGTGCTTTTGCAAAAGCATCTCTTGCACTTTCATAATTTTCATCTTCCAGTTCGGCATAGCCGATATTGAGATAAGCGTTCTGTATCGTAGCGGCAGGACTGATGCTCTGCACTTCCCGTTCCATACCCTTTACCCGTTCTATAAAGGTGTTGCTGAACAGGACAGCCTGCCGGTACCGCTTCTCCCGACTGGCAATTTCCCCTTTCCAGAAATAAGTAACAGCCTCGTAGGACGGGCGTATCGGTTGCTGCAAAGTAAGATTCAGTACGCTGTCAGCTGCGCTGTTCTGGTTATTCTGCATCAGTTGCATTGCCATCCCTATACCTACCTGCTGGTAAATAGCCCAGGTATCATTGTCCTTCACAGGCATATCGCTCATAATGGCAAAAGCTTCTTTATAATTGCTTGTCTTGGCCAGCAGCCCCGACAGCAGTCGACGCGCCTCAGGATTGAATGGCGCATCGGGGTACTGATTTATATATTCATTGAATTTGCGTGTTGCGATAATCTCGTCCCCGGCCTCGTAAGATAGTTTGGCAAAGAGAAAAGAGGCAGCCTCCCGTTGAGAGGCGTTGAACGCCATATCCGAACAGATGCCGAATGCGTTTTTTGCTCCTTTCTTATTACCCGTTTTCAGGTAACAATCGCCAAGAAGATACATGGACGTCTGCCCCAGCGAGTCACGGGTGCTGCTAAGCGGCTGAAACTTTTCTATAGCCTGGTCCCATTTTTCCAGCTTATAGTACGTAAAGGCCAGCTCATAAAGCTCCTCCTTCCTGATCCTGTCGGAATGTTCGTAGTAATACTCAAAGTAAGGAAGAGCTTCTTTAAATTTCTTTTGTTCAAAATAGGTCTGGCCGGTGAGCAATTGCATTTCTTTATGGTAGAAAAGAGGTTCTTTCTTTTTCAGGTACCTGTTAGATATCTGTAAAACCTTATCGTAATTGCCGGTAAAATAATGTATTTCAGCCTCGTAGTAAGGTACTATGTCTTTATATTCCGGCTCATTGTGTACCCGTTCAAAACTTTTTAAGGCCTGTTCATAATTCTTATCGTTGTAAGCCAGAAGACCATAGTAATAATTGCCGGCTATGTAGTACTTATTTTCGGGTAGCTCTTTAATTACTGCAAAAAGCGGCTTCGCCTGTTCAAACGCCCTGTTGTTGAAATAGCTGTAGGCCAGCTCAAATTTAGCATCTGCTATCTCGTCATTGCTCAGGTTATCTATCCCGGCAATTTCATAATAAGTAATTGCGGAAGGCAGATCATTTTCCCTGAAATAATACTGAGCCAAAGCAAATGCAGCCCTTTGACGATATACCGGGTTAACAGCTTCCTTTATGTATGCAGCCATTTCCTCTTCCGCGTGAGCAACACCGGCCTTTAGCTGAGCCAGTACCAGCAGATATTTAGCCTGTTGTACTGCAAGAGAAAAATTATTGGTGTTGTTGGGGCCGGTAGGTAATATGTCTTGTTTTAAGAACTCTTTAATTGATTGAATAGCAAGATTATAATGTCCCTGTTGATATTGTTCGTGTCCGTGTTTAAGCAAGGTATATTCACTTAAAACGCTTACCGCTGTCTGGGCTTTGGCGTCCTGTGCCAAAGGAAATATACCCAGGGTAGAAAATATTCCTGCCGCTATCAAAATGCGTTTAAAAGCTGTGTTCATTAATGAATTGAATTAGAACATAAAACAGTGAATTTTACGAAATATTAAATTAGTTATTTTGAAAATCCAGCAAAGATAAAGATTTGAAAACGGACTTGCATGTAATGAAAATATAAAGATTTGTTAGTCAGGCTAATGCCGATTTTGGAGCAATTGCGGGCCGATTTGTCATTAGTGTTTTTTATTATAAGGAAATATTTATTATTTATTATATTCGCCACAATAAATATTTTTTTGATGAAAAATTATAATCTGTATTTTGTCTTGATGGCTTTTTTTGCGTTTTGTCTCGGTTCCTGCAGAAGCGGCTTCGAGCATAATGTAAAAGGGATGGAGCAGTTAAATAAAGAGCTGCTGGATGAATTCGGGGCGGATGCCTGGTATACCAATATAGAGCTGATCAACAGCGGAGGTTCGGATGACCTGATTTCCATAGAGGTAACAAAAGATCCTAACTCATTTAAGCAGGAGCAATGGATACAGTTCCACGGCTTCTGGGAAAAGAAGGCGAACGTAACGGTGACCGTAAGAGGTGCTGAACCCCGGTCTTTTATGTTTCAGCTGGGTAAAGAAGTGCATTTGTCGCGTTTAGGTGAGCTAATGCAGCAATCCAGGGAAACACTTGAGCGTGAGCGGGGGGTGCAGGAGCCCCAGGTGCTTACGGCGCAGGTAAAATCGGGGAACCAGATGAATACCAAAGAAGAAGGCATCTATTATTCCATTACGATCAGGGGCAAAAACGACCAGAAGAACTATAATTTCGTATATAATCTGGATGGCTCTTTAAGATCGCTGAATGAATAACCTGGCAGCCTCACTTATCCTGTTGTTATTTCGTCCGGAGCAGCTCACGGTAGCGATCCAGTAACTGTTCAATGAGTTTTCTGCGGTCATACTGTTGCTCCATAAGCGCCCGTGCTGCTTTTCCCGTTTCCTGTATTAACCAGGGCTGGTGCACCAGCCTGATGATCTGTTCTGCAAAGGCCTCAGGTGAGTCGGCGATAAATACTTCCCTGCCATTTTGTGCTTCAATGCCCTCTATGCCTACCGGAGTAGTAACGATCGTTTTCCCCATGGCCATACTCCTGAATATTTTAATCCTCACGCCTCCGCCGGATAGCAGGGGTACTAATAAAATGCTTTTATCCCGTTCAAAAGCTGAGGCATCGGGAACTTCTCCGGCCACCACCACATTTTTATGCTCCTGCTGGCCCAGGTAATCATCGGGCATGTTTCTGCCTGCGAGGTATAATACCGTATCCGGGAGCTTCTGTCGTATAAGGGGCATAACCTTATCAAGAAGCCATTGTACACTTTCCCTGTTCGGCAGCCAATCCATTGCACCTATGTGATACAGGGTTACAGGGGGCTCTGCAGATGGTACAAACGGTACGTTTTTCATATCAATACCGAAGGGGTGAAAATACATCAGTGTATGGCAGCCCAACTGCCTGTACAGGTTTTCATCTTTTTTAGAGATCGGCAGCACAATGTCGTAATCGTTAATGTGCGCCAGTTCAAATCGCTTAAGGCGACGTGCCAGGAGCTTGAGATAAGCTTTCTTCAGCGGATTGCCGGCCTGTGCGGCCAGCCGCTCCCATATACGGAACTCGACATTGTGCTGGCGTATAGCAACAATGGCTTTGCTGTAACGGCGTATTAAAGGAAGGTAGGGCGCGAGATATAAGCCTTCCAGCTGTATGACATCAAAATGTTCACGCCGGAGCAGCCGGGCAAGTGCATTTTCATAATCTTTTGAAATAAAGCGGTCAATATTATAAGAGCTTTTCTTAAAAAGATTCAGGAAGGCCGGAATAGCTTTGATCCGGTTGTCTACTTTAACAGCTTCAAAATAGCTGAGCTGTTTGTAGAGCGGAGGTAACGATTGTGTATCTGCCCAATGACGGGTGGTATTCATGGCCAGCATACTCAACTCTGCTCCGGCCTGAAGATAACCTTCTGTATAACAGTGTATGGCAATACTGCCTCCGTCATTTAAAGGGTAGGGCACCCGGTTAACCAATTGCAGGATCTTCACAATATTCTAAGTAAAAAGTCAGCATTTTAAATCGTAAAAACACTTTTTATAAGATGTTTATATTGCTGAATATATAAAAAGCATTATTACAATGATGCGCAAGATAACTAAATCCGCTGTTGTTTTACTTAACTTTGCATTCGGGAGAAAAGATTTAATAGCTGATATCGGTATTATCTCCGGCAACATACAATACGAAACACGAATTACTTTCTAACCGGATGCGGAATAGCATGCCGGGAAATATTTTTAAAAATGTATACTACAGCAGAGTTTGATATACAACAGGTAAGAGCGGATTTTCCTATCTTGTCTACAAAGGTATATGGTAAGCCTAATGTTTATTATGATAACGGGGCCACCACACAAAAGCCTGAGGTGGTGATCAGGTCGCTTGAAGAATATTATAAATCATACAACAGCAATGTGCACAGAGGTGTCCATTATCTCAGCCAGAAGGCCACGGATGCGCAGGAGGAGGCCAGAAGGACAATAGCCCGTTTTATTAATGCCCGGTCTGACCGGGAGATCATCTTTACAAGAGGTACAACTGAGAGTATTAATTTAGTTGCCTATAGTTTTGGTAAACGTTATGTAAAAGCGGGTGATGAAATTATTATATCGGCTATGGAGCATCATTCCAACTTAGTACCCTGGCAGCAGCTTTGTGAAGACAGGGGCGCTGTTTTGCGGGTGATCCCGATCTATGCAAACGGAGAGCTGGTATGGGAAGCCTGCGAAGAGCTTTTAAACAATAAGACACGATTGGTGGCCGTAACCTGGGTGTCCAATGCATTAGGTACCGTAAACCCGGTTCGAAGGATCATTGAAGCGGCACATAGCCGTAATATCCCGGTGCTGCTGGATGCCGCGCAGGCTATTCAGCATATACCTGTAGATGTACAGGAGCTGGATGCCGACTTCCTCGTCTTCTCCGGACATAAGATCTACGGTCCTACAGGTATTGGAGTATTATATGGAAAAGAAGAGCTGTTGCGGGAACTTCCTCCTTATCAGACCGGAGGGTCCATGATCAAACAAGTTACTTTTGATAAAACCACCTGGGCTGACCTGCCTTTTAAATTTGAGGCCGGCACCCCTGATGTAGCAGGTATTATAGGCCTGGGTGCAGCCATAGAATATGTAGATCATTTAGGTATCGGGCAAATAGCGGAAGCGGAGCACCGGCTGATGCAATATGCGGAACAACAACTATCTTCTATCCCGGGCATAAAACTGATCGGTATGCCTGAAGAACGTACCGGCGCACTATCTTTCCTGGCAGACGGTATCCATCCTTTTGACCTGGGCGAATTATTAGATAAGCAGGGCATTGCCGTACGTACCGGTCATCATTGCTGTCAGCCGGTTATGGATTTCTATGATATACCGGGCACTGTAAGGGCGTCTTTTGCCTTTTATAATACGACCGAAGAGGTGGACCGGTTGGTTCACGGTGTGAAAAAGGGAATAGCTATGCTGGGGTAATTAATGGATTTCCGGCTGTAGGAATGTGCTTTGTGCGGTGTTCCTGCAGCCTCCTTTTATTTAGAGTCTGCTAAATAACTTATGTTTCATTGAATACTAACGAATTGAGAAATATCTCTTTATACTTCTCTGCAAGGGTTTTAGCCCATTCAGCCTTAAAACCTTGCAGATATATTTCAGGAAAAACCTGAATATCTACCTCACTATAAAAAATGGCTACTTCTCTTGCCTACTCTCCATAGTCATCCCATATTCTAAACGTCGCTACAATAACCTAACCAGAGCATTCCTTAGCACCTATAGAACCTTCTACCTGTCCCGAGCCTGGTCCGAAGGGACGTGACAGCGGTACGAGGAAGAGCTATTGCCTACATAATAAAGTACAGTTATTTAGCAAGCCCTATTTATATGTAGTAAAAAAACATGAAAATTTTGTTCAACAGAACCCAACTTTTGCTCATTATTGAAGGAACAAAGAAAGTAAAGTGTACAACATAGCTGTTTTGAAATAAAATTATTCTATTCTTTGTGTGAAACAGTTCTTTTATATACCCCAATCAAGCACTTGAAAAATAAGGATTGCCTGTTTTTATTTGGTATGCAGTATAGATGCCGGGTGTTTTTCCAACCGGATAACCAGGGCTTCTTTTGTGTTATAGACACAAGAAATGAGATCCTGGTTATTCCACATCGTCGGTACCGGTTCCGGGAGCATTTATATCTCCGGATTTCTATTCCGTCAGATCCAGTTCCAGCGCTTTGCGGATTAACCCGGCCAGGTTTTTAACTTCCAGTTTTAAAAATAAATTGCTACGATAGTACTCCACCGTACGCAGGCTGATAAAAAGTTTTTTAGAGATTTCCGGCATACTGTCACCGTTCACTGTCATCTTAAGGATTTCTTTTTCGCGGAGGCTCAGACTGGGTTTTAAAGCGGCCTCTTTCTTCATACGCAGGCGAAACTGATCAAGTTTTTCTCCCAGGGTCGGATCAATAAATTCGCCACCGCTATAAACTGTTTCTATAGCCTGGATCAACAGGTCAGGATCGGCGCTTTTCATGATATAGCCCGCTACACCTATCCTCAGCATATTATGTATGTATAAAGGGCTGGATAGGTTGGTTAATACCAGTATGCGTACTTCGGGGTTTTGCTTTAGGATAATGGGAGCCAGCAGGTCACCTGTTTTGTCAGGAAGCTGAATGTCCAACAGAAGGACATCTATATCCATTTCCGGCAGATGCTGCAGGAGTTCTGTGCCGGATAGATAAACGCCTGCCAGGTGCAGATGCGGATAGCCTTCTAATAAGTTTTTTAACCCGCCGATAATCATAGGGTGATCATCTGCTATAGCAATATTGATTTTCAT
Source organism: Taibaiella helva (assembly GCA_040392805.1). GTDB lineage: Bacteria > Bacteroidota > Bacteroidia > Chitinophagales > Chitinophagaceae > Taibaiella > Taibaiella helvus_B. The sequence continues at coordinate 10,976 of JBEBVI010000053.1, forward strand.
ATACTCATCTGTTTACGACTTACAGGGAGCTCAATATAAACGGTAGTCCCTGTTGTTTTATGGGATGCCAGTGAAAAATAACCATTCACGGCTTCTACTCTGGCTTTAATATTGTGGAGTCCGGCGCCTTTATTTTCTGTCTCCGTATCAAAGCCGGTTCCGTTATCCTCTACGGAGGCCAATAGCTTTTGCTCATCGACCCGGATCTGGATCGACGCGGAAGATGCTCGTGCATGACGAACGATATTTTGTACCAATTCCTGAATAATGCGGTACACATGTAGTTCGAAGCTTATATCCAGGTGCTGAAAATCGCCCATGCATTGCAACTCAATTTTTAAGTTTCCATTCATACTTATTTGTTCGCAATATAGCTGCAAGGCCTCCTTGATCCGGTGTTTCACAAGCATATCGGGCATGAGATTGTGTGCCGTAAACCGAATCTCTTCTCCCATTTCCTGTAGCATACTCATAATTCCGGTCAGTTCTTTCCTTAATAGTTCCGGATCGGACTGGCGTTGTATACTCCGTAAATTAAGCCGGATTCCGGTCAGCATTCCGCCCAGTCCGTCATGCAGCTCCCGTGAAAGTCTTATTCTTTCTTTCTCTTCGCCTTCCATCATCGCTTTCAATTGTTCGATTTTTCGGTCGCGCAGGTTAAGTTTTCTGGTATAGCGATAAAAAAAGAAGGCTCCGGCAGATATCAGAATAACACTGCCTATGACCAGGTTTTGCTGATATAGTTTCTTATCCTGTTGCGCTATGCGCAGCTCTTTTTGCATCAGGATTTTGTCTTTTTCTGCAACCTGGTATTTGATCTCAATTTCATTTACGGTTCTTACTTTTCCGATGCTGATGATACTATCCGATAGTTGCTGATAAGCGCTTAAATGATCAAAGGCCTCTTTGTATCGCCCTTCCTTCTTATATAATTCAAGAAGTACGGCGTGTCCGTTTTGCTTATTTTTGACCAGGCCCGTTTCTGTTGCCATCTTCAGCGCAGGCAAGATCACTTTTTCCGCCTCTGTATATCTGCCCAGGCGATATAAAGCATCCCCTAATGAATAGCTGGTGTTTATAAATTCCAGCGGGCGGGTGTCTTTGCTAAGCTTGTGTGCATCCTGTAAATAGGTCAGCGCCTCTTTATATTGTTTTTGTTCCAGCAATACATCTCCCATTCTTAAATAATAAGATCTGAGAATACTTTTGTTTACCCCCTCCTGTATATATGGCAAGGCTTTTTTGTAATAAAATAACGCGCTGTCGTACGATTTTTTACTAAAAAAGATATCTCCTTTATTCATAATTACCTGTGCTAACTGAGGTGTTTTGTGATATTGCAGGCCAAGGGCATAGGCTTTTTCTGCATAGGCTAAAGCCTGCTCATAGCTGCCCATATTCACCTGTATTGCTATCAGATTATTGTATATGGCTAAAAGCAGGATCTGATTGTCGGGAAATCGCTGTTGAAGCAGATCTATAGCTTTATGATAGTATTGATTTGCTTTCAGATAGTCCTCTTTATCGGCCCAGCTCATTGCTACATTGAAATATAAATGTATAAGTGCAATTTTGAGCTGCTTTGCATGGATACAGTAAGGCAGGGCGGTATTGTAGGCTGCAAACCCGGCTTTGTAATCTCCCAGTGTAGTCAATGCCAATCCGGTATTGGCCAGGGCATACCCGATGCCGTCATCGTATCCGCCTGCCCGGCTCATTTCTTCGGCTTCCCTGAACAGGTGGAGTGCGCTATCGGTGCGGGTAAAGATATATTCCTGGCCATCGTTAATCAGTTGATGGATCATCATCGTATCTGCCGATGTATGAATTTTTATTTTCTCCTGAGACCAAGTATAGAAAGGCCAGATCATCAGCAAAGCGATAAGTATCCATCCCATCCCCGCTTTTGTTTTCGCTTTCATGAATAAGCTGTGCATTATAGTTAAAATAAATTCTCAAAGTATCGTCACGTCGGCCCGTTTAATCCCGTTTACTGACGGAGGCATCTTCCGGAGTTTTGAACCCCGGAAGTTATTCCGACATGGTTACCGTAACACAATTGTAAAAAAATATTTTAGATATTAATTAATTACATAGTAGGTTAAAAAAAATCCGTGGATCACTACAGAAATAATTCTGTCAGTGATGTTTACTTTGCTATAGTTACCTAAAGATAGGTAATAATGAATATAAGTACATCTAATCTTAACCAAATAAAATTATATAAGGATGGTATGTAATCATTACATTTTAAAATGGACAGGTATAGTAAGTATACTGATGTTATTGGGTAATCAGCAGCTTAAAGCACAAAATGTTACGCTGGAATGGGTCAATCAATTATCAAGTACGGGAGGCTACAGCAAAGGAGAAAGTATCACTACGGATAATCAAGGGAATGTGTATGTAACGGGGGCATTTGGCGGTACGGTAGATTTTGATCCGGGAGCCGGCAGCGCTTCGTTTACTGCTCAGGGGCACACTGATGTTTTTGTCTGTAAATACAGTGCAACCGGCAGCCTGATCTGGGCCAAAGTGATGGGCGGCTCTGTTGAAAGCGACCGGGGCAGAGCTATAGCCCTGGATAAAGAGGGTAATGTGTATACGGCAGGAATGTTTTATGGAACGGCCGATTTTGACCCGGGTACCGGAGTGGAATTGCTTATAGCTAATTCTGCGGGATGGAGTGACGCATTTATCTCTAAACTGGATAAGGATGGCAATTTTGTATGGGCAAAATCAATTGGCGGACCGGGAGCCGATGAAGGCACCAGTATAGCAGTTGACACCTCAGGACAAGTATATATTTATGGAAGCTATAGTGAAACCGTAGATTTTGATCCGGGGACGGGTATTACCACTATAACGTCTTCTAACCCTTCAGGTTTTGTGTTGAAGCTGGGTGCCGACGGCAATTTCGGATGGGTGAAGAGTATAGGAGGTAAAGGTATGGCTTTGCCCTTTTCACTGGCTTTAGCACCTTCCGGAAATATATATTTGCTGACCACTTTTATGGGTGATGAAATCGATTTTGATCCGGGAAGCGCTACCTATCCGCTTGTACCGGTGGGTTTTGCGGATTTTTGCGTTTCTAAATTGGATGCAGAGGGCAACTTTGTCTGGGCAAAGCAAACAGGCGGTTTGTTTGCTATGGCATTGGGCATGAGGCTGACCTTAGACAGTAAAGAGAATGTAATAACTACAGGTGCACATATGATAAGCGGCGTCGACTTTAACCCGGGGAGCGGTACGTATGTACTGACATCTACGAGTGCAGGCGGTGACATTTTTGTCTCCAAGCTGGATTCTGCGGGTGAGTTCATATGGGCCAGAAGTACCGAAAGCTATGGTAAATCCAGTGCTGAATCTTACGGTATCACTACAGATGTTGCAGATAATATTTATATCACAGGCTTCTTTAAAGAAAAAGTGGATTTTGATCCCGGAGCAGGTATAGCTGATCTTGCTTCGCACAATTATGATACAGCGGTAACCAACGACGTTTTTGTGTGGAAACTGGACAGCGAGGGTAATTACAACTGGGCAAAGCAGCTGGGAGGAAAGGGCATCAGTACCGGATGCGCTATTGATGTGGATGCGCACGGTAATGTCTATACAACAGGCAGCTTTGCTGATGATTGCGATTTCGATCCTAATGGTAAGGGACATGGCCTTATATCTGAAGCGAAGAGAGATGATATTTTTGTCCATAAAATGATATGCACAGATACCACCTTGTCACTCGTGGAAATTACGGCAGAATGTGACGGATATGAATTCGGAGGAACACGTTATGCCCAGGATGGCACTTATTATATGGTTCTTCCCAACTCTGCCGGATGCGACAGTACTATTGCCTTAAATCTGACCATAACGCCTTTGGTGGCCACTATTTCCGTAGATGAATTTTTGTTGAGTACTACAGAGTCCTATAGCAGTTATCAATGGTTGTTTAATGGTAATGCTATTGAGGGTGCAACTGACAGTTTCTATCATGTTGCCGAAAACGGGGATTACCAGGTGGTCGTTACCAATGAAAAAGGCTGTATAGATACAACAGATATCTATGTGGTGACTAATCTTGCTATTGGTGATATAAATGGCAGGAAGCCATTCGTAAATATATACCCCAACCCTGCTCAAAGCAAAGTATATATTAATACGGCTGCAGATGTGCAAATCATACTGACCGATGTAACCGGAAAGGTGCTGGAGCAGGAGAATGTCCGGAAATTTATCTCCATGCAAAATTATACTCCTGGTATTTATTTTGTAACCGTAAAGAATAAGAATGGCGTCCTTCTGAAGACAGAAAAAATTATTAAACAATAGTAATGTCATAGAACCGCAACCGGAGAGGGGTAGGGTATGCTGATAAGTACTAAATGTGCCATCGTCAACCCTTCGACAAACTGTTCATGACGCATCCTATATCGTGCTCACAATCATATAGTTGTATTTTAAGCATCAGTCCAAAGAACTTGATTTCCCAATTATTTGGGCCTCAGGCTGACAATGGCAGGCTGTTATTGACAAGTATAATAATTGATTGATTATTAGCAAAATAGGACCCTGTTATTTCAAAGAGCTTATACTTCTCACCGGGTAATTTTGTGCATAGATTTCTATATAAGCTTCGATTAGGAGGCTGTCTAAAAAGGTCGTCATTTCGAGCGAATCCCGAGCTTGCCGAGGGGAAGTCGAGAACTTTTCTCACCGTAAATCTCAAAAGGCTAATCAAATGATTAGGAGATTCCTCCATTCCGCTCCGCTCCAGTCGGAATGACGACAATGGGCTTTTTAGACAGCCTCCTATGAATTAAAATTATAGTAGTGTTTAGGAGAGGCAAT
>JBEBVI010000054.1:0-15731 GCA_040392805.1 Taibaiella helva
CTGCCCCCAGCCGGGCTAAAACAAAACCATTATGCGGTGCCCTGATCTCTGAGTAATTCCTGTTGAATTTTGCCGCATTATACTGCTGTTTAGCCAGCTCCAGTCCTGTAGATGCATTTTGATATTGTTCCTGCGACGCCACACTATCCTCCAGCAGGTTGCGTATCCTTTCAAAATCCCGAAGTGCTTTATCATATGCTGCCTTGGCCTGGGCAACCTGGGCGTCAATTTCCGTAAGATGCAATGTGGCCAGCAATTGCCCTCTGCGAATGGCATCTCCCTGTTTTACAAATATCTTCTGAATAACCCCTCCGGTTTTAAAAGACAAATACACTTCATCGTCCGTCGTAAATTTACCGGAAGCTTCAATGGCAGCCGCCTGTGCGCGACTGGTTAAAACATATATCTTTACCGGAACGATATCTGTTTCTTTAGCTGTATCTGTTTCCTGATTTTTACACGCAGGGAAAAGCAATATAGCGGCAAAGAAAAGCGAACAGGAAAAAAAGGTTCTCATCTGGAAATGTTTATTATTATAATGAGCATTTTCGTTTACAAATCGTAGCTTGCAGTACTATATTCAAGCGCAGCCCATGCCATTTGCCTGTCTGCTATCGCTAAAGAATATTGTACCTGTGCCGTGATCCATTGATTTTGAGCATCTATCAACTCTATATACAACAGTTGTCCTTCTTTATACAGCTTAAACTGATCGTGGTAATAACGTTCCATTAATTTCATTTGCGCGCGGGCGCTTTCCAGCTTTCTCTCAGCGGTATGCACGTCATTCTCTGCCCGTAATTGCTGCAGCCTGATCATTTTGTCTACTTCTTCATACTGCTTTTCCAGCGCCGCCTTGTCTGCTTTTGTCTGTTGTATCCGGGCATTGGTTCTGTTGCCGGAAAATAAATCCCACTGCATATTAATACCGCCCAACAGGTATAATGATTTATTGTTTACATTAAAATTAAAATCCTGGGCACCGGCGTCAAGGAAAGCATTGAGCCTGGGCATTTTATTGCTTCGCTGCAAAGCTTCATTTAGCTGGTATATGTTACGTGCATAGTCTAACTGGTACAATTCTTCCCGTTTTCTTTCATTAGATGCAAATTCTTCCTTTGCTGCATCGTCAGGCCAGGTAAGAGTATCTGTTATTATATCCTCATCTAAAGGCCGGTTTAATAGAAAATTAAAATACGCCTTCGCATTGATTACTCTATTCTGTTGTTCGATAATCATGGCTTCTGCTTTCTCCTGCTCTGCCTGCGCTCTTGTTAAAGCAGTTGCATTACGTACACCGTTTTTCAACAAACTCTGATTAACGCGCACATTTTCCTGTACCAACACCAGTGCCGATTCATAAATTTTAAGTGCATCCGTAGCTTGTATATAGTGATAATAGGCAGTCTTAATATCCTTTACCAATGCACGCTTATACACATTCACGGTTGCTTGCTGATAACTGATTGATTCCCTTTTTATTGATTTATTGTAGCCGATCTCAAAATTAACCAAAGGCATACTGGTGCGCAGCTTTACATCGTAAAAATTGTTGGGATTGAACTGTACAGACTGATTTTCAATCTGGGGAAAATTTTGTGAAGCCGTCAACCGGTTGAGCGTATTATACACCGGGTTGAGCATATCTCCTACGGGGAGGTCAATCGTCCTACCTCCTTTCGCAAGCGTATACATAGCATTCAGGCTTATATTGGGTAAGTAATATCCCCGGGCCTCTTTTAAAGCGTGTAGTGATTTTTCAAGGTCGAATTGCTTTTGCTGCATTGATAAATTATGTTCAAAAGCATATTGAATATAAACATCCACCTGCCCCGCCCATATTTTAACCTGGTTTAAGGTTATCAATGAACCAAGCAGGATTATTTTGAGATTGGTAATATACGTAAACATAATTAACGGTGTTTATCAATCATTTAAAAAATTAAGGCTACGCCCTGATAAAGCTCAGAAATTGCCGTGTCAGCTTATAAATTAATTCCTCTGCCTGATCCGGGCTTTCCAATGGAACTACTTTTAGCCGGCAGCTATTATGCAATGAAATCAAACCGTGCCCAAACGCCCATATAGACACTACTGCTTCTTGTACATGCTGGAATTTCAGGATACCTTCCCCTATACAGGCGGCTATAGTATCGTAAAGAAATTGAAAAGCCGATTGCGCATTAGTCCAGATAGGCAGATCGTCTACTACCTTCATCGGGGAATGATAAGTAAACATCAGCCCGTACAACTCCGGATGTGTCAACCCGAACCTGATGTAACTTTCGCATATCTGCTCCAGGCGCTTACGGCTGCTTTTACTCACGGCCTCCTTTGTAAAAGCAGTGTATAGCTTATCAAATGCCTCACCCTGAACGTCATACAACAGGTCGTCCTTGTCTTTATAATACAGGTAAATGGTAGCAGGGCTATATTCAATAACATCTGCAATTTTCCTTATTGAAGTACCTTCATATCCCTCTTCAATAAACATAGTCAAAGCGGCATTCAAGATACGCTCCTTCATTTCCAGTTTTTCTCTTTCCTTTCTTTCTGATATTCCCATAATAACGGTGCAAATTTAATGAACGGTGTTTATTGAAACAAAAAATCTTTTTAAGATTTAACCTTCTATAAGATCAAAACCTCGTAAATAGGCTGTTCAAACATCGGGGACTTTTTTCGGGGAAAGCTTCTTTTTTAAGTAATGAAGTAGCAGATATTATGTATAAATTTACTATAACAGTAATAATTTTCAGGAATGACTCGATCTCCACTCTCTATTGCCATTCCGACGCAAGGAGCAATCTCAGAGCGCTTAAGGGATGCTTCCTCACGTCAGCATGACAAGAACGATTATAAGCTTGATTGTTTAAACACCACGACAGAAAGTTTATAAGAGGATTTATTATAACCGTTTGAATAGCCTATCTAAGAGGTTTATAAACAAAAGGCAGATAATATTATTCTTTAACGATTATTGACACCCATTATTCATTGTTCAAATAGTCCAGAATAATTTTATTAATTTCCGTTGCACGGTTTAATACCATGAAATGTCCGCCTCCTTCAATACTATAGTCGGGATGTAGATTCCGGTAAGGAATAATGTGATCGTCTGTTCCATGTATATGAATGAACTGGTCGGGAACCTGTTCATTTTGCCAATGGAGCAGTTCGTCTAAAGCCCATTTTAAAAACCGGGTATCTGTATCTGCAAGAATCTCTTTTAGTAATAGCTTATCTTTAGGATCCCGTACACCAAATAAGTGATAAACCCAGAAGTTCGACTTCCGGAGTAATGAGGCCGGTAATATTTTATACAAACGCCAGCGTAAAAAAATGCTACTTTTTGCGTCCAGCTCCGCTCTTGTTTTAGCAGAGGAAATCATGACTATTTTTTTTACAGGTATTTGTTTTGCGACTTCAAGGGCCACCATGCCGCCGAAGGACACACCTACAAAAATCGGCAGCTCCTCCTTTACCTGTTCCCTGATTTTAGCTGCATAGTGTGCTATGGATTCTCCATCTTCCGGATCCACCCATTGAATAAAAACTTTCCTGTATCCTGCAAGTTCCAGGTTCTGAAATACGCGGTAATCAGCGCCTAAGCCGCTAAAAAGATAAATCGTCTTATGCGTTGGCTGGTCCATAGTTGTTTCCGTATTTAACAATAATACCTGTTGTTCTGATTCTTTCGGATTCAGATGTGCAGTTTGTGACCATAAACAGGAAAAACAAAATTGCAGGCAAACGATTAAAATAAAAAATTTACATTTTACAGTTATGTAATATCGCATATAGTCTCTTATGATGTAAAGCGCTCCTGATATACTTAGGCAAATACACTTTAATACTCAAAAAGTTGACATCAAAATTACTTTATACCCTTCTTAAAAGACAATATTGATAGCAAATTATTGCAGACATTAAGGCTGTTTTTGGATCGTGGTCTGTTTTTATTCAGATCGTTACCTGCGGAAATAATAACAGAATTCCAGTATAGATATATTGGCCGTATGTCGTGTAGCATCAGTTGAACAAGCTGTAGACATCACAAAGTGGACATTATCGCAACACAAAACGTCATTGTACGTTAAGCGTTCTCTAATGTATGCCCAACCAGAGCAACAATACGTTTGCAAACAGGGATGCACTGTGCAACCGGCACCGCTTCATCATTTGCAGTGCGAAAGGTCTATAAGGTAGGTTGTTCAACCGGCTATAATAAAATCGACGATATATGCTCTTTACTTAAAAAAAGATATTTTCTTAAAAAGTGAACAAAAAAACCTCTCGATATTTGAACAACCTATCTGCAAGGTTTAAAAATAAAAAACAGACAATTCCACAAAACGGTAAGAATAGAAGGGACTACCTTAAAATCATAATGTCACCCTTAAGTGTTTCCATTCCACCATCAGGATAAATCAACTGTATCAGGTAATAATAAGTATCCGATGCAGCAAGCTTACCCTTTATCGTTCCGTCCCAACCTTTTGTCTTATCTGTAGCCTCAAAGATACATTGTCCCCAACGATTAAAGACTTTGAGCTCTGCCAGCAATTGTACAGGCAAACCCTCCACTTTGAATACGTCATTTATACCATCTCCGTTGGGTGAAAATGCATTAGGTATCAGATAGGGAATGGTATAGTCTATATGAATACGGACAGTAGCGGAATCCTGACAGCCATACTGGTTAAAACCATATACAGTATATTGTACCGGCTGTGACGGACTTGCCCAAGGCGTAGCGGTAATGTTATTATCTAATCCCGTGGACGGCCACCACATATACTCCTCTGCGCCGGAAGCCTGCAACATAATGCTATCCCCATATTGGATAGTAGTATCCTGCGGACTTACGGAAAGATTGATCCGGGGAAAGAATACATGAATTGTGTCAATATGATAATTGCAAGGAGGCGTATAGTAACTGATCCAGTAAGTTCCTTCTTCTGTTATACTACGGGTATTATCTGTACTACCATTCTCCCAGCGTGCATTCCAGCTATTGGGTACAGTGTGGTTTAATATTACTGGCTGATCAGAATAGCAATCGCCGCCCTGCATGCGACTGGAGATAAATGTGTCTTTATAAATTATAGGCACAGTGGCATTAGGCAGACATAAGCCCGAACCGCTTGTCGAAGGTAACAGCTCTATGCTGTTTCGAGCGAACTGACAAGCTGTCCCTGCTAAATCTGGATATTCAATTACGCTTATATTTCTACTGTTACCCTCACCTCCCCGTACATATATCTTACCGTCAGGGCCAAGTTTTAAAGAGCCGTTTACGGCATTGGCAATATAGGTTCTTGAATTTAAAATGTCTGCATCGCTTGTTTGGTTCAAATCAAATTGAAAAATATTACCTGAGCCAAAAGACTCCATAATGTAGGCTTTTGAATTATCTGTGGAAAAGTCGCCTACATAATAATAGCCGGTCAGGCCAATGCGGGCCAAAGTAAGCCAGCCGGTAGCCCGACCGGTTTCTATGTCAAATTTATATAACGCCATGCCACCTCTGGCTACTAATAATTTTTGTCCGTCAGGTGAAAACGTGATACGACCAAAGTAAACGTTGTATTGATTGGCGGGTAACAGATCTGATTGTACAGGTATGAGGTTAATGCCTTCTTCCGTTACAGAAAAAGCATTTAGTTTATTCGAATTCTGGTATATGGTGAGAATCCATACATTACAATGGTTAGCACTTACGCCGGACATATGCTCGGTGAATCCGGAAGCAACAAAAATTTCCTTTTGAGAAGCAACAACATCACCCAATCCATTATTCAGTTCCATATCAACCACGCAGTAGTACAATCGGCCCATATTAGCATTCAGTTCTCCATTGGTTAAGGAGAAAACATAGTATTTATTCCTCTGTCCCGGAACTGGTACAATTAAAACACCCTGACTGGAACTTTGGGTGACGTGTCCGTTTGGAGGAGGTGGCAACGATACTAAGATACTTCCATTTGGCATTAGGTTATGGTTCCTGTCCCATATATATAAGCCATCGGTATAGAAAAGGAGCCTTCCATCAGCATCACACATGGTTGCGGAAGCTTCCCAGCCAGCTGTAATCGCCGAGCTTACCGGACGAGGAGGAACAGAACTAAAGTCAAGCCCTCCACGATCGTTGAATATCCATACATTACCATATTGGGCATTTAGATATGCCGGAAGCAATAGCAGTATAACCCAAATAGCCCATAGCCTGTATCTCATTAGAATAATCCGTTTACTGAATTAGAAAAATTTCCTACTACTATAATGCTGTAGGTACGCGCCTCGAGGCGCGTACCTACAAATACGTTGCTATTCCTTTATTAATTTCACTCTTAACATTTTTCCATCTTCTTCTATTTCTGCAAAAAATATGCCCTTAGGTTGGTGGGAAATATCAAAAATGAAATCAGCACCTTTTAATCCGCTTTGGGTTATTAATGATTGTCCCAGGATACTGATTAACCGGAACCGGGCGTTGTTTAGGGGTCGTGCTGCTTTTACAAATAACAGGCCATCGTTAGGGTTGGGATAGAGAAGTATATTATCCCGTATCGAATGGCTATTGACGGCAAGATTGTTTACAGTATACGTTTCCGAGGTGCCTATACAGCCATTTTCATCAGTTACCACTACATGATATTCCCCGTTTTCAGTTGCGGTATAAGTGCTGTCTGTTGCCCCGGGAATAGGATTACCATTAAAATACCATTGATAACTTGAGTAGGAATGATTTGTTCCGAGTATATTCTGGTCTATATTAATTTTAACTTCTAATGATTTTATGGTTAACTCCAAAGTAATAGTACTGCGGCAACCTGATTCCTGTAGTTGGTAATAATAATAAGTACCGCTTTCTGTATATATACTGTCGCCATAAAAATACCTGCAAATAGCAGAGTCAATAATTGCCTGCTTGCCGGTAGTATCAATACAACTCATTTTATGGATAAAAATGTCTGTTGATGCGCCATTGGGTATTAATAATACAGTATCCAAATTAGGATCAAAGTTAGTTGGAGCTACAAAATCACCAGTTGAATAAATTGCCCCTTCTCCGTTAACATCAATACCAAGCACTCTATTAACGCCGCCGGTACTGGTAAACTGTTTAGCCCAGATAAAATCACCCGAACTGTTTAATTTCAGAAAAAACGGTAATGCCTGAGACAATACAGGGGCATGAAGGAAGAAGGTATCCGCAGGATTTGTTCCAGGATTAAAATCCCTACTGGGTCCGTCAAAATAGCCTGCGGAATAAATATTTCCCACTGCATCTGCAGAAACACTTGTCGAATTTATACCAATAGACCCTAAATTGTAATCATTAAATATTGCTTTTGCCCAAACAAAACTTCCTGCCGAATCCAGTTTTACAATATATTTGCTGTATCTGGTATTAGCCGGATTAGGCAACATATAAAAACTATCTGGCCCCGGATCAAAATCGGTTTTATTATAATAATCTCCAACTAAAATAACATTACCCCAATAATCAGTTGTTATATTACCGAGTCTATTTGATCTCCGACCAATAATAGTATCTACATTTCTAAAGTTTCTTGCCCAGATAAACGTTCCATCAGGTCTGAATTTACTGATATATGTACTCATATTAGGGTCAGGGATAGTCCTGCCGGCAGTCAGGATATGAGTGCCGGGCCCTGGATTAAAATCCTCGGTCCCGGTAAAGGCTCCAGCCACATAAACATTATCCCGGTTATCTGTAGATAGTCCTATACCAAAGATTCTTCCGTCTGCAATAGATGGTTGTCTTTTTACCCATAAAAAATCTCCATTCATATCCAACTTTAACAAGAATATATCTTGTCGTCTGGGAGTACTAAAAGTACTAATAGCTGTTAAGGTATCAATACCCTGTCCAGGATTGAAATCAACTGTATTCATAAAATACCCGGCCACATAAATATTGTTCTGGTAGTCTGTTATAACCCGGAATTCCTGTGAGCCGGGCAACCCGCCATTACCTATTTGCTTTACCCATACTAAAGCACCATTATTATCAAGTTTCCATATAAACTTATTTCCATTAACAGCATTTAAGAGTTGCGTTCCTCCTCCAGGATCAAAATCAACTTCATTACTAAAAGTCCCAGCAATTACCAGATTTCCCAGACCATCTATTGTTACAGACCCGGAAACGGTAGCTTGCCTATCTGCATTATAATTGGCTGCTTTAGTCTGAACCGCCCAAATTAAATTACCGCCTGCATTATACTTAGCAACATAAGTTTCACATTTCCCGTCATCAGATGAAGATGTTAAATTAACTACTCTACTACCAGGGTCAAAATCAACAGTATTTCCAAAACTTCCTGTTACATATACGTTACCTTGAGCATCCGTTGCAACGGCTCTTCCTACATCAAGTGTGTGTGTATTGCCAATACCATGTATCCACTCTAGGGATACATCCTGCGCGAAAGCCTGAATACACAAGCCTAAAGCCAAAACTATACTTAGTAAATTTCTTAGTTTCATAAATTTTTATTTTTGAGGTTAAACAAATTCAGTATCCTTCTTTGTCCATGATGTCTATACAAAATGAACGAAAAAAAACTCAATTTTCAAAACAGATTTTCACTTATTGTGAACTCACCAAATGTATTTTTCTCTAAAAAAATATTAATTTAGAACACAAATACCTCGTACTATGTACAGACACAGAGATGGCCTGGAATTACTTATACAATCTCTTACAAAAGCAGAAAGAAGCTACTTTTCGAGTAGTTACGATAATAATGAAGACGAGGAGAAGCGGCCGTTTTTTCTACAGCTCTACCATTTATATAAAGAAGGGAAAAGTGAACAGAGCAAAATATTTAAGCAATATGGCCCGCAGGTATTAACCACCACAAAAAGACGGTTGTATGACAATATACTCAAAACACTGCGCTCTTTTCATCATGACATTAGTGTTGACGCTATTATACAGAACCACCTTTTGGAAATAGAGATACTATATAACCACAGCCTGCCGGAACAAAGCCTTTTTATCTTAAAGAAAGCGCATGACTTAGCCATCCGATACGAAAAATTCGGGTTGTTGCTTCAAATATTGGACTGGGAACGCAAACTGAATATAGTTCTGGTCCATCCGGAACGTTCGTTAAACGAAATAGTAGTTGAAGAAGAAGAGGTGCATAATAAGTTAGTGCAGACCCGGAGCCTGGAAAATATTTACAGTAAGGCTAAAGACCTGAAAAAACTATATGGGTATATAAAGGGAGAAATGGTCCATAAATTTAAGACAGAAACCATAGATGCTATTGGAGGTATCACGTATGAAAAATGTCTTTCTCAGAGGGCAAAATTTTATTTCGATTTTATTCACGTAATTTACTATGGTCTGGTGCTGGAGCATGTTAATGCATACAGGTATAGCAACCGTCTCATATCCTCCGGGTGGACAGCCGTTTTGCCGGGCGATTATATTGCCGGAATGCTGGAACATCTTACTTCCAGTTTTTTTCTGGGCTATTTCCAAGATGTGTTGAATAAGCTCACACTGGCAGATCAATATATTCAGAAACACCGCCTCAATCAGTCGCCAACCTTTAACATTGGTATCTTTTACCATAAAATCACTTATCTCCTTGTTATTTTTAATTATATGGGTAACAAAGAAAAGCTGGAAGAAGCCATATTGCTGGCAGAAACAAAGATACAGGAATACGGTAAAATGATGTCGCACGAATCAAGGCAAGTGGTGCTTGGCAACCTGATGAATGCCTATATGGGTATCGGTAACTTCAAAAAAGCGAATGAAATTTTTGACCTCCTTTTTAAAAAAGAATCCAAAAATGTAAGACGGGATATCTACGACGATCTTTACTTTTTCCAGTTGTTTAATCTTCTTCAAAGCAAATCTTATTCCGTAATCCCATCTGCTGCACAATCGGCATACCGTTATTTCCGGCAATTTGAAGATTATAGTACCCGGTTCCCTTTGGAAATCAAGATTGCTGCATTATTGCAGAAAGACCATAATTATGATAGTATACAGGCTAAAAACCGTGTGCTTAGGGATATTAAAACTATTATTGAGGTCTATCTTTCTTCATTGAAAGGTATCAATAATTTCCAGGAACATTTTACGCTTTACCTGATCTGGACTGATGCTATTATCAATGATGAACCGTTCCATGTAACTGCCAGAAAGTGGTATAAGGAGTGGGTGATGATTGATAAGTGCCAGGTTGAAGATAAACATACTTAGCCCTTAAAAAACTGTGCCGTTGCAGCTTTTTTGCGCCGTTGCGAGAGACCGTTCCTGACCTTATCCTCAATCACATTCTTTTTTATAATTTTCCCCTGGACACAATAGTTAGCCTACTACGAAAGTTTTGTACATTTGTCGCGCTCAGAATAGCTGTATATATAATGGATAAAGAAACTGTTGTAAGCTTTGATGCTTTATTCAGTAATGCCTCAATGGGTATTATTATAGCTGATGAACAGGGTAAGATTGTATTGGCTAACCCTTTTTTGCTTAAGCAATTTGACTACATGGAAGAGGAGCTGGTGGGTCAGCCGATAGAAAAACTGATCCCTAAGCGATTTCATGAGCGACATACCAATCACGTACATCATTACAACCGGCACCCGAAAAGCAGGCCGATGGGACAAGGTATGGATCTGTTCGCTATACGAAGGGACGGAAGCGAATTTCCCGTTGAGGTAAGTCTGGGCAGCTACCAGTCAAAGCAAGGTAAATATGTTATTGCTTTTTTAAGTGATATCTCACTCAGGAAGGAAGCAGAACAGGCACTGATCACACTAAACGCCGAACTGGAAAGTAAAATTGAAGAACGTACCCTTTCCTTAACCAGTACCGTACATCAATTAGCCAAACAGGTAGAAGAGACACGCGTAAAGGATTTCGAGCTGAACCGTGTGAATGCTTTTCTTAAAAACATATGGGATCACGCCGAAGCGATCATCTTTGTAACAGACCCTAACGGCATCCTCCAAATGTTCAACCCTTCGGCCGAACGTCACCTGGGATACCGTGCCGAAGAAGTAATATATACTAAGAAACCTGAAATATTTTATTATAATACAAATCACTCAGAAGGGAAAGCACAGGATTCTTTATTCTCTATATCAGCAGCCAAGGCAGAAAACGGTACCTCCGACGAAGGCGAAACATTCTTTGTAAGAAAGGACGGATCACACTTCCCCGTATCCTACACGTTGACTGTTATGCGGGGGAAAGATGGCAGTGTAGATGGCTATCTGGGTATAGCTCTTGACATCTCCGAACGTAAAAAGGCAGAAACCGATCTCCGGCTTGCTCTCGAAAAAGAAAAAGAACTGAGCGAGTTGAAGTCCAGATTTGTATCCCTGGCCTCGCACGAGTTCCGTACTCCCCTAAGCACCGTTCTGTCTTCCGCCTACCTGATCTCAAAATATACAGATGCAGAAGATCATCCGAAACGGGAAAAGCACGTACAACGCATTGTTTCTTCCGTAAATATGCTTACCGACATACTTAACGACTTCCTGTCGGTAGGGAAAATTGAAGAAGGAAAAATACAGATCCGTTATTCCGAATTTGATATTGTTCAGCACATGACCAATATCGTCAGCGAACTGAACGGCCTGCTAAAACAAGGCCAGAGTATTCGTTTCGAACACAAGGGTGGCACTGTAGCTAAACTGGACCCTGCATTGCTGAAACATATTATACTTAACCTGCTATCCAATGCTATTAAATTTTCCCCGGAAAATACTACTATCGACCTGCGGCTGAATGTTAGCCCCGGTAGTATTCAACTAAAAGTAAAAGATAAAGGCCTGGGTATTTCGGAAGAAGACCAGCAGCATCTATTCGAAAGATTCTTCCGGGGTACCAATGTTACCAATATCCAGGGCACCGGCTTAGGGCTGCATATTGTGAGCAAATATGCCGAACTCATGCACGGTACCGTACAATGTAACAGTAAGCTGGGCGAAGGAACAGTGTTTATCATAACTTTTAATAATTTACGAAGTATATAAAGAATAGTTGTTACACAGCATTCATAACAAGAAAATACAGTACACAGTGAAAAAAATACTTTTGATAGAAGACAATGCAGATATCAGGGAAAATATGTCTGAAATATTGGAGCTGGCCGGTTACGAAGTGATTAGTGCGGAAAACGGAAAAAAAGGTGTGGAATTGGCTATAGAACAGCTTCCTGACCTTATTATCTGTGATATCATGATGCCGGTACTGGACGGGTACGGTGTTTTACATATGCTTCACAAAAATGACAAGCTGCAACACATTCCATTTATCTTCCTGACTGCCAAATCAGAACGATCCGAAATAAGAAAGGGTATGGAAATGGGTGCAGACGACTATATTACCAAACCCTTTGATGGCACAGAGCTGCTTAACGCTATAGAAAGCAGGCTTAAGAAAGCCGCACTGTTGCGGGACGATTTCAGCAATAACCTGAATGGCATTAATGCACTGATCAGTATCACTGCCGGCGAAAATTACCTCCAGGAGCTTAAAGAAAACAGGAGCACCAACAAATACAAGAAGAAACATATCATATACTCCGAAGGTAATCAGCCATCCCGTTTGTACTATATACTGAAAGGAAAAGTAAAAACATACAAAAGGAATGATGATGGCAAAGAGCTGATTGTCGGATTGTACAATGAAGGAGATTTTTTAGGATACCTGCCCCTGCTGGAAGGTGAAGCATACCGGGAAAATGCCGAAGCGCTTGAAGATACCGAACTTGCAATAATACCACGATCCGAATTTGATGAGCTGGTGCGTTCCAATCCTGTCGTAATGAAAAAATTCATTGGCATATTGGCACAGAATATTAATGAGAAGGAAGAGCAATTACTCAGCATGGCCTATAACTCTTTACGAAAAAAAGTAGCAGAGACGTTAGTAAAGCTGTATCGTAAATACAATTCAGACCACAACACCGACTTTTATATCGACTTGTCCAGGGAGAATCTTGCAGCCATTGCCGGCGTAGCAAAAGAATCACTGATACGTACGCTAAGCGAGTTTAAAGATGAATCGCTGGTCAACCTGCAGAATAGCCGGATACATATTCTGAATTATAAGAAGCTGGAAGAAATGTTTAATTAATCAGCAATTTGCTTTAAGCACCGCCATACTCGTCAAGATAACGGTTAAAGGAGTCTTTCATCTGGTTGAACTCACTGACCAAAGCGTCAATATCCTTAGCCAGATGCCGTACCTGTAATTCAGAAACAGCTTGCCCGCCCTGCATACTTTTGTGTGCCAGATTAGAGATGTCATACCTTAATAAATCAATGATCTGGTCTTTGTCAATAAACCTTTGCTGATAAAATTCGGCAGCTTCAAGGAAAGAGCGGCTCACGGTATGCTGTACTGCTGCCGATAGCCGATTCTTCAGACAAACATTATCCTGCCTTAGTTTTTCAAGAGTTGTCGTCCAGATGCGGATCAGGTCGTTATCCAAATTAGGTATTATATCTCTTTCCTCCTGTTGCATTAATATTCTAGCTCAAAAATTAATCGTTTTATCAATAATCAGTCTGCATTATATTCAAACTCCGGGTACTATATAAATTCCTCTGCAACTTTGCACAGCACCAAGATAATTAGGTAATCTCTACGATCCCTGTAAACTTACAGATCCCGGGCACAAGCTTCTCCATCCTATGCTTCCACCAATATACAGAGATGAAATCTTTCCGGAGAAAATATTGCACAAAGATGATTTTTGCCGCGTACAAAAAAAATGACAAGAATCATTATCAGCTTTGATTTAGATCAAACAATCAAAATTTGACCTAATTTTGACATTCATTTACCGAAAATCTTTTGTTATATATCAAGGCCAAAGATTAAGTTTGCCATCAACTTAAAAACATATTATTACATGATCCGCTATTTTATATTATTACTTGCATTGGGTTTGGGAACCGGCAATATCACCTTCGCTCAGGACTACAAAGAAACCCTGGGCAAAACCTTACAGGATTTTTTCGAACAAAAGACACAGCCGGAGAAAATCAACCAAAGCAACAGGTTAGGATTGATCGCCAAAAAATTTGACACGGAATGGAGCGGGGCCTACTACGCCGCCCTGAGTAAAATTTTACTTAACTACGACGAAAATGATGCTCAAAAAAAGGATGCTTATTTAGATGAAGCAGAGGACTTCCTGGCAGATGCCACCCGGCTGGCTGACAAAAACAACAGTAAACAGCAATCAGAGATCTACGCACTGACGGCTATGCTGGCCAATGCGCGAATAGGCGTGAACCCGCAAAAGCGCTGGCAGAAATACGGAAAAATATTTGAAGAGAACCTGGAGAAAGCCAAAGAAAAGAACCCGGAGAACCCGAGGATCTACTTTCTGAAAGGAACCAGTATTTTCTATACGCCTAAAATGTTTGGCGGTGGTAAAAAGAAATCATTGGAATACTTTGAAAGAGCAGCTACCTTCTTCGATAAAGAACAGGAAGAAGATATAGAACAACCTTTCTGGGGAAAAGAAGTGAATGAGGAGTACGTAAAAATGGCTAAAGGAGAAGATTAGTACACATACAACAGACTTCATTAAGAATACATCCCGGCGTACGCATATATGCCGGGATTTTCTTTTGAGTCCATTCGACGCCTTTTACCCACGAAACGATAATACGCCTTTCTACGTATAGAATAAAGATGCGATTCTTCTATCTTTGTCTTGCAAAACATAAAATATGCCTGAATATCTGAAATTGCCCCTGCGTTTCAATAATTTCTTTGAAGGAGTGAAGATGGAAACATGTACCCTGCAAAATTCGATCATGCGCAACCTTCACCTCCTTATCACAACCACATTAGGTGAAAATAAGCAGGATATGACATATGGATCCGCATTCTGGGACAATGATTACGACATACACCTTTCCAATGATGCCCGGAGAGAAATGGTTATTAATACCCTCATACAACAAATACGCAACTACGAAAAGAGATTAAGCAATGTAGCCGTTGATGTAAATGTAAGGCAATTAACCGTTCACGAAACCAAGGGAAGCAGGCTGAGAAAACGCATCGAAATCGTCATACAGGCTACCCTTGTACGCAGCGATGAGCCCTTCCGGTTTGCGACCGGCTTTTTTATCGGCCCGCTTACATTCGATTAAAACAGCAACAATATTCGATAAAACAATCTTAAGAATCAGGTAAGAAATGGTCAGGAAAGAGCAGATCAAAGATAAAATGCTGAAAACAGCTGCAAGAATCTGGGGCATACCGGAGGGAGAAATAGAAACAAATTTCGACCCTCTTATTATGCTCATTATAGAGGCTTGTGCCGGCGAGCTGGAATCCATAGGCAACACCATCAATACAACCCAGTCAAGGCTTACAGATCATTTAGCACAGTTCTTACTGCCGCAATCTATGATCAATGCCCAACCCGCATCATGTATCATGCAGGCTTTTCCTTTAGAGCCTTCCGCAGAAATCGATGTCAATACCCGTTTTAGTACCACACAACGCATTCAAAAAGCAGGCTTATCTCCTTATAGTCGCGACTTTGGCTTTACTCCGGCAGGTACGTTCAGATTATTCAGAACCACAATACGCTATGCACAACTGGGTAATAAGTACTACAAAATACTCCCCGACCACAGAAAAGAGCTGATTTTTGACCAGGGCTACCACGGGTTAGTGAATGAAATCCATC